>CAYFMF010000047.1:0-12587 GCA_964344135.1 uncultured Piscirickettsiaceae bacterium
TAAATAGTGCCCACTATTCGCCTCAAACGATGAAAAAATCTACCTCAAATCAGCTTTTTTCGCTACGGCATCCTAAACCCGACAGGCTCCTACTCAGGTTTCCTGATCTCGTCGTGGCTGCTGAACTGATAGTCCTTGAAGAGGTGTTCAGCGGTTGGTTCCTGGTAGCTCCCATCCTCATTCCGGTTGGCCGTATCCTTGAGGCGGTAGGTGTAGTGGCCACAGGTCCAGACCTTGTACTTGCGCATATGGGTACAGAGACAGATCTTCTCCTCGACCGAGACCTTCCTCTCATCCGGATGGGCCGCCACCGTCTCGTTATAGGCATCGATGTAGCTGCAGTGCCCCTTGCCATCCAGTACATAGCCGTAGGACTCACAGTTGGGACGGATCCCGGAGTGGATCGCCGGGCTGTTTTTCAACATCCGCATCGGATAGCCGGTTGGAGAGAGGGTATTGACCTCGATATCCTCCTCTCTGGCCCCAAAGTAGGCCTGCTTTGCATCCGCCGGCAGGCCGCACTCCTGGGCAACGGTAAAGCGGGTCGAGACCTGAATCGCCGCTGCCCCCTGATCCAGCAGTCTGGCACCATCCGTACCGGTAAAGATCCCGCCCGCAGGGATCACCGGAATGGTCAGGTCCGACTCTCGCAGGTACTCCAGCACCTCCTTGGTGATGGTGGCCAGGTCAAACTTGGCCCAATCCATTCCGAACCCAAGATGGCCACCCGCCAGCGGCCCCTCAACCACCACAAAATCGGGCAGCCGATCCAGTCGTGCTGCCCGCTTCAGAAAGAGCTTCAGTGCGCGCACGGAGGAGACAATGATCCCGATATGGGCGTCACGAAACCGGGGGTTGTCCTTGATCAGATCGAGTGAGCCCAGATGGAGCCCGGCACTGAGGGTGATGCCATCAATCCCGGAGTCCAGTGCCGCATTGAGACGAACCCGCAGCGTCTCCTTGGGGTTGTTCATGGTGAGCTTCTCCATGCAGTTGATGAAGACGCCCCCCTCGCCCCGCTTGGCCGACATTGCCTCATCGACATGGCGGGTCTGTGCCTCACGCAGCTCATCGAGGTCGAACTGGGCGATCGACTTGTCCGGATTGTCGACATTGAACTTGTACTGCTTGAGGCGATCCCCGACATAACGGGTCTTGAAATCCTTGTCGATCACCGTCGGTACCATCGCATCGGAGATGTGGCCAATCCCCCCCTGCTCGGCAAAGACCAGCGCAAGATCACGGGTCGAGATATCAACCCCCATGCCACCCAGCATCAACGGGACGAACTCCCTGCCTCCAAGAGTGAGACGGTAGTCATCAATGCGTTTCTTCAGGATCGAATCGGTCATCTGATCGGCTCTGTGGTGTTGTATCGGATCTTTTTAATATAATCGGTAGATCATACAGTATTGTTGGTTTCACTGTCCCCAAAAACCACATCCCATACCAGAGTCAACGCACCGAGGGTGATTGCACTATCTGCAATGTTGAATGCCGGCCAGTGCCACCCCATGACATGAAAATCGAGAAAGTCGATCACATGGCCATAGAAGACCCGATCGATCAGATTTCCTGCCGCCCCACCAATGATCAGTGCAAGCGCAACTGCCAACCTCCGCTCACTGCCCTCCAGTGCACGCAACCAGCGCAGAAGAAAGACAATGATCACAACAGTCAGCACCACAAAGAACCAGCGCTGCCATCCCCCTGCATCGGCGAGGAAACTGAAGGCGGCCCCCTTGTTCTGCATCAGGGTCAGGTTGAAAAAGGGGAGGATCTCTACCTGCCGGTAGAGCTCCAGATAGTATTCAGCCAGGATCTTGCTCCCCTGGTCCAGAAAGAGGACCAGGGCAGAGAGCCGCAGCCATCTCAACCCAGGGGCCCGCCCCCCATACTGCTCAGGCATAGCGGCGCTGCTCACCCGAACCGGCCACATTCTCCAGACAGCGGCCACAGAGCTCCGGATGGTCACCACTGCTCCCCACATCCTCACGGTGGTGCCAGCAGCGGACACACTTGTCATGCGCTGACGCGGCGACCTGCACCTTCAGCCCCTCCAGCTCGGTCTCCTCTGCATCGGCAGGTATCTCGTTCAGTGGGTGGATCCTGGCATAGGAGGTGATCAGCACAAAACGGAGCTCATCCTCCAGCCTCTCCAGCAGACTGTAGAGGGAGTCATCACAGTAGAGATCCACCTCGGCATCCAGTCCCGAGCCAATGGTCTTGTTCGCACGCAGTGCCTCCAGCGGCTTCGCCACCTCGGTACGCACCGCAACAATCCGCTCCCACTCCTCGGCGCTGAAGCGCTCACCCGATTCCATCTGGAACAGGCCACCGTAGAACTCCTCCAGAAAGACGCTCTCTCCACGCTCCCCCGGCAGGAAGCTCCAGATCTCATCGGCAGTGAAGCTGGTGATCGGCGCCAACCAGCGCACCATCGCCTCGACAATGTGATACATCGCCGTCTGGGTGGATCGCCGTGCCTGGCTCTCGGTCTGCGTGGTGTATTGACGGTCCTTGATGATGTCGAGGTAGAACCCCCCCATCTCCACCGAACAGAAGTTGTGAATCTTCTGGAACACCAGATGGAAATTGTACTCCTCGTAGGCCGCAACAATCTCCTGCTGCAGGCGTGCCGCATGGTCCACCGCCCAGCGATCGAGCGAGAGCATCTGCTCCGCTGGCAGTGCATCGCTTGCGGGATCAAAGCCATTCAGGTTGGACAAGAGAAAACGGGCTGTATTGCGGATCCGGCGATAGGCATCCGCCATCCGGCGCAGAATCTCGTTGGAGACCGTCATCTCGCCACGGTAGTCGGTTGAGGCGACCCAGAGTCGGATGATGTCGGCGCCCAGCTCCTGAATCACCTTCTGTGGGGCGATCACATTGCCGAGCGACTTGGACATCTTCTTGCCATCCTTGTCGACCGTAAAGCCGTGGGTCAGTACCGCCCTGTAGGGGGGGGCGCCAACCATCGCCACCGAGGTGAGGAGCGAGGACTGGAACCAGCCGCGATGCTGATCGGAGCCCTCGAGATAGAGATCTGCCGGGCGCGAAAGCTCCTCCCGACGGTCCAGTACCGCATGGTGGGTCACCCCGGAGTCAAACCAGACATCGAGGGTATCCATCACCTTCTGGTATCGGTCGGCCTCACCGCCGAGCAGTTCACTCGGATCGAGACCGAACCAGCCATCAATGCCGGACTGCTCCACCCGCTGCGCCACCTGCTCAATCAGGCGCACCGTGTCGGGGTGTGGATCCCCCGTCTGTTTATCGATAAAGAGTGCAATCGGTACCCCCCAGGTACGCTGACGGGAGATGCACCAGTCGGGGCGGTTCTCCACCATCCCCTCGATTCGAGCCTGCCCCCACTCCGGCATCCAGTGGACCCCCTGGATCGCCTCCATCGCACGCTTTCTAAGATCGGCCTGGTCCATGCTGACAAACCACTGTGGAGTGGCACGGAAGATAATCGGGCTCTTGTGACGCCAGCAGTGGGGATAGCTATGGCGGATCTTCTCAACACAGAGCAGTGCCCCACGCGCCTCCAGCACCTCAAGCAGATGGTCATTGGCCTTGAATACATGCTCACCGGCAAAGAGCTCCGTACCCTCAACAAAACAGCCATTCCCCCCCACCGGGTTGTCAACCGGCAGGTTGTAGCGCATCCCCACCACATAGTCCTCCTGACCATGTCCTGGGGCGGTATGGACGGCACCGGTACCGGCATCCAGCGTAACGTGATCTCCAACGATTACCGGAACCTGACGCTCATAGAATGGGTGGTGAAGCAGTACCCCCTCAAGATCCGCCCCCTTGCAGCGCCCCAGAATGGAGTACTCCTCAACCCCTGCACGCTCCATCACATCGGCATGGAGCGCCTCCGCCAGTAGCAGACGGGTATCTCCCGCCTGGAGCAGCAGATAGTCAAAATCGGGGTGAAGCGAGACCGCCTGGTTGGCCGGCAGGGTCCACGGGGTGGTGGTCCAGATCACCACCGAGATAGCACCTCTGCCTTCCGATTCAGTCGTGCAACGCCTCAGGAAACCGGCCTCATCCACCACATTGAAACGGACATCAATGGCGGGGGAGTTCTTGTCCTCATACTCCACCTCCGCCTCAGCCAGCGCAGAGCCGCAGTCGCTGCACCAGTGGACCGGCTTCTCCCCCTTGTGGAGGTGACCATTCTCGACGATCTTTCCGAGTGAGCGAATGATGTCCGCCTCAAACTGGAAATTCATCGTCAGGTAGGGGTTCTCCCAATCCCCCAGGATACCCAGACGCCTGAAATCCCTCTTCTGCCCCTCCACCTGGCGCGCTGCATATTCACGTGCCTTCTGACGGAAGGCCTCGGCATCCAGCTTGCGCCCCGGCTTGCCCCACTTCTTCTCGACGTTGAGTTCAATCGGCAGACCGTGGCAGTCCCATCCCGGGACATAGGGGGTATCAAACCCCATCTGCGCACGGGACTTGAGAATCATGTCCTTGAGAATCTTGTTGACCGCATGGCCGATATGGATATCCCCATTGGCATAGGGGGGGCCATCATGGAGGATGAATTTGGGTCTCTCTGCCCCCTGCTCCCGCATCTGGCCGTAGAGATCGATCTCTTCCCACTTTTTCAGCAAGTTGGGCTCACGGTTGGCCAGATTGGCCTTCATCGGAAAGCCGGTCTTGGGAAGGTTGAGGGTCTCTTTGTAACTGTTTGCCACTTTGTTATCCGTAATGGTATTGATACGCCACTCCCGCGCAGACGGGAATCCAGCCAAAAACGCTATATTTTACCAGCAATTTGGCGACATAAATCATCCCAATCCAGGTTCTCCTGCCCAATCAATCTGATTTTCCGGCTTCTGTTCCACTTCTTGAGCTCTATTTCTCTCAAAATTGCATCATCCATTGTGTCGTACTGCTCAAAATGGACCAATTGATGAACCCGGTACCTCTTTGTAACCCCTTCAACCAGGTCATTCTTGTGCTGCCAGATCCGCTTCACCGGATTGCTCGTTACCCCGATGTATAGGGTTCCGTTCTGTCTACTGGCCAATATGTAAACTGCCGGCCGCCTGGTCATGCCTCAAGTTCCATACTAACTGGATCTCTGGATCCCCGCCTGCACGGGGATGACAACTCACCTACAGTAACGCCACGAGCAATGCTCGTCCCCAGACAGCCTCCTGGGAGCCCCTGAATGCACTTGTCGTGTTGCGCTCATCTCAGGATGAGTAGCGCTTCCTGAAAAAGTTTCTTGCCTGCTCCGCGTCTCTCAAAATCTGCTCTTTCAACAGATCAAAGGAGTCAAACTTCTGCTCATCCCGAATCTTCCCCAGAAAATCGACCGAGACGTGACGGCCATAGATATTCTCCGAGAAATCGAACAGATGTGCCTCCAGAATGGTGCGCGTTCCGTTGACCGTGGGCCGGGTTCCCACATTGGCAACCCCGGCAACCGGCTCTCCCTCGATCCCGAACATCTCCACGGCAAAGACCCCCTCAATCGGGGAGACCTTGCGGTGCAGGTGAATATTGGCTGTCGGGAAGCCGATCAGTCGCCCCCGCTTGTGGCCATGTGCCACCCGTCCACACATCCGGTAGGGGCGCCCCAGCAGCTTCTCGGCCTCATTGAGATCCCCGTTACAGAGTGCCTTTCGAATGCGGGTGCTGCTGACCCGCTCACCATCCAGCTGAAAGGTGTGCATGTTGACGACCTGGAATCCATGCTCACGACCCGCCTCCTGCAGCATGGTGAAATTCCCTCTGCGATTGCGCCCAAAACAGAAGTCATCCCCCACCACCAGATAACGGATCCCCAATCCATCAACCAGAACCTGACGGATAAACGCCTCTGGATCCATTCCGGCCAGCTCAGGTCTGAAGTGGAGCGCAAAGACACGATCAACCGCCAGCCGCCGCAGGGCCTTCATCTTTTCACGAAAACGGGTCAACCGTCCCGGACAGTTGTCCGGCACAAAAAACTCCTGCGGCTGTGGCTCGAAGGTGATCACCACTGCCGGCACCCCCATCTCCTCCGCCTTCTCGGCCAGCTCCCCAAGAACGTGCTGATGGCCAAGGTGGACACCGTCAAAGTTGCCGATTGTTGCAACACAGCCGTGGTGGTGAGGCCTGAGGTTGTGCAGTCCGCGAATCAGTTCCATTGTTATCTCTTCTCCTGTTCCTGTATGAACCTGAGGCAATCCTGGAGAAATCGAGCCGCCCATGATAGAAAAGGCCGCACACGTCCCGGCAGTTTCACTCCTGCAGCACGCTCAGGCACATCATCTCCCTGGGCCACCACAAAGCACAGCCTTGCAGTGTGGTATCGCTCGATTGTGGCCGTCCGGGCCACAGACGGCTGCAGGAGTGGAACTGCCGGAACTTTCGAAAAGATTGATCGTTCAGTTTTCATGAGCGGTATCTTACCAGTGATGGCCGTACGCCCAGCAGATAGAGCAGAGAAAAATAGACCACCATCGCGCCCACAACCTCACCCCCCAGCACCTCGATCCGGGACCATAGTGGAGCCTCCTGCCAGAACTGGGGGTCGGGCGCGATCCAGAGAAGAGAGAGCACCATCACCACCAGGGCAACCCCAATCTGCAGCAGCAGTCTCCCCCACCCAGCCAGTGGATCATAGAGACCACGTTGACGAAGCCCCCGATAGAGCAGTGTCGCATTCAGCAGGGAGGAGACCGCTGTTGCCAGCGCCAGGCCGGCATGAGGTGCATGGTAGCCACCCCAGACCATCACCCCCACAAAGAGGAGATTCATCCCCATATTGGCCACCATGGCGATGATGCCGAACCTGACCGGGGTTCGGGTATTCTGCTGCGAGAAGTAGCCGCTGACCAGTACCTTGACCAGGATAAATCCGACCAGACCCAGCGCATAGGCCATCAGGCTCACTGTGGCCATCTCGACATCAAACAGGGTGAACTCTCCACGCTGAAAAAGCAGCGAGAGCAGTGGCTCCGCCAGCAGAAAAAGGCCTGCACTGGCCGGGATTGCAATCAGCAATACCAGGCGAAGCGCCCAGTCGAGTGTCTGGTTGAATGCATCGTGATCCCGGGTCGCAAACTGTCCGGAGAGCCTTGGAAGAATTACGGTCGAGAGTGCAATCCCAAAGACCCCCAGTGGAAACTCCATCAGCCGGTCCGAGTAGTAGAGCCACGACATGCTACCGGCAGCAATCAGTGAGGCGATGACCAGATCCAGCAGCAGGTTGATCTGCGCAACCGAGGCCCCAAACAGGGTCGGTAGCATCAGTTTCAGAATCTTGCGAACCCCGGAATCCTTCCAGCGAAAACGGGGGCGAGGCAGCATTCCCAGCCTCAACAGGGGAGGGATCTGGAACAGCAGCTGAACCACACCGCCAATCAATACCCCCCAGGCGAGTGCGGTAACCGGAACCTCCATCAACGGGGAGAGCCAGATCGCGGCACCAATCAGCGAGAGGTTGAGAAAGACCGGGGTGAACGCAGGGACGGCAAAGCGGCCATAGGTGTTGAGGATCCCTCCCGCAAAGGCGGTCAGTGAGATCAGCATCAGATAGGGGAAGGTGATCCGCAACATCCCGGAGGCGAGCTCGAAGCGGTCCGTCTCCCCAACAAAACCGGGGGCAAAGAGCATGATCAGGAGCGGAGCTGCAACAACACCAACCACCGTAACCAGCAACAGGACCCCGCCCAGTGTTCCGGCAACTGCATCGGTCAGCTGACGCACCTCCTGCCCTCCCTCCTCAGGGTCACTGGTCGATCGCCTCTCGGAGAGAACCGGCACAAAGGCCTGTGAAAATGCCCCCTCGGCAAAGAGCCTGCGCAGGAAATTGGGGATCTTGAAGGCCACCACGAAGGCATCCATCATCCCTCCAGCACCAAAATAGCGGGCAAAGACAATATCTCGCACCAGTCCCAAAACACGGGAGAGTGTCGTCATCAGCCCCACGACCAGGGTGGATTTCAGTAGGTTATGGCTCAAATTGCTCTTTTACCGTAAAAAAACAGAATCATACCAGCGATAACAATTGACAGCCCAGCAGAAAACGAAGAAAATACGCGGCTCAATTTTTGAACAGATTATTTTCTCAGGAGAGAACCTTGGCAAATTCACCACAAGCTCGCAAACGTGCCCGTCAGGCAGACAAGAGACGTGTACACAATCAGAGTCGCCGCTCGATGATGCGCACCAGCCTGAAGAAGGCAATTGCTGCCATTGAGTCCGGCAATCGTGAAGAGGCGGAGGCACAGTACAAGAGTGCGGCTTCTGCCCTGGATGTGGCCGCAAAGAATGGACTGATCCATCGCAACAAGGCCGCCCGTCACAAGAGCCGCCTGAATGCACACATCCGTGCGATGTAATTTGTTTCGATTTTTCGATCTAGAGAAACCGGCCTCCTGGCCGGTTTTTTTCTGCAGACCTGAAACAGTGCAACTCTGTTGATGGTCTGATTGTACCCCCTCCTTCAAAGATCGTTTCCCTCACCAAGCAGCCCCCCTTTTTCAGCGGCTACACCAGCACCATATTATCCCGGTGCACCATCTCCTCCTCATCCACATAACCGAGAACGGCCTCAATCCGCTCACTGGGCTCCCCCTTGAGCCTCCTCATGTCCTCGGCTGAGTAGTTTGCAAGACCACGCGCAACCTCGTCCCCACTCTGGCCCCTCAGTGAGACCAGGTCACCACGCAGGAACTCCCCCTCAACCGCCCTGATGCCCACCGCCAGCAGGCTTCTTCCAGAGCCGCGCAGTACCTTCACCGCACCCTCATCCAGCGTCAGGCTCCCACGCATCTGCAGATGGCCAATCAACCAGCGCTTGCGGGCATCCAGCTGCCGGGTTCCGGGGAGAAAGAGGGTTCCAACCGACTCCTCACGGAAGAGGCGCAATAGGACCTGCTGTTCACGACCCGATGCCACCACAGTGGCGGTCCCGGAGCGGGCTGCAAGGCGTGCTGCCCCCACCTTGGTCACCATTCCACCCCGACCCAGCTGCCCGGCAGAGCCGCCAGCCATCTCATCCAGGACCGGGCTGTCCGCCTCCACAACATCGAGCAGTTCAGCCTCCGGATTGGTGCGCGGATCACTCCGGTACATCCCCTGCTGATCGGTCAGGATCAGCAGCAGATCCGCCTCGATCAGGTTGGCCACCAGTGCCGCCAGGGTATCATTGTCCCCCAGTCGGATCTCATCAATTGCGACCGTATCATTCTCATTGACAATGGGGACCACCCCCATCTCCAGCAGGGTACGAATCGAGCTTCGCGCATTGAGATAGCGCTGACGATTGGAGAGGTCATCATGGGTCAGCAGAATCTGTGCGGTATGGATATCATGGTGAGAGAAGAAGGACTCATAGGCCTGCACCAGCCCCATCTGCCCCACAGCAGCGGCCGCCTGCTGCTCATGGATGGCGTGAGGGCGACTCCTCATCCCCAACCGCTTCATCCCCTCGGCCACCGCACCCGAGGAGACCAGAACCACCTGTACCCCCTCCTTTCTCAGCGCAACAATCTGCTCCACCCACGCCTCGATCGCCTCCGTTGCCAGCCCCTGGCCATCATTGGTCAGAATGGCGCTGCCGAGCTTGACCACACAGAGTCTCGCGCCGGAGATCCTCTTCCTGCTCTCAATAACCTGACTGTTACTGCTCATGGCTACTCAATCCTTCTCCTCATCCAGCGCATCCATAATCGCATAGACCAGTTTCTTCGTCCCCTCTTTTTGCAGCGCAGAGATGCGGAACTGTGGCCCCTTCCAGGAGAGCGCCTCGATAATGGCGTCACAGACCTCATCCCGCTGCTCCTCGGGCAGCAGGTCCAGCTTGTTCATTACCAGCCAGCGCGGCAGCTGTGCCAGCTCACTGCTGAACTTCTCCAGCTCCGCCTCGACCTTGCGAAACTCATCAACCGGACTGGCACCCCCCTCGACAGGGACCACATCCAGCAGGTGGAGCAACACCCGGTTGCGGGAGAGGTGTTTCAGGAACTGGATCCCCAGCCCCGCCCCCTCGGCCGCCCCCTCAATCACCCCCGGGATATCGGCCACCACAAAGCTGCGGGAGGCATCAACCCGCACCACCCCAAGGTTGGGGTAGAGGGTGGTAAAGGGGTAGTCGGCAACCCGTGGGCGGGCCGCCGAAATTGCGCGAATCAGGGAGGATTTCCCCGCATTGGGCATCCCCAGCAGCCCCACGTCGGCCAACACCTTCAGCTCCAGTCTCAGAAAACGTTTCTCTCCCTGCGAACCATCGGTTGATCGACGTGGCGCACGGTTGGTACTGCTCTTGAAACGGACATTTCCGAGACCATGAAAACCACCCTGTGCAACCAGCAGCTGCTCTCCATCCCTGACGATCTCCCCGATCAGCTCATCGGTCTCATCATCATGGGCCAGCGTTCCAATGGGAACGGGGATAACGCGATCCTCCCCCTTGCGCCCGGTCTTCTCTCGCCCCATGCCATTCTGTCCCCGCTCTGCACGGTGCATCCGCTGGAACCGGAAGTCGGCAAGTGTATTGAGCCCCTCATCCCCCTGCAGATAGACACTGCCACCATCCCCGCCATCACCGCCATCCGGACCGCCACGGGGGATATATTTCTCACGACGAAAACTGACGCAGCCATTGCCGCCATCTCCAGCCTCCACCCGAATTGTTGCCTCATCTACAAATTTCATAATTGTCTAGGATACCTTAACCACAAAAAAAGGCCCCGCTAAACGGAGCCTCTTTCCAGACCAGCAGATGCTGCTCAACTATGCGGGATAGACGCTCACGAACTTGCGGCTTTGTGGCCCCTTGACCTCAAAGGTAACCACGCCGTCTGCCTTGGCAAAGAGGGTGTCATCCTTGCCACGACCTACATTCACCCCGGGGTGAAAATGGGTGCCACGCTGACGAACCAGAATATTTCCAGAGATAACATTCTCACCGCCAAAACGCTTTACACCCAACCGTTTGGATTCCGAATCGCGACCGTTTCTGGTACTACCGCCTGCCTTTTTATGTGCCATAACTCTATCCTTTCCTAACCAATCCGGATCGCGCCAATTATGCGCTGATTCCTGTAATCTGAACCTCAGTATAGGACTGACGATGTCCCATCTGCTTGCGGTGATGCTTGCGACGGCGGAACTTGATGATCTTGACCTTGTCGCCACGACCGTGCGCTGTCACTGTTGCAGTAACCTTGCCACCCTCAACCAGTGGGGTACCAACCTTGACATCATCACCATCGGCAACCATCAGAACCTGATCAAACTCGATACTTCCGCCCTCTTCGGCAGCCAGCTTCTCAACCCGAAGGGTATCCCCCTCACTTACACGATACTGCTTTCCGCCAGTCTTGATTACTGCGTACATCCTGAAAACTCCAAATATCCGAAAGAGACGACCCAACCCATGAAACAGGCAGGGCTTCGCCTATCCATAAAAGAGGCGCGATTTTACACGGATGGCCGGTTTGGGTCAAACCGAAGATAGAGAGAAAAGATGCAATTTTGGGCCATTCATGGCCAGCCAAAATCACCCCATAAAGCGGCAAAGTGACTTGACCCACCGGACCATAACCCCTAGGATCAGGCGGTTTTCACAGATAACAAACTGTTTCAATCGATACCGTGTCCGAGAACTCCGCCTTTCAACAGATCCAGCAGCTGATCCGTGAGGATCTCAAGGCCGTTGATGGCCTGATTCTGCGTCGCCTCCACTCCGATGTTGTGCTG
Organism: uncultured Piscirickettsiaceae bacterium; assembly: GCA_964344135.1. Taxonomy (GTDB): domain Bacteria; phylum Pseudomonadota; class Gammaproteobacteria; genus Thiopontia. The sequence goes on from CAYFMF010000047.1 coordinate 11,722, forward strand.
ATCAACCAGCTCGGACACTACATTGTCGATGGTGGCGGGAAGCGGGTACGGCCGATGGTGGTTCTGCTCGCTGCACGCGCCTGTGGCGCAACCGGCGATGATGCCATCCAGCTGGCCGCTGTCATCGAATTCATCCACACCGCCACCCTGCTCCATGATGATGTGGTGGACACCTCGGAGCTGCGCCGTGGGAAGGAGACCGCCAATGCCGTCTTTGGCAACCAGGCCGCCGTTCTGACAGGAGATTTTCTCTACTCCCGCGCCTTCCAGATGATGGTTGAGGTGCAGCAGATGCGGGTGATGGAGATCCTTGCCGAGACCACCAATGTCATTGCGGAGGGGGAGGTACTGCAGCTACTCAACTGCAACGACCCCGATACCACCGAAGAGCGCTACTACGAGGTGATCTACCGCAAGACCGCCAAGCTGTTTGAGGCCGGTGGAGAGCTGGGGGCGGTGGTTGCCAACCAGCCGGAACCGATTGAGAAGGCGCTGGTGGCCTATGGGAAACATCTGGGAAATGCCTTCCAGCTGGTGGATGATGCGCTGGACTACAACGCCTCTGCCGAGCGAATGGGCAAGAATGTTGGGGATGATCTGGCCGAGGGGAAGCCGACACTGCCACTGATTCATGCCATGCAACAGGGTAGCGAGGAGGAGCGTACCCTGATCCGTCAGGCAATCGAAGAGGGTGGCGGTGAACAGCTGGATGCAATCATGGAGACCATCCGCACTACCCGTGCCATCGAGTACACACTGGAGGCTGCCCGGGGGGCGGTTGAGAAGGCGACTGAGGCGGCCATGTTACTACCCGAGTCCCCCTACCGGGATGCACTGGTTGCACTGGCCGAGTTCACCCTGGCACG
>CAYFMF010000048.1:0-12410 GCA_964344135.1 uncultured Piscirickettsiaceae bacterium
GTGTATAATCGGAGATCTTTTCAACCAATAGTAATGAGGACGGGTATATGAACAAGGGAGAGTTGGTGACACTGGTGGCGGCAAAGACGGGTGTATCGCAGAAGGATACAAAGGCCGTGATGAATGCGCTGGTTGAGGTGGTTGGTGATGTCCTGCAGGGTGGTGACACGGCGCAGATTGCGGGTTTTGGAACCTTCAAGGTCTCCGAGCGTGCTGCAAGAATGGGGCGCAACCCCAAGACCGGCGAGTCCATCCAGATTGCTGCGTCACGCTCCCCCTCCTTCAAGGCGGGCAAGGCGCTCAAGGAGAAGGTAAACGGATAGAGCGGCTGTCTGTTGCGGAATCCGAAGAGGCGGCACTGAGGTGTCGCCTTTTTTGTTTGGGGCTCTCCCTGTCTCAAACAAAAAAACCGGTGCACGGCTTCGATACGTGCACCGGTCAGAGGGGAGGCTCTAACCGCAGCTAGTTTACAAGGAAGACAAACAGCAGCATGAAACCGATCACAATGAACCCTTCGCCCAAGGGATCCATTATGAAGTCAAGCAGCCTGTTTTTGATCTTCTTTATCAACTGGTGCCTCCAATAACCAACAACATTTTAGAATCTGAACAGGTGCCGGGAGGATTTGAGGAGGAGGGAATAACCCCCCGGCACCGGTTCATGGGTTACAGCATAATGGGCAACTGTTACATCTGAATTTCAGAACGTTTCAGTACTGTTTCTGTCTCGATGATTATTGCCAGGCGTAGCCGATCTCAGCCAGATAATCCTCCGGTGGATAGCTGTTATCGATATGGTTGGCACTGATCCCCTCGGAAGACCAGTTATAGCCACTGTCATTCAGTTCCTGTTCGGAGAGGAGGATCTCGGGCAGGCTTCTCTCTGCGCCAACAAAGTTATCGACAGGGCCCTCTGCAGGCCAGTTGAATCCACTCTCATTCAGGTTGAAGCCACTGGAGGCAAGCGCGGAGCCAGAGAGCAATAGCGCACCGGCGGTTGATATGATAGTTTTGATATTCATGATAATGTTTCCTGTGTTTACTAATGTTGGGGACAGTGTATCGATCTCCTGTTGCAGCAGGATTTCCTGCGTATTTCAAACTATTTCAGTCAGGTATTATTGTTAACCGGCTGATATCCAAGGTGTTTACTGATGAGTGATCAAAAGAAGATCCTGATTGTCGATGATGACAAAAAGCTGAGAGAGCTTCTGGCGCGCTATCTGAAAGAGCAGGGGTATCAGGTTGATGCCGCCGGGGATGGCAAGGAGATGGATCGGATGCTGCCCCGCTCTGCTCCGGACCTGATTGTGCTGGATCTGATGATGCCGGGTGAGGATGGACTCTCGATTGCGCGTCGGCTTCGTGCCGAGGGTGAGATTCCCATTATTATCCTCAGTGCCAAGGGGGAGGAGGTGGACCGCATTGTGGGGCTGGAGATGGGGGCCGATGATTACCTCTCAAAACCCTTCAACCCGAGGGAGCTGCTGGCACGGATCAACTCGGTACTGCGACGTGCCGAGCAGAAGGGGAGTCAGCAACGGAACGTTATCATTTTTGATGATTACCGAATGGACCTGGAGAGCTACTCATTGACCCATAATGGTGAACCGGTCGAGTTGACCAGTGGTGAATTTGAGCTGCTGCGTCATCTGGCAGAGCATCCAAATCACGTGATGAGCCGGGACCACCTGCTGGATCTGCTTGATAGCGGGATGGAGGAGGCCTTTGATCGCAGTATTGATGTGCGGATTACAAGGATTCGCAAGAAGATTGAACAGGACCCACACCACCCACGCTTTATCAAGACTGTGCGCGGTGTCGGTTACCTCTTCTCAACCGAGGGGTAGTCTCTCCGGTGAGTCACACACTCAGACTTCCAAAAAGCATCTACAGTCGCACCCTGGTGCTGGTTGGTCTGGTCACCTTTCTCCTCCAGATTCTCACCTTTGTGATCTTTTTCCGGCAGATGGTGCTGCCCAATGTGCAGGTTCAGGTAGAGCAGTTTGTCGATGGATTGGAGCTGGTCACCCAGTATCCCGACCTGCTGCGAGAGCCAGAGCAGGTGAGGTGGGGTGGCGCTGAACCTGAAGGTGAGGATGAGTTCTCCGGCTTTATCAGCCCCCCGCGAGGGCTTGAGGTCAAGCCTGCCAGCTGGAGAATTCCATTCTGGAGTTTTGTTGATGATGAGCTGGAGTATCGCTTTGGGGAACCGATTACCATGTGGCAGAGCCACCTGGATCAAACCAACCACCCGCATGACCACTACTGGCTGGATCTGCCACTACAGGGCAGTCTGGAGGCTGGGGAGGGGGCCGAGGAGATCAAGACGATCCGGGTTGGGTTCTCTGCAGATCGTGAGGGGTGCCTGGACCCCCCGGTTCTGTTCCTGGTTCTGGTCATGGTGGTCACGATTACCCTGATCTCGGTCTACTTCCTGACACGCTGGCTTGTGCAGCCGATCAATGAGCTGAGGGGGGCGGTGGGTGAGATGGGTATGGGTGAGTATCCAGACCCGCTTCCGGAGAAGGGGCCAACGGAGTTCCTCTCGCTGGTGACCCTCTTCAACTGGATGGTAGGGAATATCAAGAGGATGGTAGAGAACCGCTCCACCATGCTGGCCGGCCTCTCTCACGATCTCAAGACGCCACTGGCGCGGATGCGACTCAGTACCGAGATGCTCTCCAGAGAGCAGGACCCGGATCTGGTGGAGGGTATTGAGGAGGACCTCGATGTGATGGATGTGATGGTTGAGGATGCCCTTGAGTTTGCCCGTGGAGGCAGGAAGGGGAGAGAGGAGGAGATCGACCTCAATGATGTGATTGATGAGGTTGTGGAGCGCAAGCGGCGTGGCGGCATGGTGGTCAACTGGATCAGGGGCTCCCTACCCTGTGTCCGGGTGGTTGACCCATCGGCACTGCACCGAATCCTCTCCAACTATCTTGAAAATGCAGTGCGCTACGGGGGCGGGAAGATACCGGATGTGCAGCTGCATTGTGGATACGATGGGGTGTTTATTGTGGTGCTGGATCGGGGAGTCGGGATTCCAGAGGAGGATCTGGAGAGGGTTTTTGACCCCTTTTTCCGCTCGGAAAAATCACGCTCCAGAGAGCAGGGGGGCAGTGGTCTGGGGCTGGCAATTGTGAGGAACCTTGCGGAGGTCAATGGCTGGAAGGCTGAGCTGAAGAATCGGCCCGGTGGAGGGGCGATCGCCTCGCTGCGCTTTCCCTGAGACAACGACGCCTCTCAGGTCGCCTCGGCTCGAGCCAGGCTCCACTTCAGCAGTGGGGGGGCAATCAGCGATGTGATGATGGCCATCATCACCAATGCCGAGAAGAGCGAGGGGTTGAGGATCCCGAGCCCCTTGCCTACAGCAGCCAGGATCAGTGCAACCTCACCCCGGGGCACCATGCCTGCGCCGATGGCGAGTCTTGGCAGCCCACCTTTTGCACCAAGGCCACTGAGCAGCTTGCCGGCAATTGCCACCAGAGTCAGTACGGTGGCAAGAATCATGATCTCCTGGTCGAGAAAGAGCTCCAGCTTGACCTGCATCCCCATCACTACAAAGAAGATCGGTGCAAGGATCGCCTCAAAGGGTCGGATCTGCTCCTTCACCTCATAATCAAGCCTGCACTCCGGGTGTGATGGATCACACCCCTGTTTCCAGTAGGTAAACTCCTTGTTGCTGAGGATCAGGCCAGCCGCAAAGGCACCGACAATGGCGGAGAGGCCAACAAAGTCTGCCAGCCAGGAGAGGCTGGTCAATAACAGGAAGGAGACAAACAGCTCCGCCTCCCAGAGCTTGAAGTGGTGAAGATGTCTGACGGTAAACTGGATAACCCTGGGCACCAGCAGATAGATCGATGTCAGAAACATGATAGCCTGCAGGATTGAATAGCTGATGCTCACCAGATCAATGGCACCGCGGAAGATGATATCAATACCAATGGCCATCAGTATCAGCCCCAGCACATCATCAATTACGGCCGCACCCAGTACCACGCGGGAGACCTCGCTGTTGTCCCGGTTCAACTCATGAAAGAGACGTGCGGTGATGCCGATGCTGGTTGCACAGAGGGTGATTGCAACCATCAGGCTGGCAGACCAGTCGGAGTGTGGGGCGAGCAGCTCCATGGCACCGATGCCAAGGAAAAATGGCGCAACGACGCCGATGATGGCTACCCGTGTTGCCGAGCCTGCGGCGGTGCGCAGCTCCCCGGCAGAGGACTCCAGCCCAACGGCAAACAGCAGGAACAGCAGCCCAAGCCGTGAGAAGCTGTCAATCACCTGAATGGCATCGGTAATCGTTCCGCCCTGTGGACTGGTGAGGATCGGCAGCAGTTCACGCGCCAGCTCATCTCCAACACTGTGCTGAAGTGCCTGCTGAAGCGTAACACCCCCCTCCAGCGAGAGGTTGATGGCGTTGAAGACGGCCGTTGATTCACGCAGCACAGAGATCAGGTCGCTACCGATCCAGTAGCCAATATTGCCAATGGTCATCCCCAGTGCCAGCTCCCCCAGTACGCAGGGTTGATTCAGCTGCCTTGCAATTTGGCGTGCCAGCAGGGCAAGGATGGTGATGATGGTCAGGGCAAGCAGGATGGGTGCAACGGGATCACCGTGGGTTGTCGCATGCTCTCCCCAGCCGGAAAATGAGGCCAGCAGCAGAAGGGTCAGGACAGCAAAGAGTGATTTTTTATGGTTCATGTTTGTGACACAGGGGATGGCCTCAAAGAACTCCGGTTCATGGTATCGCTAATTGTATGGTTCTACAATAACTGTCTGCTTTTCCTCTGATTTTTGCGGGGGTGTTTCATTTCTGCACGAGGCCTGATTGTTTCAGTATTGTTTCAATTTGACCTAGGTCAAGCAACCCTTTGGTGTATGTGGTGTATAACTCGCAATGCAAAAGTTTGAAATAGTCATTCAGCTGGCTTTGGGGTCCCCGCAAGGGAGATTTGATGTGGCAGGCCAGCTCTAATTTTTACAACATCAGGGAGTACCAACTAGTGGAAGAGCAGACAAACGAAGAGAGAGTACCCGCCATGCAGCGACTACTCGATAACCCATTTCTATTGTTATTCCTCGGGATAGCAACACCAACCGTTCTATACACCGTCTGGGGCATCATGGAGATCATCTCCATTCCCATGGCGGCGCCTTTAAAATAACCAGGAGGAGAGTCTGTCATGAGTTCAATACTTCCCCCAACGGAAACCATCTGGTGGAAAACGCCGGTTGATCGCTCTGAGGGTCTCTGGGTTGCGATCGCCCTTTTGTGGTGTCTGTTCATGTTTACGATGATGCCGATCTGGCACATCTACGGTAACCAGAATCTCTCCAATGAGGCCTACAGGACTACGCCTGCAGATTTTCAGGCCAAGGTAGATGACATGGTCTCCAAACATGAGGTACGCAGGGAGACCCAGTGGAATGTGCCTGTTGTGGCGCCACCGGTTGGCAGTGATGTCTATATGCTGGGCAAGAAGTGGCAGTGGTATCCAGCCCTGGAGCTGAAGAAGGGGGAGTCCTATCGACTCCACCTCTCCTCTATTGACTGGCAGCACGGTTTCTCGGTGCAGCCCATCAATGTCAATGCCCAGATTCTGCCTGGTTACGAGACCGTCATAACGATCACACCAAACCAGGCGGGTGAGTTTACAGTAATCTGTAATGAGTACTGTGGTATCGGTCATCACTTCATGACCAGCAACATTTACGTTACAGAATAGAAGGGGTAAGAAAAAATGAGCTTCGCAAAACCATTATTCCGGACAGAGCCGGGTAGCGGACTGGTCTTTCACAAGAATGCTGAAAATCTGATGAAAGCCAACGCTATTGCCGCCGCAGTGTTCCTGCTGATCGGCGGTATTCTTGCCGCACTGGTGACGGCAACACGCATGCCGACCCTGCATACACTCCCTGCGGGTCAGTTCTACCAGGCGCTTACAGCCCATGGTATCGATATGTTGATCATCTGGATCATCTTCTTTGAGATGGCCGTACTCTACTTTGCCTCCTCAACACTGTTGAGGTCGAGGCTGGCAACCCCGGCATGGGGCTGGGTACAGTTTGTCCTGATGCTGGTTGGTGCCCTGATCACCAACTATGCCATCCTGATGGGCAACTCCAGTGTAATGATGACCTCCTATGTGCCGATGCCGGCTGATCCGCTCTTCTATCTGGGGCTGATCCTGTTTGCCGTTGGTGCACTGATTGGCTGCTTCATCTTCTTTGGTACGCTGGTGATTGCCAAGGAGGAGAAGACCTATGAGGGCTCCATCCCGCTGGTTGTGTTTGGTGCAATGACAGCAGCAATTATTGCGGTCTTTACCATCGCATCGGGTGCAATCATCCTGATCCCGACCTTCCTCTGGAGTCTGGGTCTGATATCCAATATCGATCCACTGATGTATCGTGTGATCTGGTGGGCACTGGGTCACTCCTCGCAGCAGATCAATGTGGCTGCTCACATCTCGATCTGGTACATGGTTGCAGCACTGCTGTTTGGTGCAAGACCCATGTCCGAGAAGATCAGTCGTTCAGCATTCCTGCTCTATATCCTCTTCCTGCAGATCGCATCTGCCCACCATATCCTGGTAGACCCAGGTGTGAGCTCCGTCTGGAAGATCTTCAATACCAGTTATGCAATGTATCTTGCGGTACTGGCCAGTATGATCCATGGACTGACCGTTCCAGGCTCCATTGAGGTGGCACAGCGTCTGAAGGGGCTGAACCGAGGACTCTTCCAGTGGCTGAAGAAGGCGCCCTGGGGGAATCCGGTCTTCTCGTCGATGTTCATCTCACTGATAGGATTTGGCTTCCTTGGAGGCATCTCCGGTGTGGTCATGGGTGTGGAGCAGATCAATCTGATCATCCACAACACCATCTATGTACCGGGTCACTTCCACGCAACAGTGGTACTGGGCACCACCATGGCCTTCATGGCGGTCACCTACTTCCTGCTGCCAACCCTCTTTGGTCGTGAGCTCATCCTGCCATCGATTGCCAAGCTGCAGCCCTATCTGTTTGGTCTCGGCATGGCCGGTGTCTCCCTCTTCCTGATGGGTGCAGGCACCATGGGTGTTGCCCGTAGACACTGGGACATGGCCTTTACCGGCGCCCCCTATGCCTATGAGTACCCCGCAATTGCCTACACCATCATGGGTCTGGCGGGCATCTTCGCCATCCTGGCGGTACTGGGTGGAGCGATCTTTGTCCTGCTGACGGTAGGGACCCTGCTCTTCGGCAAGAAGACCGATGAGAAGGTGGGCTTCCTCGGCTTCCGTGGTGTGGACAGCTACACCACCGAGCGCCCAGCGATGCTGATGCGTGCCGCTCCTGAGGAGGGTTCTCACAGCAGTATCGGCAAGTGGGGATTCGTTGCACCAGGAACCTTCATGATGGCCCTGGCATTCCTCGCCATCTTTGTTCTCTACTACTTCGTCAACTGGAAGCAGTTGGCAGCAGTCTGGGGACTTTCATAAGTGAAACGCTACAGGGGCAGGCTGTCATGCCTGCCCCTGCAGTAACCTGAGGTTGATTGGAGAGGTTTGCTGTATAATTGAGTGCAGTTAAAGCCCTGAACGTCACCGGTCATGGGAAAACACCGAGACCTCTCCATGGGCAATGGAAAACACTAGAGGAAACTGAGCTGTGGTCATTGGATTCAAGCAGATTGCGAACATCTTCAAACTCCGTATTGGTGTCACAATTGCACTTACAGCACTGGTTGGTCTCGCCGTTACACCGGGCCCTTCCGTGCCTCTACCACATATCCTGACGCTGTTGCTGACCGTACTGCTCTCCTCTGCCAGTGCAGGTGGATTTAACCAGTACCTTGAACGCAACCATGATGGGCGCATGGAGAGAACCCGCAACCGCCCATTTGTAACGGGTGAGATCAAGGCCGATTATCGCTGGCCCCTGTTTCTCTACTTTCTGCTCTTTGCCTCGGTCTTTGCCACCGCCTATATCCTTAACGGAGTGGCGGCACTCTATGTCTTTCTTGGCGCCTTCTTCTACGCCTTTGTCTACACCTGGTGGCTGAAGCGCAGAACCTGGCTCAATATTGTGATTGGTGGACTTGCAGGCAGTTTTGCCGTGCTGGCCGGTGCGGCAACGGTCAATCCGACCGGGATCGATACCTTTCCGCTGATTCTTGCTGTCGTCCTCTTTCTCTGGACACCCTCCCACTTCTGGAGTCTGGCCATCACCCTCCATGATGACTATGCGCGTGGAGGAATACCGATGCTTCCGGTGGTGATTGGGGATCACAAGGCGGCATGGGCCATCTTTGGCAACTCCATTCTGCTGGTTGCCACCTCTTTTCTACCCCTCTTTTTTGACCTGGGACTGGGTATCGTCTACTTCCTGGGTGCTGCAGTGGGTGGTTTCTACTTTCTCTACAAGAATATTGTTCTGATCAGAGAGACCAACCGTACCACTGCCATGTCAAGTTTCTATGCATCACTCCTCCAGCTGACCCTGTTGTTGGTTGCGGCTGTGGTTGATATACAACTTGTCTGAACAGTAACTTTTTAACCGGTTTAACCATAACATGCTTAGGTGGCTACACAACAGCCGCAGGATTGCTGCGGCAATTCTCCTTAACCTCGCGCTCGGGCTTGCAATACCCTCTGCTGCCCAAGAGGAGCAGGGGGCTGTACCATTTGACCATCAAGAGGCGCTGGAGAAGAGCAGGGCTGCCGTAGGCAATCAACTCTCGGGCTATACCCTGACCAATACGGATGGGATGCCGTTCCATCTGGAGTCTCTGCGTGACAAGCCGTTGATCATCAATCTGGTCTATACCAGCTGCTACCACATCTGTCAGATGACCACGCAGAATCTCAAGAAGATGGTTGAGATCGCCAATGATTCACTCGGTCCGGACAAATTCAATGTGGTTACGATCGGTTTTGATACCCGGATTGATTCACCGGAGATGATGGCGGAGTATGCGAGATCAAGGAGCATTGATTTCGAGAACTGGATGTTCCTCAGTGGTGACAGTGATACCATCGGTCGCCTGGTGGATGAGGTGGGGTTCAGCTATATCCCTACCTCCAAGGGGTTTGAGCATGTGCTTCAGGCCACCATGGTGGATCAGCAGGGGGTGATCTATACCCAGGTCTATGGTGAGTCCTATGATGCCCCCCGACTGATGGAGCCTCTCAAGGAGCTGGTCTACAAGCGTCCCGTCAACAGGAGCATCATCGCCAATATCGAGGATCGTGTCCGCTTTTTCTGCACGGTCTATGATCCGGCCAGCGGGGAGTACCGTTTTGACTACTCCCTCTTTGTGGGGATGGCGGTTGGCTTTACGATTATCCTCTTTATCCTCTATTTTCTGGTCAAGGAGTTTGTTGTCAATCCAAGAAAACGGGGCGACAGAAATAATTAAGAAACAATTTAATTGTATTTTTGGATCCAATTAACCTTTTGATATTTCAATACTATCTGGCCTTTTTATGACTAGTCGACTGCTGAAATTCCGTGAATCCACCATCTCCAGAGTGGAGGGTTGGTTCAATCGCTTTTTTACCAGAGAGTTGAATCCTCTCTACCATCTGGGTGCACTGACCATCTATCTGTTCTGGATCGTGCTGGTGAGTGGAATCTATGTCTTCGTGCTGTATGAGACCAGCATCTTTGGCGCCTGGCCCTCCCTTGAGTATATGAGCAATGACCTCTGGTGGTCGGCAGGGGTCATGCGGAGCCTCCACCGCTATGCATCGGATGCTGCGATCATCACCATCTTCCTCCATATTGGTCGTGAGTTCTGGCGTGACCGGTATCGCGGTTTTCGCTGGTTCTCCTGGTTTTCCGGGGTCCCCCTGCTCTGGATGACGGCACTGCTTGGAATCTCCGGCTACTGGATGGTGTGGGACACCATGGCACAGTATGTCGCTATTGCCTCGTCAGAGATGATGGACTGGTTACCGATCTTTACCGAACCGATGGCCAGGAACTTTCTCACCGATGATGCCCTGAATGACCGCTTCTTTACCCTGATTGCATTTATCCATGTAATCGGGATCCCCATCTTTCTCCTCTTTGGGCTCTGGATTCACCTGCTTCGCATCAGTCGCTCCATCATCAACCCGCCCCGCAGCCTGGCAATAGGAACCCTGGCTGCACTGATTGTCCTCTCACTGGTCAAGCCGGCGGTGAGCCATCAGCAGGCCGACCTCAATACGGTACCAACAGAGATCAATCTGGACTGGTTCTACCTCAATATCTATCCGCTTGCCGACAGCTGGCCGATGTGGGCGGTCTGGTCGCTGGTCTGGGCAGTCAGCTTCCTGTTGATGATCATGCCGTGGTTCCCTCGAAAGAAGAAGCCCCCCGTTGCCGAGATCTTCCCGGAGGAGTGCAATGGGTGTGGGCAGTGTGTGGAGGACTGCCCCTACAGTGCGATTACCATGGAGCCGAGAACCGATGGACTCCCCTATGATGAGGTTGCGGTGGTTCATGACAGTTACTGCGCAAGTTGCGGTATCTGTGCCGGATCCTGCCCCTCCTCAACCCCATTCAGGAAGATGAACCCACTGGTTACCGGAATTGACATGTCCCACGCATCGGTCAACATGCTGCGCGAGGAGTGCAATGAGAAGCTTGGGGGGCTGGATGACGAGATTCGCATCATCATCTTCGGGTGTGACCATGCGGCAGAACTGGAGCAGTTCAGGGGCCAGGGGACGGCCGTGGTTACGCTCCCCTGTACCGGAATGTTGCCGGCATCATTTATTGACTACGCACTGAGACGGGGCAATGCGGATGGTGTCTTTATTACCGGTTGTCTGGAGAACAACTGCCACTATCGACTGGGCAACCACTGGCTGGACGAGCGAATCCACAAGGATCGCAAGCCGGCACTGCGCTCACGGATCGACCGAAACCGCATCCATATCTTCCGGGCGGAGGATCCTGACCGCAGGAAGCTTGCGATGCAGGTTGATGAATTCAGGGATTTCCTGCGCAGTTACGGTGGTGAACCATCCAGCAGCAGTGAGAGTAGCGGGGTAGCCGGCAATGAGTAAGGTTATACAGATTGTTGGGCAGGTTCTCCTCTATGGGCTCTTTATTGCGGTAACCGGATATCTCTCAACCTCACCGGCCTACAGGCTGATTGAGCCGGAGACTGCACTGGTGAAGATCAGTCTGGCCCATGTCAGCAAGCCCCGGGGGGAGTGTGTCAAGCAGACACCGGAACAGATGGCCAAGCTTCCACCCAATATGAGGTTGCCGCTCATCTGTCCCCGAGAGCGCTCCCCGATTGTGATTGAGCTGGAGCTGGATGGTAAGGTGATTCACTCCGAGACGATTCTGCCCTCCGGGATCAACCAGGATGCGGCAGGGTACACCTACCAGAAGATCAAGGTGCCATCCGGAAAGCACCACCTCAGGGTAAGGATGCGGGACAGTATTCTGACAGAGGGGTTTGACTATGCTGCCGAGGCCGATATTGATCTTGCAGCAGCAGAGATTCTGGTTGTTGATTTTGATTCCAAACATGAGGAGTTTGTCTTTGAGTAGGCGGCTGGATTCGGTGGATAACTACACACAGATAGCGGAGGTTACGGGATGGGGATACTGAGCACTCTTTTTGCAAACAGGGGGCAGAGGCTCTCCTATGCCTACAAGGCGGTTGTCGATATATTCAAGGATGAGGATTACTGCGATACCGACTGCGAGGGCGGCTTCTACTCGGACATGACGATTCACTACTATGCAGATACCCTCTGCAGCCTCGGAAGATTGCTCAGGGAACGCGAGCCGGATCCCGCCAGGGTCCATATTTTCGAGATCAAGAAGGGGCGTGAGATTGAGGTTCCCCGTGAGAGTTACACCCGGAAGGATGGCAGCTGGCGCTCAAAGAATTCGATGTGTGAGAGCAACAAGCGCTACCATGCAGCCGAGCTGGCCCACAGTAGAACAGAGTGAGGTCGCTATCCTGAAACTGCCGGCCCCGCAGGGCAGTTTCCAAAAAGCAGGGCCATCGAGCCATTTGCAAATGGTTCTATTACCCCCCGGGTGCTGTTCCCGGTTGGGGGGTAGCAGGGAATGAGCCATCAGGCAGTGGGGTGACGCCCCCCATCATCATCGTCTCCAGGACATTGAAGACAATCAGTGCCAGCACCAGAATAATCACAAAAAAGACGACACTTCGATAGGGAAGTATTCCCCCATGGAGCCCCTCCAGGAAGAGGAGAATTCGATCTGCCACCAGATAGAGGACAACAGCAACAATGGTATAGAGGATGATTTCCACGATAGTAATCTCCAGAATAGTACTCCGTAACAGTCCGAATTATACGAAATTTGGTTGATGACTACAGGGGTAGTTTCAGCTGCCCACTAATGTGGGTTGATGAACTCACACTCTGTGTGGTTTGAGTAATCAGC
>CAYFMF010000049.1:0-12402 GCA_964344135.1 uncultured Piscirickettsiaceae bacterium
AAAACTGTGTAAATTATCGTCTCTTTATGGTATATTAGAGATATCTAATGCTATATAAAAGAGATGAAACAAGGCAACACCATTCTGGTTGTAGATGACGACCTGAGATGCAGAACCTTTCTCTCCGACTATCTGAGGGAACAGGGGTGTCGGGTTGATGCCGCAGCAGATGGAGAGGAGATGAACCGTCTTCTTCCCAGAGTCAATCCAGACCTGGTACTCCTTGATCTTGCGCTTTCAGGCCGTAACGACCTCTCCATTACACGGCAGCTCCGCTGTGAATGGTTTTGTTAACAGTGGACCCTATCGCCAGCCAACCAGCAGCAGAAAGAGGGGGGTAGTCAGCGGGTGCTGATGTAGCTGTAGCGCCAGACCACCCCTGTCTGCTGCTCCAGTGTACTGAGCAGGCTGTCCGATGGTACCGCCTCCCCCTCGAAGATATTCCAGAGGGAGATCCTGGTTCTCGAGGGTGCGGCCGTTTTTCGCCATGCAACCCGCTCCGCAGGGGTGGCCACACCGCAGCTCCCACAGGGGATCCGGGGCAGGCCAGACGCTCCCTCCGGTGCATGGAGAACTGCATCCAGCTGGTAGCGCCCCTTGCAGCCGGGACAGACCGCCTTCAGGTTGTCTCCTGCCACCACCCGGCACGCCTCTTCCGACTCGATCTGGATGTAGCAGAACGGGCTCTCTGGATTACGGCCGGATGGTGCCAACTCAATCGATGGAGAGCAGCCCAGGAAGAGGAAGAGGTCAAAAAAGCGCTCCCCAACCAGAAAGCTCTCTCTGCCATGGGTTGCAGGCAGTTTTTCGGCGATCAGCTGCTGTTGCCGAAACTGCTCAACCAGTGGCCCGGATGGTAATGCAATCTGCGGATCCCTGGGGTAGAGAATGAGGCGCTGATTTGACATCGGCAGTGAGGAGGCGATGCAGGCGGGAAAGGGGGGTTGTCACTCCCTGAACATCTGATCCGCCAGCAGGGTGCTGAGATAGGGGGCATAGGTGAGTACTGCACCCTGCGACGGGCCCAGTTGATGAAATGCATCAACCAATTGAGCGAAGTTTGATTCACTCTCCGGCTCCGTCTGGAGCGCCTCCAGCGCAGCCATCAGCGGTGCCAGCTCCTCACGATCCAGATACCTCTCCAGCATCTGAATCACCTCCTCCACCCTGGCACCATTCACGGCTGGAAGGGGGGTGGATTGAGCCCTGTTGGGATCATCAAACGCTGGTGGCTCTTCATGAATCTGGGTCGGGGATCCACTCTCCTGTGGCTCCGTGCTGGTCCCGACAAATGTGTTGCGCTCCTCCTCTACCCGCTCTCTCAGAAGGGTGACAAAGGCATTGAACTCCGCATCACTCGGCTTGTTCAGAAAAAGTGAGAGCTGCGGCGAGTGCCCGTCACGGCTGTGAAACTCCATCGAGGCGTTGTTGATCATGGGGTCTGGACTCAGTGTCGAGAGCGCTATGGTCGACCGGCTCTCCTGAGTGAACAGCGCCTTGGTCCGCACATGAATCTCACCACCCGCGATCTCAAACTCCTGGATCCCCTTGAAAATGCTTTTCTGTACAAGCTTTGTGGCCATGGTGAGACTACTTCTTCTTTTGTGGGCGTTTCCACCCCTTGATCGTGACCTGTTTGGAGCGGCTGAGTGTGAGCTGGTCCGCTGGGGCCCTCTTCACAATGGTGGAGCCGGCACCAATGGTCGCCCCCGTCTCGATCTCAACCGGTGCAACCAGCTGGCTGTCGGAACCGATAAAGGCATCGTCTCCAATCACGGTGCGGTGCTTGTTGGCACCGTCATAGTTGCAGGTGATCACACCGGCACCGATATTGACCCGCGCCCCAATGCTGCTGTCCCCCACGTAGGAGAGGTGGTTGATCTTTGACCCCTCCGCAACCTCGGCGTTTTTCAGCTCCACGAAGTTGCCAATATGGGCTGAGGCCACCAGTCGGGTTCCTGGGCGGATCCTGGCAAAGGGACCTACCCTGCAGTTGGGGCCGATCTCGGCTGAATCGATCACCGAATTGGGGAGAACCACTGTGCCGGCCTCAATTGTGGCATCCTGAATATGACAGTTGGCTCCAATCTCCACCCCGTCCCCAAGGGTAACCTCCCCCTGCAGGATGACATTGGCATCAATCACCACATCCTCTCCCGCATCGAGTCGGCCCCGCAGGTCAAAGCGGGCGGGATCGAGCAGGGTAACCCCCTGCCGCATCAACTCCGCCGCCTGCTGCTGCTGGTAGAGACGCTCCAGCTGGGCAAGCTGTTGGCGGTCGTTGACCCCCTGAACCTCCTCAACACTCGAGGCCACAATGGTTCTGACCTCAGCCCCATCCGCCACCGCCATCTCGACGATATCGGTCAGATAGAATTCACCCTGGGCATTATTGTTCTCAAGAACATTGATCCACCCCCGCAGCCGCTCCACCGAGACGGCAAGAATGCCGGTATTGACCTCGCTGATCTGAAGCTCTTCGGCAGAGGCATCCTTCTGTTCAACAATCCGTGACACAGCCCCCTGGCCATCACGCACGATCCGCCCGTAGCCGGTGGGGTCCTCCATCGCGACCGTAAGCAGGGAAAAACCGCTGATTGCCGACTCATCCAGCAGTGCCGCAAGGGTCTCGCTCCGTACCAGTGGTACATCGCCATAGAGCACCAGCACCGTCTGCCCCGCCTCAATCTCGGGGAGGGCCTGTTCGACGGCATGGCCGGTCCCGAGCTGCTCCTCCTGCAGTACCCAGTGGACCCTGCAGTGGGAGAGACGCTCCCGAACCGCCTCGCCACCATGGCCATAGACCACATGAATGGAGAGCGGATCCAGTCGCTCCGCATAGCGGATAACATGCTCCAGCAACGGGGTCCCGGCAATGGGGTGGAGTACCTTGGGCAGTGAGGAGCGCATCCGGGTACCCTGACCGGCTGCAAGAATGATTACCGCGGGGCTGGAAGCTGACTGCGTCATCTACTGTTTCAGATGTTGGGGCTGGGGCGGCCGGCCGGCACTGCCCATGATGCAGTGCTCAGGGTACGAAGGGGCCTTACAGGCTATGAGCTGACGCCTGAGCGCTTGCGCAGACGTTCAATGGCCTGTAGCTGGGCAGCCGCCTGAACCAGTTCTGCCTGTGCCTTGGCGTAATCCATCTCTGCCTGCTTGTCCTGCATTGCGGCCTCTGCACGCTGCTTGGCCGCCAGGGCCTCTGCCTCATCGAGGTCTGCTGCACGTATGGCGGTGTCTGCCAGTACAGTTACTACATGAGGCTGGACCTCCAGCAGGCCACCAGAGATGAAGAAGTCCACCTCCTCACCATTGGGTTGCTGAACACGAACCTCTCCTGCCTTCATGCGGGTCAGCATCGGGGCGTGACGCGGTGCAATGCCCACCTCACCCATCTCGGCAGGGGCAAAAAGCATCTCGGCAGCTCCCGAGAAAATTGATTTCTCGGCGCTGACGATATCAATGTGTACGGTCATGCTCATGCTGCTATTCCTGTCGTCTCAGCGTTAAATGGTCTTCGCCTTCTCAACCGCCTCATCGATTGAGCCCACCATATAGAACGCCTGCTCCGGCAGGTGGTCATACTCACCATCCACAATCGCCTTGAAGGCGCTGATGGTGTCGCTGAGTGAGACGTACTTGCCTGGCGTTCCGGTAAAGACCTCAGCCACGAAGAAGGGCTGGGAGAGGAAGCGCTGAATCTTGCGTGCACGGTTAACGGTCTGCTTGTCCTCCTCGGAGAGCTCATCCATGCCGAGAATCGCGATGATATCCTTCAGCTCCTTATAGCGCTGCAGTGTTGTCTGTACGCTACGGGCCACATTGTAGTGCTCCTCGCCCACAATGTGGGGGTCGAGCTGACGGCTGGTGGAGTCGAGTGGATCAACCGCCGGATAGATACCGAGCTCCGCAACCTGACGCGAGAGTACGACTGTCGCATCGAGGTGGGCAAAGGTGGTTGCCGGGGATGGATCCGTGAGGTCATCCGCCGGTACGTAGACTGCCTGAATCGAGGTGATGGAGCCGGTCTTGGTGGAGGTGATTCGCTCCTGCAGTGCGCCCATCTCCTCCGCCAGTGTGGGCTGATAGCCTACCGCGGATGGCATACGACCCAGCAGTGCCGATACCTCGGTTCCCGCCAGGGTGTAGCGGTAGATGTTATCGATGAAGAGCAGTACATCACGCCCCTCGTCACGGAACGCCTCCGCCATGGTCAAACCAGTCAGCGCCACACGCAGACGGTTTCCGGGTGGCTCATTCATCTGGCCATAGACCAGGGACACCTTGTCGAGTACGCCACCTTCGGTCATCTCGTGGTAGAAGTCGTTACCCTCACGGGTACGCTCACCGACACCGGCAAACACGGAGTAACCGCTATGCTCGATCGCGATGTTACGGATCAGCTCCATCATGTTTACGGTCTTGCCCACACCGGCACCACCGAACAGTCCGACCTTGCCGCCCTTGGCAAATGGGCAGACCAGGTCGATTACCTTGATTCCGGTCTCGAGGATCTCGGTTGCAGCAGAGAGCTCTTCAAAGGTTGGTGCCTTGCGGTGGATCGGCATCCGCTTCTCTTCACCAATCTCGCCCTTCTCGTCAATCGGGTCACCCAGCACGTTCATGATTCGGCCCAGGGTCTGTGTCCCGACCGGAACCTGAATCGGTGCACCGGTTCCGGTTACGGAGAGGCCACGCTTCAATCCATCTGTGGTTCCCATTGCAATGGCACGGACCACGCCGTCACCAATCTGCTGCTGAACCTCCAGTGTCAAGCCGGGCTCATCTACGGTCAGTGCATCAAATACCTTTGGCATCGATTCCTGAGGAAACTCCACGTCTACCACTGCGCCGATGATCTGAACAATCGTTCCTGACATCTCTCTAATCCTCTTTATAAAAATTCAACTCGTTGTATCAATTAACTAAACTGCTGCCGCGCCGCCCACAATATCGGCCAGCTCAGCGGTAATCGCCGCCTGTCTTGCCTTGTTGTAGACCAGCTCGAGATCATTAATCAGATCTCCAGCATTATCCGTTGCACTCTTCATTGCCACCATGCGGGCGGACTGCTCACAGGCGATATTCTCAACCACACCCTGATAGATGATGGACTCGACATAGCGCTGCAGCAGTGTATCCATCACCGGTTTCGCATCCGGCTCGTAGATGTAGTCCCAGTGGTGGCCAAACTCCTCACTCTCCACCGGCTGCAGAGGGAGCACCTGTTGCACTGTCGGCTTCTGGGTCATGGTATTCACAAACTGGTTATAGACCACAAAGAGGCGATCAATCCTCCCCTCATCGTAGGCATCGAGCATCACCTTGATGGGCCCGATCAGGCTGGAGATCTCCGGCTGGTCTCCCAGCTGGCAGGTCTCGGAGACCAGATTGCCCCCCATCCTGCCAAGGAATCCAAGTGCCTTGCTGCCGATCGCCGTATAGTCAATCTCGACACCCTGAGTGCTCTGCTCACTGGTCGCCTTGACTGCCTCACGAAAGAGGTTCACATTCAGTCCGCCACAGAGCCCACGATCGGAGGAGATGATGATAAAGCCAACGCGCCTGGCCTCTCGCTCCACCAGATAACTGTGGTGATACTCAGGGTGTGCATTGGCCAGATGGCAGACCACCGCGGTAATCTTCTCGCTGTAGGGACGGGATGCCTCCATCCGATCCTGTGCCTTGCGCATCTTGCTGGCGGCCACCATCTCCATGGCACTGGTAATCTTCTGCGTACTTTTAACGCTTTTGATCTTTTCCCGAATTTCCTTGCCAACTGCCATATCGTGAGCTTTCCTCTAACGGTGGTTCTTTCCAGCGCCTACCAGCTGTGGTTTGCCTTGAAATCATCCAGCGCAGAGCGCAAGGAGGAGTCAATCGTATCGTTGTAGTCACCCGACTCGTTGATGCTCTCCAGAAGCTCACCGTGCGAACTCTTCATGTAGGACTGCAGTGCCTCCTCAAAATCGACGATCCTGGAGGGGTCGATGTCATCCAGATAGCCCTCGTTGGCTGCGAACAGTGAGGTAGCCAGCTCGGCAATTTTCATCGGCTCATACTGCTTCTGCTTCATCAGTTCGGTAACACGCTGACCACGCTCGATCTGCTTGCGGGTCGCTTCATCCAGGTCTGATGCAAACTGCGCAAAGGCCGCCAGCTCGCGATACTGTGCAAGATCGAGACGGACGCCGCCGCCCAGCTTCTTGATGATCTTGGTCTGTGCCGCACCACCCACACGGGATACGGAGAGGCCGGCATTGATTGCAGGACGAATACCGGAGTTGAAGAGATCGGTCTCAAGGAAGATCTGTCCATCGGTAATCGAGATCACATTGGTCGGTACGAAAGCGGATACGTCACCCGCCTGGGTCTCAATGATCGGCAACGCAGTCAGAGAACCGGTCTGACCAGTTACCGCCCCATTAGTGCGCTTGGTCACCTCCTCCTCGTTGATGCGCGATGCGCGCTCCAGCAGGCGGGAGTGGAGGTAGAAGACGTCACCCGGATAGGCCTCACGACCCGGTGGACGACGCAGCAGCAGTGAGACCTGACGGTAGGCCCAGGCCTGCTTGGTCAGATCATCATAGACAATCAGGGCATCCTCGCCCTTGTCACGGAAGTACTCTCCCATGGTGCAGCCCGAGTAAGGGGCAATGTACTGCATGGCAGCGGAGTCGGATGCCGCTGCCGCAACAATAATGGTGTGCTCCAGCGCATCATGCTCTTCAAGACGACGCACCACCTCGGCAATCGAGGAGGCCTTCTGACCTACTGCAACGTAGATACATTTTACGCCGGTCCCCTTCTGGTTGATGATCGCATCCACTGCAACCGCAGTCTTTCCGGTCTGGCGGTCACCAATGATCAGCTCACGCTGGCCACGACCGATCGGCACCATCGCATCGACCGACTTCAATCCGGTCTGCACCGGCTGATCGACCGATTTACGGGCAATTACACCGGGTGCAATCTTCTCGATCGGGGAGGTACCACTGCTCTCGATCGGCCCCTTGCCGTCCAGCGGGTTGCCCAGTGAGTCCACCACGCGCCCCAGCAGCCCCTCACCAACCGGGACCTCAAGGATCTTTCCGGTACAGCGAACCGTGTCACCCTCAGAGATATGCTCATAGGAGCCGAGGATTACGGCACCGACCGAGTCTCGCTCAAGGTTGAGCGCCATGCCGAAGGTGTTGCCCGGAAACTCGATCATCTCTCCCTGCATTGCATCGCTGAGACCGTGTAGACGGACCACACCGTCAGCCAGGCTGACCACTGTGCCCTCCGTACGGGCCTCGGCCAGCGGCTCGAAGCTCTCGATTTTCTTCCGGATCAGTTCGCTGACTTCAGAAGGATTGAGTTGCATGATTGCTCCTTAAATCAATACGTAAATAATAAAAACGTCTGCACGCTATCCCTGCAGTACGTTTGAAAGCTGGTTCACTCTGCCGCGCAGTGAGGCATCAATGACCTGATCCCCTGCACGAATGATGACTCCCCCGATCAGAGACGGATCAACCTGCGAGTTCATCTTGATCTCTTTGCCCATCTTCTCTGTTATTGCCATCGCAATGGCCCCCTCTGATGCGGTATCGAGCGGGTAGGCCGAAATGATCTCCACATCCAGCTGGTTCTCATCCGCTGTCCTGAGTGCCTGAAACAGTGAACAGATCTCAGGGGCATAACCAAGGCGGCCATTTTCCAGCAACACCTTGATGAAATTTCCTCTTGTACCGGAGAAGGCCTCACCACCAACCGACATGACCAGCTCCTCGAGCTGTGCACGGGAGACTCTTGGATCGTTGAGACGCAGCGCAACGGCCTCATCACTGACAATGACGGAAAGCAGCTCTACCGCGTCGGCCCAGGCTGAAACCTGCTCCTCCCTGCGGGCCTGTGCATAGGCGGCCTCTGCATAGGGGCGTGCAATTGTAGTTCTCTCTTCCATTCTCTCGTCTTCTCTACAACTTGGCGCTCAGTTCCGTGAGAATCTGCTGGTGGTCCGCCTCATTGACCTCTCTGCTGAGAATCTGCGAGACACCGGCAAGTGCGAGTGCCGAGACCTGAGACCTGAGCTGCTCACGCGCACTATTGGTCTCCTGGTCGATGGTTGAGCGTGCCGACTCGATAATCCGGTCCGCCTCCTCAACCGCCTTGCCCTTTGACTCATCAACCACCTCGCTGGCACGCTGCTGTGCACGGCTGATGATCTGGCTGGCCTCTTCGTGGGCCTCACGAATCACCTCTTTTGCACGCTGCTCGGAGAGCTCATGCTCACGGTGGCCCCGCTCTGCTGCCGCCAGCCCATCTGCAATCTGCTTCTTTCGCTCGTCCAGCGCAGCCATCAGTGGCGGCCAGACATATTTCATTACGAAGAGTACAAACAGGAAGAATGCAATCGATTGTCCGATCAATGTGGCATTGATATTCATAGCCTGCCCCGAAAAAGTTTAGTTTAGCCGCCTACAACCGCAAACAGTACGTAGAGCGCCAGACCTACGGCAATCATCGGTACCGCGTCCACCAGGCCCATCACGATAAAGAACTGGGTACGCAGCATTGGAATCAACTCAGGCTGACGAGCCGCGCCCTCCAGAAAGCGTCCGCCGAGGATGCCGATACCTACGGCAGCACCCAGTGCGCCCAGCCCCATCATCAGACCGCCTGCGATGTACAATAGTGCTTGTTCCATTTTTTTCTCCTAAGTCTCTTTTGAGGAAAGTTGTAATAAATAATCAGTGTTCATGGTGCGCCATCTCCATGTAGACGATGGTCAGTGTCATGAAGATAAACGCCTGCAGGGTAATAATCAGGATATGGAAGATTGCCCAGCCCAGCTGCAGCAGTCCACCAAAGCCTCCCAGAAGCCAGCCTGCACCATACATCAGTGCAATCAGGATAAAGATGGTCTCTCCCGCGTACATGTTTCCGAACAGTCGCAGCGCCAGTGAGACCGGCTTGGAGATCAGCGAGATCCCCTCGAGGATCAGGTTGGCCGGAAGCCCCCACTTGCCAAACGGCTGGAATGCCAGCTCGCCAAGAAAACCGCCCAACCCCTTGTTCTTGATGCTGTAGTAGATCATCAGATAGAAGACGGCAAGCGCCATTCCAAAGGTGATATTGGGGTCTGTGGTTGGAACCACCTTGAAGTAGACGTGGTGCGGATCCATTCCAAGCGCCGTCTCTCCAACCGTACCTGCCAGCATCGGCAGCCAGTCCACGGCAACCAGATCCATCAGGTTCATCAGGAAGATCCAGCAGAAGATGGTCAGCGCCAGGGGTGCAACCAGCTCGTTTCTTGCGCTGAACGACCCTTTCACGCTGGTATCAATAAACTCGACAATCCACTCGACAAAATTCTGCAGTCCCCCGGGGGTTCCTGCAGTAGCGTTCCTGGCTGCAGCCCGGAAGAGGAAAAAGAAGACGAGGGCCAGGCCAACGGACCAGAACAGTGAATCGACATGGAAGGCCCAGAAACCCATCGCCTTGGCCTCTGCGGCACTGTGGGCAAAACCCCAGTGACCGTCATGATAACCAAAGGTGAGGTTGGTCAGATGGTGCTGGATATATTGGGTTGATGTAATTGCTTCGCCCGACATGATGATCTTTATTGTTATCCGTTATCGCTCTACTGGATAGTATCCATGTTGCCTACCGTTTACCGGCCCCATCGCCGAACCCATGGCCGCTGCCTATGACCAGCGCAACCTGCCCCACAACAAACCCCGCAATCAGGGACATCGGTTCCAGCTCCAGTCTCAACAACCCAAAAACAAGAAGTGACGAGACCAGGAGAAAGCGCTCCAATGCCGCCAGATAGAGGGATGCCACGATTTTCCGGGCACCCTGGCCCGAATCACGCTCTATCTCGCTCTGGGGAACTCTCTTCTCGGTTCGTTGCAGGCGCCACTGCAACCACAGCAGATTGGCTACCGACACGACTCCACCAAAAAGAACTGCCCGCCGTGATCCACTCTCCCATACCCCTTCAGCCAGCAGTGCCAGCAGGAGTACCGATACGATCTGAAACAGCGGTATACCCCATCTTTTAACCGGGGGTATTATAGAAATCATCGATAGGCGGGTCAATTGGGATTTTGAGAAAAATAACTTTTTACCTAACGAATATGGTCAAGAATGCCGTCCAGCTCATCCAGTGAGTTGTACTGGATGGTCAGCTTGCCCCGCCCCTTGTTGCCCTGGTGGATGGTCACCGTGGCCCCCAGCTGCTCGGAGAGCCGATCCTGCAGACGCTTGACGTTGGGGTCCAGCGCCTCAACCGCCCTCTTTTTGGGCGGATTGAGCAGCTTGCGCACCAGCTTTTCGGTCTCCCGCACCGAGAGCCCCAGAAGCAGCACCTGCTTGGCCGCATCACTCTGCTGCTCCCCCTCCAGGGCCAGCAGGGCGCGCGCGTGGCCCATCTCCAGCTTCCCCTTCTCGACCAGCTGCCCCACCTCCGCATTGAGGTTCAGCAGCCGCAACATATTGGTCACCGAGGAGCGGGAACGCCCAACCGCATCGGCCGCCTCCTGCTGGGTCAGGCCAAACTCATTGATCAGGCGCTGCAGGGCAACCGCCTCCTCAATGGGGTTGAGATCCTCGCGCTGGATATTCTCGATCAGCGCCATCGCCATGGTGACCTGATCCGAGACCTCCTTGATCACCACCGGGATCTCCTGCAGCCCCGCCATCTGTGCCGCACGCCAGCGGCGCTCACCGGCGACAATCTCGTAACGCCCCTCCCCGATTGGGCGCACCACAATGGGCTGGATTACCCCCTGTGCACGAATCGAGTTGGAGAGCTCCTCAAGCGCCTCCTGGTTCATCTCACGTCGCGGCTGATACTGTCCACGCTGCAGCAGATCAACCGGCAGGCTCTTCAGTGCCGCCCCGGGCGTTACAGCCTCGGTACCCGCTGCCGATTCTGTCGCTGGCGCTGCCGTATCCGTTGATGCCTTTGACGCCTTGGCGGCACCCAGCAGTGAATCCAGTCCTCGTCCCAACCCCCCCTTTCTTGCAGACATCACTTACTCTTCTCCATTCTCACGCTGATTGTTATCACGCTCGGCCCGCTCCAGTATCTCTGCCGCCAGATCCACATAGGCATAGGCTCCGCGAGAGGAGGGTGCATAGTGGATGATGGGCCGGCCATAGCTCGGTGCCTCTGCCAGAGTCACATTTCTTGGAATGACGGTCTCATAGACACGATCCCCAAAGTGGCCCGTCAGCTGTTCCGAGACCTCTACCGAGAGGCGGTTCCTTGAATCATACATGGTACGGACAATGCCCTGCAGCTGCAGGCCTGGATTGTGTGTCTCCCGGACCCGATCCATGGTTTCCATCAGCGCCGTCAACCCCTCCAGCGCATAGTACTCGCACTGCAGCGGCACAATGACCCCCAGCGAGGCGACAAATGCACTGAGCGTCAGGATGTTCAGTGTTGGTGGGCAGTCGATAAAGATATAGTCATATTCGGAAGTGACCCCTCCCAGGATCTCCGAGAGACGCTGAAAACGGTCCTCGGCCGCCATCAACTCCACCTCGGCAGCTGTCAGGTCCCCATTGGCCGCCAACAGATCATATCCCGCACCATCGGTCTGCTGTATCGCCTCCCGGATGGTGACATCGCCCAACAGTACATCAACCCCACTCCACTCCAGTGACTGCTTGTCGATCCCGCTGCCGGTGGTCGCGTTGCCCTGTGGATCGAGATCGATCAGCAGCACCCGCTCGTCAAAATATCCCAGAGAGGCGGCAAGGTTGACGGAGGTGGTGGTCTTGCCCACACCCCCCTTCTGGTTTGCTACAGCGAAAATCTTGCTCAATGTAATCCCTGCCTGAATACTCTCTCTACTGCCTGTTGCAGACAACCATATGCCGCTCGGCCTCAATGCCCGGGACAGTGACTGCCGCCACCTGCTCCAGCTCAAAACCCTCAACCACCTCAGCACCCTCCTCTTCGGGCCATCTCCCCTTCATTGCAACAGCACGCCCCCCCTTTCTCAACAGGGGGCGGGAGGCCAGCAGAAACTGGCTCAGCGAGGTAAAGGCCCGGGAGACCACCATGTCAAAGTGTGGATCAGCGCTAAGCCTCTCAACCCGGGAGTGTACAACAGATGCATTCGACAATCCCAGCTCTAGAACCGCCTGCTGGATGAATCGACTCTTCTTGATATTGCTGTCGACCATCACCACCTCCAGATCCGGCCGCATCAGGGCAACCGGAATCCCCGGCAGCCCCGCCCCGCTACCCAAATCGGCAACCCGTACCCCGGAAAGAAAGGGGAGCAGCGAGAGGCTGTCGAGGATGTGGTGGGTCACCATCCTCTCGGGGTCCCGTATTGCCGTCAGGTTGTAGACCCGGTTCCACTTGATCAGCAGGTCAAGGTAGTGCTCCAG
>CAYFMF010000050.1:0-6911 GCA_964344135.1 uncultured Piscirickettsiaceae bacterium
GATGGAGGAGCGAATCTTCTCTGTACACTCTGTTCGCATATCCTCAGGGAGCTCATGATCCTCAAGGATCTGTGCCGCAGAGGAGCAGACAGCAAGCGGATTTCTCACCTCATGGGCGATGCCACCGGCCATGACACCCAGTGCTGCCAGCTTCTGTGAGTGGCGCAGCTTCTCCTCAAGGGCCATGTGTTCTGTCAGATCACGTCCTACCGCCACCATCCCCTGCAGCTGCCCAAACTCGTTCTGCATCGGCGAGAGTCTCCAGGAGATATAGTGGGGTCGCTGTTTGTCGACCTGAATCTGCCAATCCCCCTCAATACCCTTTTTTGTATTGAGCATCTGTTTGAACAGCTCCCTGCTCTTTTTCTGCTCATCACCAGCAGCAAGATCAAAAAAGCTCATCCCCCGGGCACTCTCGAGGCCGAGGCCGGTAATCCGCTCTGCTGCACTGTTCCAGGTCAATATCTTGCCGGCTGAATCCGTGGAGAGAATGATATCTCCTGCATTCTCCACCACCCCGGAGAGTTCCCGCTCCACACGCTGCACCTCGGCAGAGAGGCGTGACTGCTCGGTAATATCCTCCATCAGCAGCATGACGTTGGCCTCCCCCTCGGCATCGATGTTCTTGAGCGGCAGAATACTGTAATAGTAGATGCGTGTCGGAACACCCGGGGCACGATAGGTCAACCGCTCTCCACGAATGGGGTCACCCCCCGCAATCACCTGCTGAACCTGTTCAACCAGCGGGGTCTGATCAAAAATCACCTTGGGAAAGATCTGTTTCAGGGTCTTGCCCTTGACCTGCGACTCCCGTTTGCGAGATCGCAGCAGGTAGTTATTGTTGGCGAAGAGGACTGTCCCCTTGTGGTCCAGCACCAGCAGCGAGGCCGGAATCACCTCCAGCAGTGTAGAGGAGAGTTCGCTATAGATTGAGGATGAGGCCTTCACAGGGATCCTGGGGCATGCGGAGAGACGAAATTCCATGGTGGCCAGGGGCCCGTGATACTGACCCTCTCCATTCCGCCGAGTGATCCGTTCAGCCTCTTCAGGAGAGCCGGAGACTCCTCTCGTCCCACAAGCAGCGAGAGCAGTCTGCTCTCCATTCCGGCCAGCTCTCCATCGGCAACCCGGTACTCCCTGCAGAACGGCTCAACCTCCTTCACCACCCGATCAACCACCTCCTCCCTCTTCCCGGTGTGCTGTTCCCGCCTGCTGTAGTGGATGGAACGCCTGCGAAGAAACTCTGCCCCCCCCACTCCGTTTTTCCCTGTAGCGGGCTCTGTTGAGGGCTCCGGAGCAGACTCCCTGGGCGAGAGAAAGCGCACACCCAGCTCCACACATCCATCCAGGCGGGCCAGCAGATCACTCCACTCACCCCCATTCTCCGCAGCCAGTTCATGCAGCGCCTCCAGATCCACCACATCGGTCCCAAAGCGCAACGGGACTGTGGTGACCTGCTGATGCACCCGATCCACCACCGCACTGTGTGCCAGAACATGGTCATGCCTTGATCGCTCCGGAGCCACATCATGCTGGCTATAGAGGATAGAGAGTGGTCCGCTTCTGAAGAGCCGTACCGGGCTGGCATCGACCCCCTCCCGCAACTGCTCCAGCCCCTCCTCATCTGCATCACTGATCAGGCAGTAGAGGTGAAGCATCCCGGCTACTTCTGTTCCGCAACCGCTCTTGGAACGGAGAAGCTGTAGGGGGGCCAGGGACCAGTGAGCATGATGTGGAGACCGAACGGCTCCCACTGACCACGAATTCGCTCTACTGCAGCGCTGAACTCCCCGCGCTGCCGCTCATCCACAAGAAAGCTCCAGTGGACCAGACTTGCCATCTCCGACCCCTCGGCACTCAGGGTACTCTTCCGGCTCCGCATCTCCCTGCTGAAGGACTGAATGGCCTCCAGGATATCACTCAGGTGGTGACTCAGCTCCGGGGAGAGTCGCTTCTCTGCAAGTTGTCTCAGCCGCTGTAGCTGCATGTGACGGGCACCCGGGGTATCCGGAAGGTCAATCCCCCGCTCCACGATCTCCTCCTCAACCAGATGCTCTACAGCCCGGTTGCGCTCCAGCAGGATGCGGATCCCCCACTCATTACTCTCTCTGACCCGCTCAAACACCTCCTGAATGGGCTCCCGTTTCCGATCCATCTCCTCCCGGACCCGTTCCAGCGAGGAGAAGAGGGTTCCAAAAGGGAGTGGATAGACCGGTGTCTGCTCAATAACCCGCTTGATAATTTCATCATGGGCCGCTGCACGCGGGGTGATCCAGTTGATATCCTGCAGATTGGATTCTGCCTCCTCCCCCTCAAACAGGGATCGGGGCAGGGTTGAGAAAACCGCACTGGTGTCGCCGTGCTCAACCACCTCAACCGCCTGGTTCTCAATCCCACCCGGAAGCCTGACCTCATCACTGAGCCCCTTGTCTGCAATGCAGTAGAGGTAGATCACCTGGTCGGGGGTCACTCCAGCGCTCCTGATGCCTGTCCCCTGATCTCCCTTCTTGTGGGCTCCCCTGACCCCGGATCATCACCGAAACCACCCCAGCCCTCTGGATCATCGGAGTCGTCCCACGCCTCGCCCTGGATCTCACTCAGTGCATCGATCAGGTTCTGCTGGGTAATCAGGATGCTCTTCTCCATGCTGACCACATTCTCCCCACGATGCTCCTCGAGATGGGCCTCGATCACTTTTTTCAGCGCACGCAGTGCAGCACGCTGGCAGACCGAGGCAATCTGCGCCCCGTTGAACCCCTCACTCTCCGCAACCAGTGGGGAGAGATCGATATCCTCGGCAACCGGTTTGCTCTTCAGGTGGATTCCGAAGATCGAGCGACGATCCTCGGCTGAGGGGAGTGAGAGCTGAATCACATCATCAAATCTCCCGGGACGGAGCATGGCGGGATCGATCAGGTCGACCCGGTTGGTGGCCCCCAATACGAAGACCCCCTTGGGGATATCGATCCCATCCATTTCGGCAAGGATGGAGCTGAGCACCCGCTCGGAGACGTGGGAGTCACTCCCCCCTGCGCTGCGCCTGGGGACCAGTGCATCGATCTCATCAAAGAAGATGATGCAGGGTGCTGCCTGTCGGGCCTTGTGGAAAACCTCACGTACCCCCTTCTCCGACTCCCCCACATACTGTGACATCAGCTCCGGCCCCTTGACCGGTATCACATTAACCCCGGTCTCGGTGGCCACAGCGCGGGCGATCAGGGTCTTGCCCACCCCCGGCGGGCCACCAAGCAGCAGTCCGCGTGGCGGCTGAATCCCCGCCTCCTCATAGAGCTGCGGATAGTTGAGCGGCCACTCCACCGCCTCAACCAGTTTCTCCTTGATCTCTCCAAGGCCGCCCACCTCCTCCCAGTGGACATTGGGGATCTCGACAAACACCTCGCGAATGGCCGAGGGCTCCACCTCACGCAGGGCGTCATTGAAGTCACCCATCTGGACATCAAGCTCAGCCAGCTGGTCGTAGGGGATCTCCTGCCGGGAGTAGTCCACATGGGGAAGAATTCTTCTCAGTGCACGCATCGCTGCCTCGCGGCAGAGTGACTCCAGGTCGGCGCCAACAAAGCCGTGCGTTACCCCGGAGAGCTGCTTCAGATCCACATCCTCTGCCAGCGGCATCCCTCTGCTGTGGATCTCCAGAATCTCCTCCCTTCCGTTGCGGTCCGGAATCGGGATCTCGATCTCGCGATCAAACCGTCCGGGACGACGCAACGCGGGGTCCAGTGCATTGGGGAGGTTGGTGGCCGCAATGACAATCAGGTTCTGCCGCTGCTTGAGCCCATCCATCAACGCCAGCAGCTGGGCAACCACCCGCTTCTCTACCTCACCCTGTACCTTGTCACGACGCGGGGCAATGGCATCAATCTCATCCAGAAAGATGATGCTGGGCCCCTTGCTGGATGCCTCCTCAAAGATCTTGCGCAGGTGCGCCTCACTCTCTCCATAGTATTTATGGACAATCTCGGGGCCGCTGACGGTGAAGAAGTTTGCATCACTCTCCTGGGCGATAATTCTGGCGATCAGGGTCTTGCCGCAGCCGGGTGGCCCCAGTAGCAGCACCCCCCTGGGGGCGGCAATGCCAAGGCGCTCAAAGAGTTCCGGGTAGCGCAGTGGCAGCTCGATCATCTCGCGAATGCGGTGAACCTGATCTCCCAGCCCCCCGACATCCTCATAGGAGAGGGTTGTCGCCCCCCCTTTCGGCTTTCCAATCTGTTTCCCAACCAGCAGATGGGTGCCCGGATGGATGAAGGAGGCCCCACCACCGGGTGACGGACTCAGGGAGTCGATCTTGAACTCGGCGGCCCGGTTGCCAAACATCGAGACACGAATCCGGTCCCCCTTGCGGACCGGCAGTCCATCGAGGAGACTGCCGATATAGTTGAGATCACGTTCACTTGGGGCCACCGTGATCGGGGCCAGCACCAGCTTCTCTGCCGGAATCACATCGGTTGGGGCGATAATCACCTTGTCATCCACCCCCACCCCGGCATTCTGTCGGCTGATGCCATCAAGCTGGATAGTTGATCTGCCACGCATCTCGTTGAATGCGGGCATGATCTTGGCAACGGTCCCGCGTTTCCCCCGGATGGCAATGATATCTCCCACACCGAGCCCCAGCCTCTCCATGTCGGCAGGATCAATTCTGGCGATCGCCCGCCCTACATCCCTGCTGATTGCCTCAGCCACCTGTAGCTCAAGCTCTCCCTCTTCAGTCAGATCTTCTCTCTTTCTCTCTGCCATTCTCTGCTTCCTGGCTCAATAACCCCCTGCTACACGAATACTCTGATTACTGGTGCTGGAATGAGATCTCAACCACCCCGTTGTTTACCGAAATACTCATCGACGCCTCGGGGTAACTGCGTGGCAGCAGCACCTCCTTGCGATACTTCTTGTCACCACGCTCCGCCGTCAGCATCAGTACGTCACCATGCAGCTCCAGCTTGATATCCTCTTCACCGACCCCGGGCATCTCAACAATGATGTTGAGGCCATCCTCCTCATCAAAGAGGTCAATCAGTGGCTCACGCACCTCCTGGATGACCGCCTCACCGGTCTCCTCATCCCTCTTTACATTCCCGAATGGTTCTACCTTGACCTGCTCCTCGCCCCGCTCCCCGATTCCGGTACGGATATTGAAACCGTAGACGCCACGCATCTTGCGCTCTTCGCCCGGTGAACCGGTATCGACCGTAAATTCACCACTCTTTTTCATCTCCTCACCCTTCTCCGCGAGCTCGCCCAGCTTGTCGAGGATGTTTCCCAGTCCCGAAAAGATCCCCTCAATCGCCTCCATCCCCTTTTTTTGGTTCTTCTCAGCCATCTCCTACCTCACAATGAATGAATTGCTAAAAGTTGATTGCATATTGGTGCGTCCCGTCATTTCCGGCCTTTCTCATTCCACCAATCTCGTACTGATGCATCTTGTTGTAGAGGGTCTTGTAGTCAATCCTCAGAATGCGTGCAGCCATCGACTTGTTGTTACCGGTCTGCTTGAGAACCTCCCGAATCACCTCGGCCTCCAGCTGCCCCGTGATATTACAGACGATCTCCTTCAACCCCATCTTCTGCTCAAGAATCAGATCCAGAACTGGCCGGGTGGAGAGCCTGTTGACCCAGCTCTCTTCAACGACCGCAGCCTCCTCCTCACACTGCTCGTCAGCCGCGTTGCCGTCACGGCAGAGCTGCAGGTGGCCTCTCTGAATGATGCCCTCATCCGCAGAGAGCGCTGCACGCCGAATTACGGTTCGAAGCTCACGCACATTTCCCGGCCAGCTGTACTGCAGCAGGGGCGCAACAGATGATTCATCAAGCAGAATCTCCTCCTCCCCCAGCTCCTCGGCCGCCTCAACCAGAAAGCGCTTGGCAAGATAGAGGATATCCTTCTTGCGCTGGCGCAGTGGGGGAACCTCAATGGTGATGTCGTTCAACCGGTAGTAGAGATCCTCCCTGAACTCTCCCCTCTTGACCTTCTCAAACAGATCCTCATTGCTGGCTGCAATAATGCGTGTGTTGACCTGGGTTGGTTTGCGATCCCCAATACGGTAGAACATCTTCTCCTGGAGAACCCGCAGCAGTTTGACCTGTATGGAGGCCGGCAGATTGGCCACCTCATCGAGGAACAGGGTTCCCCCATCGGCCGCCTCGATAAAACCCTTCTTGTCCCTGTCTGCACCGGTAAAGGCCCCCTTGCGGTGACCAAACATCTCGCTCTCGAAGAGAGTCTCCGGTATTGCCCCACAATCCACCGGAACATAGGCACCTTCGCTGCAAGGGCTCATTGAGTGCATGGCATGTGCAACCACATCCTTTCCTGCCCCTGTCTCCCCATGGACCACTGTACAGAAATTGGTCCTGGCCACCCGGCTCACCTGTTTCTCGAGTTTGCCGATCTGCCCGCTTCGCCCCATGATGGCAACAATGTCATCCGTCTGGTGAGGGGTAGAGCGCCCAGAGGGGTCTCTCCTCCCCTTGTGGGCGGGAGCGCTGGTTCCCAGCTCCCGACGAATAATGCGGATCACATCATCATTGTTAAAGGGTTTGGGCAGATACTCAACGGCCCCACTCTGTAGCGCCTCCACTGCACCCTGAACCCCCGCGTAGCCGGTGATCACCAGCGTAGGAATGGTCTCGGCATAGCGCCGGTTGACCTTGCTGATCAGATCGATGCCGTTCTCCCCCGGCATCCTTACATCGGTAATCATGAAATCCGGTCTGGACTCCATGATCGCATCGAATGCTGCGCCGGCATCATGAGCAACCTGCGGAACCATCCCCTCTCTTGCAATGAGCATCTCCAACAGGCTGCAGATATCCCTGTCGTCATCGACAATCAGGACCTGTGGAGGGGGGTTCTCACCCTCCACAGTTTCCCCCATAGTTTCCCCCATAGTTTCCCC
>CAYFMF010000050.1:7011-9413 GCA_964344135.1 uncultured Piscirickettsiaceae bacterium
AGTTTCCCCCATAGTTTCCCCCATAGTTTCCCCACACAATTATTCCAGGTACCGGCAATAACTATCCATAGTTAGGGTACACATTCCATTGTTACGGCGCACTAAGTTTATGAGATATCTGCTTATAACTTAGTATATACCGTTATGGAATGCAATCCATACGTAGATCTACGTATATTTCCGCCAACAGCGGGGATGTTTATTGCGAAAAATCACTGGGCTGGGCCTCTCTCCCGGCAACACCCGGCCAACCACAACTGCTGCGGCTGAGCAGAGGGTTCGATAGCCTCCTAGAGCTTGATGGGATGAACCGTCTGGATGGTGTCCGGCAGCTGTGGCTCAACCGCGTGGCTGGCTCCGATAAAGAGCAGGCCAATCCCCCCCTCAGGGAGGGTGGCATCGACTCTCGCTGCAATGAACCGGTCCCGTCTCAGGGTGAGATCGGCAAACTGCCTCCTGAGTTCGGCGCTGTCGCCGGACCTTGTCAGCTGCTGTTGCAGTGAGAGCTCCTCCTGCAGTAGCGCCGGTGACTCCGTCCCGAGAATCGATGCCCCGGATTCACGAAGGGAGCGCAGTAGCTGAAAATTGGGACTCCCCTGTGCGGCAACCCGGTCGACCACCCCCTGCACTACCTCTTCGGAGTCATCTACCGGAAGACCGTCCTGGTAGAGCTGCACCCGCTCCCAGGGGAGCTCAACAGCGTCGATCCACCCCCTGATCAACTCCCAGAGCCGTACAATGGAGGGCTCCTCGCACACCCCCTCCCTGCAAAGATCGGCCTGGGTATGGAGGACAGGGAGAACAATCAGAACACGTCCGGGCGCCTCGCTACCACTGTCACTCTGCCGACTCATCCTCTCCCTGATCCTCTGCTGCTGTCCCCACCTGGAGTGGAACGTTCCACTCTACTGCTGCCCCCTCTCCCCCACCGGGTAACAGGCTGCACCCCCCTTCTGCTCACCCGCCGCAAAGAAGCAGCGGATATTCCTGTTCTCCGGTGGTGTCCACTCGTAGACCCGCAGGTTCCAGCCCGATGCCTCAACCAGATATTCACTCTCCGGCTGGATGGTCGGCTGCCCGAGTGTGGTCATCTTCTCCCACAACCCGGCATGGGCCGATGTTGAAAACAGTAACAATACTGCGACCATTTTGAAAACTCTGCTCATCACTCTCTCCATATTATCTAACTTTCTACTGTCAACTGATAACCACCAAACTTGCGAATATTGAGGACCCCGCTATCGAGAATCAGGTACTGACCCTTGATTCCCATCAACCTGCCACCCACCTCTGGCGTCTTGTCAAAATTGAGTGACCTCACCTTGACCGGGTAGTGGTCAACTGGATAGCGGATCTCCACCACCGGCTCCTGCTGCAGCCACTCCACAGTCCCGTCGCCCTGCTCCCTGACAACAGCAGCAAGCGCACCCTCACACTGCTCAAAGAGGGTGTCGCGCTGCCGCTGTAGATCCACAAACTCTGGATCCCCCTTCAGCATCCGCTGCCAGCTGGTCTTGTCGGCAACATGAGCCTTCATTGCCACCTCTATCAGCCCGGATGTGAGACGGTCTCCGACTCGAAAGATGGGGAGCGCCTCTACCGCCCCCTGATCCATCCAGCGGGTCGGGATCTGTGTTCCCCTTGTGATCCCCACCTTGACCCCGGAGCTGTTGGCGAGATAGACGTAGTGGTCCTGGAGACAGTGTTGCTCACCCCATAGCGGATCGCGACAGGTTCCTTCATGGTAGTGACACTGCTCCGGCTTGATGATGCAGCTGTCACACTGGGGCAGCGCGCGGAAACAGGGGTAACAGTACCCCTGATTGAAGCTCTTGCTGGTTCTTCTTCCACAGCCGATGCAGTGGATCTCCCCATCATGGTGGAGCGAGAGGGTTGAGCCGATCAGTGAATTCAGTGGAGCCAGCTCATCCCCAATCGGAAGCGCATACTCCACCACCCCACCCAGTGAGGTTCTCATCTTCTCAATCGTACCCTGATAACGCATCCACCACTCCAGGAGGTAATCCCCGAATCCTCCATCATCGGCCTCTATTCGTCGCCGGTTTGTATTCGGTTTGAGATGGTGGTAGCTTCAACAGAGCAACAACCACCAAAGGAAAATCCATTATGAAGAAGATCAACAAACTTTCAACCGCTCTTCTGGTTGCGGTGGTCTCCACCATCACTGTCGGCAGCGCCCATGCATTTATCGACCCGAAGGACTGGAAGCCGGACCGCTGGGGAAAATGGGATGAGTGGGAGGGGCCACCCGACATGAAGGAGTGGAAAAACGAACAGTGGGATGACCTCGACCAATGGGGGCCGGACGGTTGGCAGACCCCGTGGGGCAGCCAGCCATGGCGCGGCAATCGTGGTGGCTGGGGCGGCATGCCCTGGGGTGG
>CAYFMF010000050.1:9513-11211 GCA_964344135.1 uncultured Piscirickettsiaceae bacterium
GGCATGCCCTGGGGTGGAAACCGTGGCTGGGGGGGTGGACCCTGGGGCGGAAACCGGGGATACCGTGGACACCACCCTTACGGGCAGATGCCACACCACGTTCGTCCGCCTCAACAGCTGCAGCCCGCAGCCCCAGAGAAGGATCGTTATCCAAGACGACCGGCTGCAGAGGAGCCAGCAGCATCTGCTGAATAGCGCCCAGAGCGCACAACAGAAAGGGGGAGAGCAGGCTCTCCCCTTTTCTTATGAGCCAAACTGGCTCAACACAACGAACTGACCTGCATCGTCACTCCCGCTCCACACCCTCGCGGGGGCTGGCTCTGCGCGGGGATGACGGTTTTTCCTGGATCATTGCCAAAATGAGAATTGCTGGCAGTTCTCTATCGATTGATTCTGACTGATACAATGGAGCAATGATTCAGTTAACCCCCATTCCACCGGGCAGCCTCGACCCCGATTTCAAGGCACACCTCAAGGCCGAGCTGGAGCAGCTTGCCCATGATCAGCTGCCACTACAGAGGGGGCTTCAGCAGAGCTCTGTAGTCAGCGAGGAGGATCCGTTCACCGCAGTGATACTGCGTGTCGATGAGGGGGAGAGCGCCATTGAGATCAAGGCGACCCTCTTCTACTCCGGGATCATCGGTGGCTGCAACTGTGCCGATGATCCAACCCCGCCCAATACCCTGCAGGAGAGCTGTGAGGTACGGTTTGTGATCGATCGGGCCAGTGGCGGGACCCATGTAGAGCTCTTATAAAACGGCCCGATCCAGCCCGGATTCAGAGTGGCGGAACAGCATGGTGGTGCTGTTCAATCCACCCCTCCCACTTCTCAAACAGGGGGCGGTTCAGTGCCGCCTTCGCCACCTTGGGGGCAAGGTCCTGATTGTAGCCCGACTCCTGCCCGATCCCGTCGGCCAGGGTATAGAGCCCACCCGCCTCGGAGAAGATCAGTCGGCCCGCCGCAAAATCCCACAGCCGCTGCCCACCATGCAGATAGAGCTGTAGCCGCCCGGCGGCAAGCCAGCACCAGTCCAGGGCGACACTGCCGATACTGCGCTGTGAACGGTAGGGTGGCCGGATTGCCAGGTTGCAGCCCAGGTTCGGTGGCAACCGCTTGAGGTCAACCATTGCAACACACTCCGCCAGCTCTGTTGCCGACTCATCCAGCATCAGCCGCTTCCCGTTCAGCCAGGCACCCTCCCCCGCCTGCGCATGGAAACACTCTCCGCGCACCGGGTCATGGATCACCCCCAGCTTTGTCTCCCCATCCTCCAGATAGGCGAGTGAGACCGCGAAACAGGGCATTCCCGCGACAAAGTTGGAGGTTCCATCCAGTGGATCGATACACCAGATCCCCCTGCCGGGGTCGGTGAGCAGCGCCTGCTGCTCCAGCTCTGACATCTCCTCACCAAGAAACGGGATCCCGGGATAGCGTTCTGCCAGGGCTGAGCGAAGATGGTGCTGGAGTGCGATGTCTGCGGCGGTAATCAGGCTGCCATCGGGTTTGATGCTGCTCTCGATCTGCTGGTAGAGCGGCATGATCTCCGCCTCGGCAGCATCGATAATCAGCCTCTTGAGGGGTTCAATTTCCATCGAAAACGGAGTAAAAAAATGGTGCGAGCGGAGAGACTCGAACTCTCACACCTTGCGGCACCAGAACCTAAATCTGGCGTGTCTACCAATTCCACCACGCTCGCA
>CAYFMF010000051.1:0-11048 GCA_964344135.1 uncultured Piscirickettsiaceae bacterium
GCATAACGGGTGATCCCCGTTATGCAAAAGTAAAGACCTGACCCCCTATACCGCATGACCCCCTATACCGCAACTCAAACAGACTTTCAATGGCTTAGCCGTTAGCGTAGATTTGCCGTGATGTGCGGATTTGGGTTTATTGCAAATTACGCAACAGATGGTTACCATCTTCCGCAACCTCGTCGCAGCAACAGGAGAAGATAATGATTGTTCGAGCCATTGACACTTTTCTGGACGGCAGACAGCATATCGTGGAGACCCTGAACTTCAGCGACCTCTCCTCGACCGTCAACCACTCCGACGACTTCAGCGGGGTACGGGCAGAGAACATCGAGATACGGCTGCGGCTGGTTGCGCTCTCCTTCGGCCTGATGGCACTGCTCTGGATCCCGGTCGACTACCATACCCTCGACAGCAGCCTCTTCATTCCCATCATGTGGATGCGCATCACCATCTCTGCCGCCATGATCCTGCTTGGCCTCTGGAGCAACAGGGCACCCAGCATCACCCTCAGCCACATCCATCTTGCCCTTCTGGTCACCTTTCCACTGCTCTTCTATGTCGTATCACAGCAACTTCTGAATGGTGCCATCATCGAGAGCAGCCTGACCATCGGCTACACATTTCTCCCCTATCTGATGGTGGTCATGCTGGCCATCTTCCCCCTGACCATGACCGAAGGGGCAACCTATACCGCCCTCATCGCCCTTTTTACCATAGTCCCCCACCTGTTGAACGGAGAGCTGATCAGCATCGGCTCACTGGCGGACCTGTGGCTGCTCGGGCTGCTGGCAGGGATCTGCATGTGGCCTGGCATTGCCCAGCTGCACATGCTGCTCACCCTCTACAGGCAAGCGACCCGGGATCCACTGACAACACTGATGAATCGACGCCTGCTGATAAAACAGCTGACCACGGAGATTACGGCATCCAGCCACGCCCGCCCACTCTCCATTCTGCTTCTCGATCTCGACCGCTTCAAGCGGATCAACGACACATACGGACACCTGACGGGCGATCAGGTCCTGGTCGATTTCAGCAGACTGCTCAAGGAGAATCTGCGACCGTCCGACACCGCCGGCAGGTACGGGGGGGAGGAATTCATGATGATCCTGCCGGATACAGCCCCAGAGGAGGCAATGGAGATCGCCGAGAGGATCAGGCGCAGCTGTCATGGGCGCAACATCACTCTGGACAACTCCGGCGGCAGAAAGAGGGAGAGAGAGAGGGTACCCAACTACACGGTCAGCATCGGTGTTGCCGCACTGCATGAGAACGAGCATGCGCGATCACTGATAGAGCGGGTCGATGATGGTCTCTACCAGGCCAAGAGTGGAGGGAGAGACCGGGTAGTCCTGATTGACTAACAGCTTCAGAACATTGTCAGCTCATTTTCGTCACGCCCCTGATCCGAGATCAGCTGCTCGAACTGCCCGGCAGGAAGGGGGGGGGCAAACAGATACCCTTGCATCTCGTCACACTGGTGCTGCTGCAGAAAGAGAGCCTGTTCATCGGTCTCCACCCCCTCGGCCACCACATCCAGCCCCAGATTGTGCGCCATCCCGACCACCGCCTTGACCAGGGTTCTGTCCTCTGACGAGGTGGGGATGTCCATAATGAACTGTCGATCAATCTTGATGATATCGACCGGCAGCTTCTGCAGATAACCGAGCGTAGAGTAACCGGTACCGAAATCATCCACCGCAACCTGGATCCCGTAGTCACGAATCTTCTGCAGCGTTGCCTGTACCCGCTCAAAATTGTCAACCGTAACCGTCTCGGTAACCTCCAGCTTGAACCAGGGGGTGGCAGCACCGCTCTGCTGCATACAGCTGATGACCAGCTCTGCCATCCCCTCATGGAGCAGGGCAAAATCATCTCCCCCCTCAACCATGAAGATGATGGGAATATGGCGCAGCAGGGAGCCCTCCCTGATCCTCTGCGCAACCTCATAACCACCCACCGGGGGCAGACGGGTATCCAGCAGTACCAGATCCGGTTTCCGGGCATCAAAGAGAGCAATCGCCCCATCACGCAACCACCCTTTCGAGGCCTCCTGCATTGGGAGGCGATCACAGAGTAGAGCGTCCTGTTCTGCAACATATTGTCACATTCCTTACAGCATCTTGCGCAGCATCTTTCCCATCTCTTCTGCCGTCAGCGGATGGCTGTAGAGAAACCCCTGGTACTCATCACATCCATTGCGCCTGAGGAACTCCAGCTGCTCCTCTGTCTCCACCCCCTCCGCAATGACACGCATATTGAGATCATGCCCCATCGAGATGATGGAGTGGGTCAGTGCGGCATCCTCCTTCTCTGCGGCAACATTGCTGATGAAGAGTCGATCAATCTTGTTGGCACTGAATTCAAACTTCTTCAGATAGCTGAGGGAGCTGTAACCAGTTCCAAAATCGTCCAGGGCGACCTGGATACCGTAATCCGCAAGTCGGGAGAGGGTCTGCCGTACCGTCTCGGAGTCCTCCATCAGCAGCGACTCGGTGATCTCGATCTCGAGCGAGGATGGGGGGATCCCGCTCTGATCGACTATATTGATGATTGTCTCGTCAAAGCCATCCGTGTGGAACTGTCTCGCCGACAGGTTGACCGCCACCCGAAGCTCACCGAACCCCTCCCGCTGCCACCTTCCCAGCTGTCGGCATGCAGTGGCGAGCACCCATTCACCCACCCTGGAGATCTCCCCCATCTCCTCCAGCAGTGGAACAAAGATCTCTGGCTGGACAGTCTCACCATCATGCTCCCAGCGCAGCAGCGCCTCTGCACCGACAATCCGGTTATCGGATACCCTCAACTGTGGGTGGTAGAGAATCGTGAAGGCACCACGATCAAGCGCCCCCATCAGGGCACTCTCCATATCCAGCTTCTCGATCGCCTGGTAGTCCCTGCTCTGGTCATAGAACATGAAGCTTCCGCGCCCCTGCCCCTTGACCGAGTACATCGCAATATCGGCCTGCCTCAGCAGCTGCTGCTCCACCCTGTCAAGGGAAGAGGAGATATGTACCCCCCCTTTGCCGACACCAGTGGAGAGGGGCAGATCCCTGCTCTCCTCGCCATTCGGGTAGAGGGCGATGCCGATACTGGCACCAACCATCACCTCGTGTCCGTCCAGAAACAGTGGCTTGCGAATCTCATGCTGGATCCGATTGGCTACCTCGACCAGATCCATGACCCCCGAAAAGCTGGGGATCAGTACGGTAAACTCATCCCCACCGAGACGGGAGAGCACATCCTCTGCGCGGATGCTTCTCTGCAGCCTTTTTGTTGCCTCGATCAGCAGTTGGTCCCCTGCCACATGTCCCAGTGTATCATTGATCTTCTTGAAGTGGTCCAAGTCGATAAAGAAGAGGGCCATCCTCTCGCCCGAACGGTGCGCATGGGCTACCGCATGGCCCAACATCTCCTCGAAAAACATGCGGTTGGGAATCTGGGTCAGCGGGTCGTAGTGTGCCAGCTGATCGAGCTCCGCCACCCGCTCATCCACAACCCCCTCCAGTTCACTCTTGATTCTGGCAAATCTTCGAATCACAAAGGCGCTCACTGCAAGAACCACGAAGAGCAGCATAATAATGGTATTCAGAAGGTTGGAGCGCCGCTCCTGCTCCAGAACGGCCGCCCGTACCGCCTTTCCACGCTGCTCCATGTGGAACGTCTTCAGCTCACCAAGGGCGTCCAGGGTGATGCGGTGAGTCTGCAGCTGACCGGGTGAGGACCAGAGCGCCCTGGCCTCATCAATCTCATCATCGACAAGAAGCTCGGCAGTGCGGTTGGTCAGGGGGGCCAGCATCTGCGTCTTATTCGATACCCCATCCAGCATTCTGCGCTCCTCCGGTGTCGAGATCTGTCGCAGCCGGGTACGCGCAGCAAGATGTCTTGCCGCCAGGTTGTAGAATTCCATCATGATCTCATCACGCTCAAACGGGTCATCAACAAGAAAGAGGCGGTAGAGGGTCATGCTTCTGTCGTTCCCCGTATCGCTCATGAGCGTTGCCAGCGTCGCCTTCTCGTCTGCCTGGGAGATCACGCGATCCACCTCCCTGCCGAGTCTCTCCGCCTCCTCCACAATCGAGAAGAGAAGGAAGCCCAGCAGCATGACCATCACTACAACGGCAGAGAGGACGATGATGATCTCTCTTCTGACGTAACCCTTCATTCAACAGCTCCTGCAGAGGGGGTCATGCAGAGGTGGCCAACTCTTTCATTTTGCATTGATATTGATAACATGGTGATGCCATCAATGCAAAATGAAAGACCTGACCCCCCTCTTTTCCCCGTTTTCCTGGCCATCACTGCTGACGGATGAACCTGTTCAGAACTCCCAGCAGCATCTCCTCCCTGATCGGCTTCTCCAGAAAGCCGTTGGCGCCCGCTTCAAGGAACCGAAAGCGGTTCTCCTCATCACTGTTTCCGGTCAATGCAATAACGGGAACAGTCAGGCCGGCGGCACGCAGCGTCTCCGTTGCCTCCACTCCATCCATCACCGGCATCTCAAGATCCATGAAAACCAGCGCATACTCCCCTGACAGTGCCTTTGCAACCCCCTCTCTGCCATCAGCGGCAAAATCGCTCTCTACGCCGGCCGACCCGACCAGATCACCAATCAGCATCTGCATGACGTGGGAGTCCTCAACCACCAGCACACGGGGCTGCCCTGTGGGGAGAGGTGCTGCCTTCTCCCCGGCAGGATCACTGTACTGCTGTGCAATCTGGTGAAAACGCTCTGCCTCTGCCAGAAAGAGGTCCACAATATCGGGGTCAAACTGGGTACCCCGCTTCTCGCTGATAATCTGCAGCGACTCCTCCTGACTGAACGGGGGTTTGTAGACCCGCCGACTGATCAGCGCATCGTAGACATCGGCAATCGCCATCATACGCGCAGAGAGCGGGATCTCCTCCCCCGACAGCCCCTGCGGATACCCCTCTCCATTCCACCACTCATGGTGGAAGTGGGCAATCTCCCGCGCGTAACCAAGGAACGGGAGGGGCTCGTCGAGGACCTTCTCGGCCTCCTGTATCACCTCCATCCCGGCCACTGTATGACCCTTCATCTCCTCAAACTCGTCACTGTTGAGCTTGCCCGGCTTGCACAGGATATGGTCCGGTACCGCAACCTTGCCGATATCATGAAGTGGTGCCGCCTTGTGCAGGAGGTCGATCGTCTCGCTGCTCAATGCATCCTGGAAACGGGGGTGGGGAGAGAGTATCTCCCCAAGCAGCCTCATGTACCCCTGGGTACGGTGGATATGGTTCCCGGTCTCCGGATCACGCTTCTCGGCCAGTGCACCCATCGCCAGCATGGTCGCATCCTGAATCTGCAATAGCTGGTGGGTACGTCTGGCAACCTGCTCCTCCAGGGAGTGGCTGTACTCCCTGAGATGGAGATGGGTACGGACCCGTGCCTGCAGGATCGGTGGACTGATCGGCTTGATGATGTAATCCACCGCTTCCAGCTCAAACCCCCGAGTCTCATCCTCCATCTCGCTCTTGGCGGTAATGAAGATTACCGGAATCTCCCTGGTGGACTCCACCTCCTTCAGCCTCCTGCAGACCTCATAGCCATCCATCTCCGGCATCATGATATCGAGCAGAATCAGATCCGGCTGCTGCTCCACGGCAACCTTCAGTGCCAGTCTGCCACTGGTTGCACCCAGAATATGGTACTGCTCTGCCAGCAGCCCGCGGATTACATCAATATTCTCGGGCAGATCATCAACCGCCAGTATCTTTGACACCCTCTCCATCTCTGCTCCCCTGAAATCAGAATGGGGCCCGCTTCGCCTCGAATGGCCGTCCACAGAGGCCCGTCTCCGAAAGGAGACAGGGTACAGGCCAGTAACCACCTCACAACAGCTTCGAGAATACCCGTACAAACTCATGAAAGTCAATCAGCTGGTAACACCCGAATCCGCACATAGAGATCGCGGCAATAGCACAACCTCTTGATTCGTATAGCGACAGTTGCTTCCTTGGGTATATCAAGAACCCTGCGAGCAGTGCTCGCGGTCCTCTAAGGATAAGTATACCGCGCGGTCGCAACTTCACTCTACGAATCAATAGGTTGCACTCTTGTCCACGATTCTGTATGCGGATCCGGGTAACAACAAACCCTATGCACTATTTTCCAGTTAATTGCCTGTAGTTATGTACCGCAACATTCCTGAAACCAACAGCCCTGCGCAAACTTTCACTATGCCCACTGCTGATCATCCCCTCCTGTTCGAGCCGAACAAAAACCTCTCCCATGGTTTACGGTAGTGGCAGTGGGGGTAATTGGACGATCCAGCAATATCGCCAGATCAAGGTCACTCCAGCGACCCGCTGTTCCGGCAGCCAGAGAACCAAACAGGATTGCCAACCGCACACTTCCCGCACGCTCCACTGTCTGGATAATCTGCTCCCTCAATGCTGATGACATGCCGCCCTGCTTTCAACCATTGGCCCAATGTGGGGCCAGCATATACCCATCTCAGGATACCCCTGCCTCTATCACCCGCGCCGCAGTCTCGAAATCGTAGCGCTGAAGCGCTACATGGACATCCTCCAGAACCATCCTGAGGCTGCCACTCTCCACAATCTGCAGCAGCCCCTCCACCGTGTCGACGGCATTGGTATCAAAGGATTCAATCTCTGCCGAGAGTCGCTTCAGGTTAACACCAGCTGCAGCGCCATCTGCACCCAGTGAATCGCCCCCCAGCAGCAGGGCAACCTCCCGCTCCACACGCTCCAGTCGGGTGGAGAGCGCATTGATCAGCTGCTCGACCCCCGTCTGCTCCATCGACTCCCTGTACCCCCGGGCACCATCTCTTATCCCTAACAGAGGTTGGGGATAATTCACCCTGAGCGCCTGCTCAAGTGCAGCAGCATCGCCCTGCAACGCACCCGCTCCGATGGTACCGGCAATCCCCTTGAGCGTGTGTGCATGGCGAATCGCATCATCCACCCTGCCGTGCTCCAGCGCCTCCCTGATCCTGGACGCTACACCCTTCTGGTCACTGCGAAACGCCGCCAGAATCTTTCTGTAGATCCCGACCTTGCCGCCAACCTGGCGAACCCCCAGAGCGACATCGACAGCACCACCATCAACCCCCGTTATTGAGGCGCCTTCAGAGGAGAGATCCCCCCCCTCATGCTTCGGGATCCAGCGCCGCAACTTGCTGTAGAGATCCTCTGGATCAATCGGCTTGGCGATATGGTCATCCATTCCCGCCTCGGCTGCGGCCTCCCGATCCTGCCGCATCACATTGGCGGTCATGGCAACCACCGGGATCTCTGCTGTATGGGGGTTGGCACGGATCCGTCGGGTGGCCTCATAACCATCCATCACCGGCATCTGAACATCCATCAGCACCAGATCAAAGGGGGCAGCATGCTCCAGCAGACGCAGTGCCTCCTCACCATGGCTGGCAACCTCAACCTCCACCCCGGCCATCTCCAGCAACCCCAGCGCCACCCTCTGGTTGACCTCATTATCCTCAACCAGCAGCACCCTGGCCCCGCGGATCCCCAAGGCCGAATCCAGACCCTTCATTGCCCCCTCCCTCCCCTTCCGTCCGGTAGCGGGTGAAGCCTCTTCTGCCTGCCCTCCCCCCTGCCCTCCCAGCAGCGCCTCTACTGTAGCGTCAAGCAGCAGGGATGGGGTTACAGGCTTT
The DNA here is from genome assembly GCA_964344135.1 of uncultured Piscirickettsiaceae bacterium. Taxonomy (GTDB): domain Bacteria; phylum Pseudomonadota; class Gammaproteobacteria; genus Thiopontia. The sequence goes on from CAYFMF010000051.1 coordinate 7,665, forward strand.
GCAAGAAAGCCATCCAGCACAAGATCCCCGCTCTGTCGCAGCATCTCGTCCTGATCATAGGCGGTTACCATGACAATGGCCGGGGTGGTCTCTATCTGCGGGTCATCCTGGATCCGGCGTGCAGCCTCAAGTCCATCCATCCCCTCCATATGCCAGTCCATCAACACCATCCGGAACGGCTCACCCTCCTGCCCTGCAAGAACAATCCGCTTAATGGCCTCCTCACCGGAGGATACCTCCTGCACCCTGAAGGAGAGCCGGTTGGCCATCTCATGGAGGATCTCGCGTGCATTGGCACTGTCATCCACCAGCAGCACACGGATCCCCCGCAACAGCTCCGGCATCACCCGGCTCCTCTCTCTGGCATCCCTGTGGGTCCTGAAAGGGAGGGTAAAGGTGAAGATAGTCCCCTCTCCGAGCTTGCTCTCCACCGACATCTCCCCCCCCATCATCTCGACCAGCTGTCTGCTGATGGTCAGCCCCAGCCCGGTCCCTCCATATTTGCGGGTTGTCGAGCCATCCGCCTGGGTGAAGGGCTGGAACAGCCTGTCAACCTGATCACTGCTCATCCCGATCCCGCTATCTTCCACCGAGAAGCTGAGCAGCAGCCGGGGCTCTCCATCTGCAGCGGGGGGCGGCACCTCCCCAGGGGCGGAGAGAGGAGCTACCCGCACAACCACCTCTCCACAGTCGGAAAACTTGATCGCATTGCCAACCAGGTTGTTGAGGATCTGCCCCAGTCTGAGGGGGTCTCCAACCAGCTCATTGGGGACCCTATGATCCAGATCAAAGAGCATCTCAACCCCCCGCTCCCTGCTCTTTAGCGCCATCATGTGGTTCAGGTCGTCCATCACCCCATCAAGGTGAAACGGAAGCAGCTCTACATCAAGCTTGCCCGCCTCGATCCTGGAAAAGTCGAGAATGTCATTGATGATTCCCAGCAGCGAGTTGGCTGCATTGTGAATTCTTGTCAGATAACCGCGCTGTTTGGGATCCAGATCGGTCTGCAGCGCAAGGTGGCCCATGCCGATGATGGCATTCATCGGGGTGCGGATCTCATGACTCATGTTGGCGAGGAAATCCCCCTTGGCACGGCTCGCCTCCTCCGCCCTGGCGAGTGCACCCTCCAGCTCCTGCTGCATCACAAGGCGCTCGCTGATGTCATGAAAGACCGCAACCGATCCAAACCTGCTGCGACCGAAGGTGGTGGTCATGGTGCCGCCACCTCTGGAATCGACCATCGGGGCGGCACTGAACTCCACCGGAACATGGGAGCCATCCTTACGGATAAACCAGTCATGATCAATATAGTAGCTCTCTCCACTGCTGATGGCCTGATGGACCGGACAGTCGGCACGTGCAACCCGGGTGCCATCAGGGCGCTGCGAGTGGATCACATCATGGATCTTCCGCCCCATCAGCTCCTCTGCCCGATAGCCCAGAATCCGCTCGGCAGCAGGGTTGATGAAAACCAGCGAGTCACTGCCGTCGAGGGCATACATGCCGTTATGCATGCTGTTGGTGAGACTCGTCAGAAAGTTGTCCTTCTCCTCGATTCTTCTGCGTGACACCTCCTCCTGCTCTGCGGAGATGCGCAGCATCACCTGCATCCGCTCTATCGAGCGCATCAGTTTTCCGATTTCACCTCCATATCCAACAGGGACAGACTGGTTCAGGTCACCGCCACCAACCCCCTCCAGCAGTGCGACCCCGCGCCTGAACCCGATAACCATCTCCCGTACCAGCAGGCTGGCAATCACCACCGCTACAAGGGTGGCCCCGATCAGCAGCAGAGTGATCAAGAGGCGCTGGCGCTGGAGGGCCTCCAGCCGCCCTCCAAGCTCCCCGAGATAGAACTGCTCCACCCGCTCGAAGAGCTCAATCAGCAGGGAGATCGGAATGCTGCTCTCATGAAAGAAGTCGGCGGCAGGATAGCTGATCTCATCTGCATCAAACAGCTCCCACTGCAGCAGATCCTCGCTCTCCTGCAGTGCAGAGACCAGCTCAAAGAGCTGCATGGTTACGTACTCCCGCTCGATCCCGTGGTCAAGGATGCGCTCCAGCATGTTGCGCAGGTCAATGAAGTCACGCTCGATCAGGGCCAGCTGCCTCCTGATTCTGCTGATAACCTCCCCGCTATCGGCAGCTACCCCATGACCACTCTGGATGTGACTCAGATAACCGGAGGTGCCACCCCGCAGCTGCCCAAGATCCTCCATCATCCGTGGAATCCCACTAATAACAACCTGCTGCACATCCACCAGATAGCCCCCCTGGTGGTGGAGATCAAGCATCATCAGCAGCAGATGGGCCACCAGATCCGTATGCTGCTGAAACAGTGCATCGGTCTGCCGGATTGATACGTCTGGGGAGGGGAGAGCGTAGGCAGCAGCCTCAATGGAGCGCCACAGGTCCCGGATCCGCACAACCCCCTCCTCAAGTCTGGAAAAATCACCACTCCAGCTGGCGGAGAGCTTCCGAACCACCCTCTCCAGCGTGTCCAGATCACGATTGACCATCCCCCCTGTCATTCCCAGGGTTGCAGTGGTCTCAGCACTCACCTCCAGCTGGTGGAGGGTGAGGTTGAGCCAGCCGCGGTGACGCCCCACATCCCGCACCAGTGTGTAGAGTGGCGCAATCATCTCGCTGGCACGAATCTGCTGCTCCAGCACGGCGATCTCATCACTCCTCTCCCCGATATGGAGAGCGGAGAAGAGCACCATCGGGAGGATCAGAACCAGCCCGGCAAGAGAGATCTGGCGCGCAAGATTTCCACGCCAGCGTTGCAGGTGATGTCTGCCCACCTCCTCTGCCACCACGCTGCCTGTACGGGGCTCAGTTGTCATGGCTCATGATACTCTTGTTCCCTCCTGTCAAGCCTCTCAGGAATTCACCCACGGCAAATCTACGCTAACGGCTAAGCCATTGAAAGTCTGTTTGAGTTGCGTGTCATTTTAACTCTTCTCCGCTTAAATGCATGAAAAAAAGAGATGATGACACAATCCAACTCTATGATTACATTGGTTTTGCCGACTAATGAACATGGAGAAGGAAATGAGTGCCATCATCCTTGCAAGAATCGTGGGTCTTTCGGGCCAGTGTGTCAACCAAATTCGTGAAACGGGCACGGCAAATCTACGCTAACGGCTAACCCATTGAAAGTCTGTTCGAGTTGCGTGTCATTTTCAGGCAATCCAGTACTGCTCTGGGCTTGAGCATCAGTTTCATCATCATTTCCGGCATGGTCTCCGGTATAGGGGGTCAGGTCTTTACTTTTGCATAACGGGTGATCCCCGTTATGCAAAAGTAAAGACCTGACCCCCTGCACTATCATCGATGAGGAGCACCGCTTCGGTGTGCGCCAGAAGGAGCAGTTCAAGAAGC
>CAYFMF010000052.1:0-1550 GCA_964344135.1 uncultured Piscirickettsiaceae bacterium
AGAACCCGGAGATGGCCAGGGAGATTGAGCAGCAGATCCGGGAGAAACTGTTGCCCAACTCCAGGGTAAAGCTGGAGGTGGTAGAGGGGGAGGGTGATCAGGAGAGTGCTGTGGCGTAGTGAGATTGCAAAATCTTCCGGTAGAGGCCGCTGAATGTTGGTATCATTCAGCGGCTTTTTTCGGCATGCCGCGGTGATGGAATTGGTAGACATATGAGACTTAAAATCTCAGGATCGCAAGATCGTGCGGGTTCAAGCCCCGCCCGCGGTACCATATTGTCGAGTGATGCCGGTTGATGCAGTACACGCCTGTACTGAACCCTTCGGGCATGAGCGCCTCATTTTCCATTTCGATCCAGTTGAAATGGTTCGGGCATCAAATTACTGTTCATGCTGTACCTCAGCAAACCCCTCTCCTGTGGCAACGTCATCTGCTGTTTTGAGGGGGTCGATAGAGTCGGGGAGCTACCTCCCTCTGGGTAGTCATCTTCAGCTGGACTTTTATCTCCTTGATCGGGATAATAATCAGTCCCTTATCAGGTAACTAACAATAAGTTTTGGAGTAGAGGAGAGATGAAAGGAATCTCGAACATGTTTGGGAAGAGCACCCTGATGATTGCTGCGATGTTGGTGTCGCTCTCTGTGCAGGCGGCACATTCAGTGCATGATTCCGTTGCCCGCAATGATATTGCACAGGTCAAGATGCTTCTGAAGAAGGGGGCCTCCATCAACAAGAGCAACCGTTATGATGAGCAGCCCCTGCACCTCGCCCGCACGCCGGAGATGATTGAACTGCTGATCAAGAATGGGGCGGACGTCAATATTGAGAACCACTTTGGTGACTCCCCCCTGTTACAGGCTGTCTTCAAGGGGGACCATGAGCTGGCCGAGTTGTTGATCAAGCATGGTGCGGATATCAACCACAGAAATCGATTTGGTGATACCCCACTGCGTGAGGCGGTGAATCGTGATCTCATTGTGATGGCCAAGATTCTGATCGACAATGGTGCCGATGTGAATGCACAGAACAAGGATGGTGACACGGTGCTCCATACCGCAGTGCGTCGAGGCAATCGTCCCATGGCACGAATGTTGGTTGAATCCGGAATCTCCGTTAATATCAAGAATGATGATGAGCGTGCGGCGGTTGATCTCGCAGTGGGTCGAGCCATGAGAGGGGAGCTGATTAACGGCAAGCTCTACCATTAGACGAGGAGTCTGTTGTGTGGCGTATCTGGCTGTTGATTGCTCTGGTGGTCCTGGCCGTTGTGGTTATTGCAAGAGTTCGCAGAAGGGGGTAGCTGGCTCGTTCACTGACAGAAAGAAGATTGAAAAAGGGGATGATTGGTAACAATCATCCCCTTTTCATTTTTCGTCATGAGCCTCTCAGCGACGGTAGCGTGGGTAGGGCGGTAGTGGAGCCAGTCGTGGAGGAACCCTTCTCGGTGGTGGCAGTGCCCGCCTCTGTGGATAGTAGGGCATGGAGCGGCGTGGAGGAGGGTACCCTCTGTAGGTTCCTGGTGGGGCCATTCTGCGGTAACGATCCCTCGC
>CAYFMF010000052.1:1650-10725 GCA_964344135.1 uncultured Piscirickettsiaceae bacterium
GAGGGTACCCTCTGTAGGTTCCTGGTGGGGCCATTCTGCGGTAACGATCCCTCGCCAGATCCCTCTCTGCTCTGCGCTCAACCCTGACTGGTGGAGGTGGAGTCCGTTTTGCTCTGGCGGGTGGTGCAGAAACCACCGGAGGGGGCGTGTTTTCAATACCTCTGGCATTGTCACCTCCGGACTGGACACTCATCCCGAAGAGCTGTTCGGAGCTCCCATAATCTATTGTCTCGCCGGGCCCCTCATCAGGGTCCTCCACGGAGCTCTCCTCCAGACCCCATGCAGTAGCAAGGTCATTCTCATTGCCCCAGGGGCCAAACCATTGTGCAGTGGCCATGGAGCTACAGGCCATCCCTGTGACAAGTGTGATGATGGATATCCCTGTTCTCATCTTCAGCATCTCCTGAATTGGTATGGATCGTTGTTGTTTCGATCTGAAATAGCGAGCCCAGAATAACAGAAATTGGTTGCTAATCGTATTGCCCGAGTCTGTTCTGAGTGATGATTTTTTCGACAAGAGTCATGTACTCCTCTCCATTCTTGGCATAGAGCCCAAGCCCCTTCAGAAGAAAGGTTCCTGACGGGGTCAGAAGATTGAGTCGTTGCTGGTGTCTCAGAACACGTAGCTCCTCAAAAGCCGAACGTGTATTGAGAATGTGGATGTATTTCTCAATGGCGGCAGTGAGGTCCGGATACTTTTCAACCTCATGGGTTGCCCCCTCGTCGCGCCTGACTGGTACCATCCCGCACCCCGGTTTGAAACACCAGATGCCAAAATAGTTATTCCCCTCACGGGCAAATCGGGAGGTTCCCCAGGCCGACTCCAGCGCCCCCTGTGCAATGATCAGGGAGAGGGGGATGCCGTCTGTCCGTCTGAGCAGCTCGGTCCACCTCTTCTCGTTGTCAGAGTCAAACTTCGTGACCTTGCGAATTGTTGCGAGCTCCAGGATCCAGCGCTGCTCTTCACTGGTCAGTTCATCTCCTGAGCGGTAACGGAGATAGAGGCTCAGGAGTACCGTCCGCTCCTTCTCTATGCGGTGGAGAATGGGGCGAGCATGTTCCGTAATGGTCTGAATGAATGCACGCTTGCGTATGGTCCGATCCTTGATGCTGCGAAAATCGGGGATCTGCCTGTGGTTGGTTTCGGTCGATACCGCCTTGTGATCTTGTTCCCTGTGCTGCTGCAGGGTCTCGGTATCAGCCTCAGCACGAGGCTCGCCCACGATTGCACTGCCCAGAAGCAGTAATGCTGAAAACAGCAGGGTGGAGGGGTATGGCATGGAGGGTTATTCAGTCGCCTCGCTGACAATCTGTGACAGCATCTCCTCTACCTCTTCCAACACGGAACGGGACCGTTCAGAGCCAATCTTTGAGAGCTGCAGATAGGAGATGTGGACTGTTTCGGGGTCGGCAGAGGTTGTGTAGAGTGCAATCGAGTATGGACAGAAGATCACATTCGCCGGGTCTGCATCTGTCATTTTGCGTGAAAGGCGGGCACTGCAGAACTCGATCACCTCAGACTGTAGAAAGGTTGATGCGGAGAGAGTGCTTTCGGTTTCACTGCTCTTGCCACTTATCACCCCCATGGGGTTGCGTGCCATCTCCATCACCTTCTCTGCACCCTCCTGGACCCGGGAGACCAGATCCTTTCCGGTTCGATCGAGCATCCCGGCAACATCGGAGGTGTGGGCAATCACCAGCCCCTGGTTGGTGATGGCCTCACCAATATACTCCCTGATGGTCTCAAACTCCTCTTGCACGCTATGGTGGACCCAGAGACCATTGGCAGTCGGGTCGTCGGCAGTGGAGAGGGGTGAAACAAGGAGCAGGGCCAGCAGTGTAAGGTATCTTCTTTTCATTGTTATCGTTATTCTGATCCGTTGATAGTGATCGTATGGTATCTTGTTGACACCGGATACTGCAAACGGCCTTTCATACTGGAAAACCGATAACCTCTAAAATGTTGCGTCTTTCTACACTATTCCCTCTCCTGTTCTTGCTGCTCCTCACTGCCGGTTGTGGCTCTCAGAAGATGGATGTTGATGACCTCTGTTCCATCTACCAGACCCATCCCCAGTGGGAGGAGGGGATGGCCGGTGTGGTGGAGCGCTGGGGGATCCCGCAGGAGGTGATCATGGCGGTTATCCGTCATGAATCCAGCTTCAGGGGGGAGGCTCGAGCACCGCGCAGATACTATCTTGGATTCATTCCGGGAAAGCGGCTCTCCAGTGCCTATGGGTATGCCCAGGCGCTTGACAGGACCTGGGCCGAGTACCAGGAGCAGAGTGGAAACTCTGACGCAGAGCGGGATGAGTTCCTGGATGCAGCAGATTTTGTCGGCTGGTACCTCAACCGGACCCACCGCAGCCTGCAGTTATCCAGGAATGATGGCTACCACCTCTACCTCGCCTACCATGAAGGGCACCGCGGCTTCTTGAGCGGGGAGTACAAGAGACATCCACGCCTGATGGAGGTGGCCAGCAGGGTCAGGGGGACTCAGCAGCGCTATCGTCAGCAGATCAGGCGGTGCGGGCCAGAGCCCCGTTCTGAAAAAAGAGAGCAGCGCTTTACCCTGAAGATCAACGAGGGGTTGCCTGAAAAAGAGTAAGGACTCCTCCGGACAAGGTACTAGCGGATGCCGTCCAGCTCCCCATCCATGTGGGCCTCGGTCAGCTCATCCAGCCCACCGATATGTTCATCTCCAAGAAAAATCTGTGGAACCGTGCGCGCGTTGTTGGTCCGCTTCAGCATCTCCTTCAGCCCCTTTTGTGACTGATCGACACGTACCTCGGTGTATGAGATCCCCCACTTGGTGAGCAGCTGTTTGGATTTGTCACAGCGGGGGCAGGTCCCGGTACTGTAGATTTTGATTTTTCTGGCCATTGGGCGGTTTTCCTTTATTGCTGAATGCGGGATGATAGGCCGATTGTCTGAAGTCGTAAACAGGAATCCCAAATGAGCTCATCAACCGCAAACAGACCACCAGAGACGACCTGGCTTAGGGAGTATGCCCCTCCAAACCACCTGATTCCGGAGGTTCGCCTCTTCTTTGATCTTGGCGAGAAGGAGACCAGGGTCAGGGCGAGCCTGAAGGTTGAGGTCAATCCAGTTGGGCTGCCTGATGCACCACTGCTACTCAATGGGGGGGAGCAGGAGCTGGTCTCACTTCACCTCGATGGCGTGGCACTGCAGGAGGAGCAGTACCAGCGGGAGGGGGAGACCCTGACCATTCCGAATGTCCCGGAGCGCTTTATTCTGCAGATGGAGACCCGACTTCATCCTGAGCAGAACACCTCGCTGGAGGGGCTCTACCGCTCTGGCCCCATCTTCTGTACCCAGTGCGAGGCAGAGGGGTTTCGCAAGATCATCTTCTTTCCGGACCGCCCCGATGTGATGTCAAAATTCAGCGTCACCATTGCTGCCGACCCGGCAATCTGTCCGGTGATGCTCTCCAATGGCAACCAGACGGCCCATAGTGGTTATCCCGATGGCCGCCACTGGATTACCTGGGAGGACCCATTTCCCAAGCCCGCCTATCTCTTTGCCCTGGTGGCAGGCAACCTCAAGGGGATCCAGGACCAGTTTACAACCGCCTCTGGAAGAGAGGTGACGCTGCGGATCTTTACCGAACCCCACAACATCGACAAGTGTGACCATGCAATGGCCTCACTGGAGCGCTCAATGGAGTGGGATGAGAGGGTCTACGGGCGTGAATATGATCTGGATCTCTACAATATTGTTGCGGTGGATGATTTCAACATGGGGGCGATGGAGAACAAGAGTCTCAATATCTTCAACTCCAGGTTTGTGCTGGCGAAACCGGAGACCGCGACCGACAGCGACTACATCAATATCGAGGGTGTGATCGGCCATGAGTATTTTCACAACTGGACCGGCAATCGCATCACCTGTCGTGACTGGTTTCAACTCAGCCTCAAGGAGGGGCTGACCGTTTTTCGGGATCAGGAGTTTACGGCAGACCACAACTCCCGTGCCGTGAAGCGCATCCAGGATGTGCGGCTGTTGAGAAACGCTCAGTTTGCCGAGGATGCCGGCCCCATGGCACACCCCGTTCGTCCCGACCACTATATCGAGATCAGTAACTTCTACACAGTTACCGTCTACGAGAAGGGTGCCGAGGTGGTACGGATGCAGCACACCCTGCTGGGTCCCGGGCAGTATCGCAACGGGATGGATCTCTATTTTGAACGCCATGATGGAGAGGCGGTAACGGTTGAGGATTTCGTTCGCTGCATGGAGGAGGCCTCGGGTCGCAGCCTGGATCAGTTCATGAACTGGTACTGGCAGAAGGGGACACCGGAGCTGAAGGCAGAGTGGAGCCATGATCCGGAATCCGGGACACTCTCACTGACCCTCCATCAACACCCCCCGAAATCACTCACGGAAGAGGAGCACTCAACATGGCAGCCCCTCCATATTCCGGTTGCGGTTGGGCTGCTCTCTGTGGACGGGAGGGATCTTCTGCCGGAACAGACACGTATCCTTGAATTGCGGGAGCTGACTGAACACTACACCTTCAGAGAGGTTCCGGCCGGTGTGATCCCCTCCATTCTGCGAGGGTTCTCCGCTCCTGTTCTGTTGCAGACTGCCCATACCAGAGAGGAGAAGCAGTTCCTGATGGCGCACGATTCGGATCCATTTAACCGCTGGGAGGCGGGTCAGCAGATTGCAGAGTCACTGCTGTTGGGGCAGATTGAGGCGCACCGGCAGGGTGGTGCAGTGGCCGTGGATGAGGTCTGGCTCGATGCGGTTGGGGTCATTCTGGAGGATGCACGGACGGATCCGGCCCTGACGACGGAGGCGCTGATTCTGCCAACCGAGCGCTGGCTCTCAGAGAAGATGGATGTGGTGGATGTTGAGGCGATCCACATGGTTCGTGAGCAGTTCATTCATGCAGTTGCCGGGCGCTTCCAGCAGCAGATGGTGGAGCTCTATCATCAGCTCAACCCCGATGAGCCGGCAGGCCGTGCCCTGCGCAACCAGCTGTTGGCCCTGTTGATGAGGCTGCAGGATAAAGAGGTGATCGCCCTGGCCTCCCGGCAGCTGGAGCAGGCCCGCAACATGACCGAAGAGATGGGGGCGCTCTCTGCACTGGAGCAGGTAGAGGGGGCGGTGCGTGACAGTGCGCTGGACCACTTCTACCGCAAGTGGCAGGGGGAGCGGCTGGTGATCGACAAGTGGTTTGCGCTGCAGGCCGGGTCCCAGCTGCCGGGAACCATCAGTCGTATTGAGGCACTACTGGACCATCCCGACTTCGAGATCACCAACCCCAACCGGGTCCGTTCGCTGGTTGGTCTCTTTGCGCATGCGAATCAGCTCCACTTCCATGATGCCACTGGTGAGGGTTATCGGATCCTGGGTGATCAGGTGTTGAGGCTCGATTCGCTCAATCCACAGGTGGCTGCACGGATGGCTGGGGCATTCAACCGCTGGAGATGTTTTGACGCGGGGCGTCAGAAGAAGATGAAGGCAGAGCTGCAGCGTATTATTGGCGCAGACGCTCTCTCGAAGGATCTCTATGAGATTGTCTCCAGAAACCTGGAGATGAAGGGGTGACCCCGACTACTCCACGGTGACCGACTTCGCCAGGTTGCGTGGCTGATCCACATCGGTCCCCTTGATCAGGGCCACATGGTAGGCCAGAAGCTGTAGTGGCACCGTGAAGAGGATCGGTGCGGTAAAGTAACTGGCCGGTTCTGTGATGGCCAGGGTGTGGATGCCATCACTGCTCTCAAAGTGAGAGCCGGTATCGGTAAAGACGAAGAGCTCCCCGTTGCGGGCCCGCACCTCCTCCAGGTTGGAGCGCAACTTCTCCATCAGGGCATCAGTGGGTGCAATGGCCACGATTGGCATCTTCTCATCGACCAGTGCCAGAGGACCATGTTTCAGCTCGCCAGCGGGGTAGGCCTCGGCATGGATGTAGGAGATCTCCTTCAGCTTCAGGCTCCCCTCCATCGCAATCGGGTACATGCGGTTGCGACCCAGAAAGAGGGCGTGCTCCCTGTCGGCAAAGTGGCTGGCCATCTTCTGAATGGGTTCGTCACTCAGCAGTACCTGCTCGATCTGGCGTGGCAGTTTGCGTAGTGCCTCCACGACCTCACTCTCCTCTTCCTCCTCCAGAATGGACTGTTCCCGGCCAATGGCCAGTACCAACAGCAGCAGTGCTACCAGTTGCGTGGTGAAGGCCTTGGTGGAGGCGACTCCGATCTCCGGGCCGGCATGGGTCATCAGAGTGAGGGTGGATTCGCGTACCAGTGAGCTCTCGGGCACATTGCAGATGGCGAGGGTCTGGTGAACCCCCCGCTTCTTGACCTCGGCCAGGGCGGCCAGGGTATCGGCCGTCTCCCCGGATTGGGAGAGGGTGACGGTCAGGGTTCCATCCAGCAGGACCGGCCTGCGGTAGCGAAACTCGCTGGCAATCTCGACTGTACAGGGCATGTTGAGGGTGCGTTCGAACCAGTAGCGTGCCACCATCCCTGCATGGTAACTGGTGCCACAGGCCAGAATCTGGATCTGCCGGGTGTCACGAAAGATGGCGCCTGCCTCATGGCCAAAGATCCCCTTCATCACCTGACTGTTGTGGAGACGCCCCTCCAGGGTCTCCGCAATGGCATTGGGCTGTTCGTAGATCTCCTTGATCATGTAGTGGGCATAGGGGCCGAGGTCAGTGGAGTCTGCAGAGAGGGTGGAGGTGTGGATCGTGCGCTCGATTCGGGAGCCATTCCGGTCGATGACTGTAACCGAGTCGGGACGGATCTCTGCAAGATCCCCGTCCTCCAGATAGATGAAGCGGTTGGTGAAGGGGAGTAGTGCGGAGCTGTCGGAGGCGATGAAGTTTTCACCCTCACCGAGCCCGATCACCAGCGGACTGCCGAGACGGGTTGTGACCAGCAGATCGGGATCAGCCGGACTGATCACCCCAAGGGCATAGGCCCCCTCAAGATCCCGGGTGCTACTCTGAACGGCGTCAGCAAGGTTCTCTCCCTGCTGCAGATAGAGCTCAATCTGGTGGACGATGGTTTCGGTGTCGGTATCCGAGGTGAATCGAAAACCCTGCTCAATCTGCTGCTCCCGCAGTGTCTGGTGGTTTTCGATGATACCGTTGTGGACCACGGCCACCCGGTTGTTGGCGACATGGGGGTGTGCATTGTTGGGGGAGGGGATTCCGTGGGTTGCCCAGCGGGTATGGGCAATGCCGATGGAGCCATCCAGTTGGCACTCTCCAATGGCATCCTCCAGTGTGGCCACCTTGCCCAGCTCACGGACCCGCTGGATCTGGTTATGCCCATCCAGCACCGCAATTCCGGCGGAGTCATAACCACGATACTCCAGTCGTCTCAGCCCCTCCAGCAGTATCGGAGCGGTGTCCCTGTTTGCAATTGCGCCAACAATTCCGCACACAGTATTCAATCCTTGATGTTGTTCTTCTTCAGTGTCGATTCTGAGTCTTTCTGATACTCAAGACAAGACGTTTCTCCATAACAAATTATTACAGGGAAGAGATTGGACAGGTGCCCGACCCTTTTTCACGGATTGTGAGTGATCAGGCCACGGTCGTAGTACTATAGCGTCTCGAGATCCTTTGCAAGCCATTGGGAGTGAAGAGTGGAGATTGAGTACCGTTCAGTGATCACCTGCCCGCACTGTGGGCACAGGAAGGAGGAGCAGATGCCCACCGATGCATGTCAGTGGTTCTATCAATGTGAGGGGTGTGATGAGGTCATCAAGCCGCTCCCCGGGGATTGCTGCGTCTTCTGCTCCTATGGAACGGTCCCCTGTCCGCCCATCCAGTTGCAGGGTGGGAAGGAGAATCGGGATAGAGATGGATGCTGTAACTAGGAGCCTGAATTGGAGAGTACAAATTGAAAACCACCCTGGAGAGAGTTCTCATCTGGATCTTTCTGATCCTTGCCGCCAGCCTGGCCCATGCCCAGGTCAATATCACAAAGAGCCTCCACTCCCTTGAGGTGGACCATGGAGAAGAGACTATTGAGGTGCAGCGTAACCAGGACTCCGCCGCTGTGATAACTGGAGACTTTGCCCGTACCTCCCGTCCCTGCCCCCCATTCTGTGTGCAGCCGATCCAGGCTGCCCCTGGTGTGGAGACTATCGGAATTCGTGAGCTGGTCGATTTCATGCAGACCGAGCTGGCGGTAGGGGAGGGGGCGTTGATTGATGCCCGCACCCCGGACTGGCATGCGAGGGGGACCATCCCCGGATCGGTTAACCTCCCCTATACTCAGCTCAACCGTCGGGCTGGTGCTACCGAGCTGGATATCGCCGATGTTCTGGAGGGTTTCGGTGTCAGAGAGAGTGGCCAGGGGTGGGACTTCTCCGATGCAGTGCTGCTGGTGTTCTGGTGCAACGGAAACTGGTGCGGCCAATCCCCGGCAGCCATTCGTGGCCTGTTGGCCGAAGGTTATCCCGCCAAAAGGATTCGCTACTTTCGTGGCGGAATGGAGGATTGGGTGCAGTATGGGTTAACGGTGGTTATCCCCTGACATGGAATATCGGGAAAACGTGGAACAGTAACTTGTGACAAGGAGATGGAGATGAGCTATACATTTGCAGTGGAGATGAATTGCAGCTTTGATGAGGCAATTGAGAAGGTAACCGAGGCGTTGAAGGGGGAGGGGTTTGGTGTGTTGACCGAGATCAATGTCTCTGCAACACTGAAGAAGAAGATCGATCGCGATATGCCGCCATACCAGATTCTTGGTGCCTGCAATCCACCACTCGCCTCACGGGCCATTGATGCCGACCCCAGTGTGGGTGCGCTACTTCCCTGTAACGTAGTGGTGCGTCAGGATGGTGCAGGAAAAATCCAGGTGGAGATTCTCGATCCTCAGCTGTTTCTCGGACTCTCCGAGTTCGAGGCACTCAGGCCCATTGCCACCGAGGCGAGAGAGCGTTTGCTGCGGGTAGAGCAGAAACTGAATTCCTGACTGTTCTCTGCGCTGACTGGTGTCAAGTCATATCCCTGATGCCAGTCCACCCCATGTTCCATGGTATGCTCAGCCTATGGAGCGACCGAATCCTGTTCAGCTTTACCGG
>CAYFMF010000053.1:0-10619 GCA_964344135.1 uncultured Piscirickettsiaceae bacterium
TCAACTTACAGTGGTAGAAGATCTGTCACCCTTCCTCTCTCTTGCGCAACCTGAGGCCGGAGAAGGGCAGTGACAACATCAATTGCCATTGATGCCATGGGGGGAGATGCCGGGCTGGATGTCACCATTCCTGCCGCCCTTCAGGCGCTTCAAGCGTACCGAACCCTGAATCTGATTCTGGTCGGAGATCAGGATCAGATCGCTGCACGTCTGCAGCAGGAGAAGAGCTCCCTGAGGGAGCGAATCCGGATTCAGCACGCCTCCGAGAAGGTGGAGATGGATGAGTCTCCATCCAGTGCGCTGCGCAAGAAGAGGGACTCCTCCATGCGTGTTGCACTCAATCTGGTCAAGGAGGGAGAGGCTGGTGCCTGTGTGAGCGCAGGGAATACCGGTGCACTGATGGCGACCTCGCGCTTTGTGCTCAAGATGCTGCCCGGGATTGATCGTCCCGCAATCTGTGCCGCACTCCCCACTGTGCGGGGTACCAGTTACATGCTGGACCTTGGTGCCAATGTCGATGCAACCCCAGAGAGTCTCTTCCAGTTTGCCGTTATGGGCGCGGAGCTGGTAACCGCGATTACGGAAAAGGAGTCGCCCTCGATCGGCCTGCTCAATATTGGCGAGGAGGAGATCAAGGGCAACGAGGTGGTCAAGCAGGCCGCTGAGCTGATGGTACAGAGTGACCTCAACTACTACGGTTTTGTTGAGGGGGATGATATCTACAAGGGGACGGTTGATGTGGTGGTCTGTGATGGCTTTGTTGGCAACATTGCCCTCAAGGCGAGTGAGGGGCTGGCCCATATGGTGAGCCACTTCATCCGATCCGGGTTTGGTCGCAATCTGCTGACGAAAATCTCCGGACTGGTTGCGCTCCCCGTTCTCAGAGCCTTCCGCAGCCGCATTGAACCCCGCAACTACAATGGAGCCAGTCTGCTGGGTCTGCGTGGCATCGTGGTCAAGAGTCACGGTGGCACCGATATCATGGGGTTCAGCAATGCAATCCGTGTGGCGATTGCAGAGGTTGAGCATGCGGTTCCAGAGAAGATTGATGCACACCTGCATCGCACACTGGTTGAGGGAAGAGAGTGACCTATTCACGTATTGTGGGTACGGGCGGATATCTGCCTGAGGCGGTTCGCACCAATGCGGACCTGGAACGGATGATGGACACATCCGATGAGTGGATCGTTGCCCGAACCGGTATCCGTACCCGTCACATTGCTGCCGAGAATGAGACCACCTGTGATCTGGCAGAGCAATCCTCGCGCCAGGCGATTGAGGCTGCCGGAGTCGATCCCGGCGAGATTGATCTGATCATTGTGGCAACCACCACACCGGACAAGATCTTTCCCAGTACCGCCTGTCTGTTGCAGCAGCGGCTCGATATCCATGGTTGCCCGGCCTTTGATGTGCAGGCGGTCTGTACCGGTTTTGTCTATGCGCTCTCCGTTGCGGATAACTTTATCCGTGCCGGTTCGGCAAGGTGTGCGCTGGTGGTGGGTGCCGAGACCCTCTCCCGGATTGTGGACTGGAGTGATCGTGGAACCGCCATTCTCTTTGGGGATGGCTCGGGTGCGGTGATCCTCAAGGCCTCGGAAGAGCCGGGCATCCTCTCCACCCATATCCATGCAGATGGAAAATATGAGGAGCTGCTCCATGTTCCCGGTGGAATCTCACAGGGCTATGATGGCGAGCCCTATATCGAGATGAAGGGGAATGAGGTCTTCAAGATGGCGGTCAATACCCTGGGCCGCATCGTGGATGAGACCCTGGAACACAACCGGATGGAGAAGAGCGATGTTGACTGGCTGGTCCCTCACCAGGCCAATGTGCGGATCATTGCGGCAACGGCAAAAAAGCTGAAGATGTCGATGGAGCATGTCATCCTCACGGTTCAGGATCACGGCAACACCTCTGCCGCCTCGGTGCCACTGGCGCTCAACGAAGGGGTGCGGAGTGGAAGAATCAAGGAGGGGCAGACGGTGCTGATGGAGGCCTTTGGTGGTGGCTTCACCTGGGGGTCCGTCCTCGCCCGCATGTAGTTGATGGATGTGCCTGGAGTGCATGGCGTCAGAGTGGCACATGGGCCTGTTGAGAAGTTACTGTTGAAACGATTAACCATAGGGAACAATACCAACTTATGAGACTAGCATTTGTATTTCCCGGGCAGGGGTCGCAGTCTGTCGGCATGCTGGCCGATCTTGCTGAAAATCACCCTGTCGTAACCGAGACCTTTGGTGAGGCCTCCGATGTGTTGGGGTTCGATCTCTGGAGTCTGGTGCAGGAGGGGCCCGTGGAGGCGCTCAACCAGACCACCAATACACAGCCGGCAATGCTGACCGCCGGTATCGCCACCTGGAGAGTCTGGAACCAGATGGGTGGTGCCCGCCCTGCGGTAATGGCTGGACACAGCCTTGGTGAGTATACGGCGCTGGTCTCTGCAGGAGCGCTCCAGTTTGGCGATGCGGTAAGGCTGGTTGCTGAACGGGGACGCCTGATGCAGGAGGCGGTCCCGGAGGGTGAGGGTGGCATGGCGGCCATTCTGGGGTTGGAGGATGATCGGGTACGCTCCATCTGTAGTGACGCCTCATCTGCCCCATCGGTTGTTGAGGCGGTCAACTTCAACTCCCCGGGGCAGGTGGTGATTGCCGGCAGTGCAGATGGTGTGGGACGTGCGATTGAGCTGGCCAGGGAGGCCGGTGCCAAGCGGGCACTTCCTCTTCCGGTCAGTGTCCCCTCGCACTCCTCACTGATGCGTGAGGCCGCGGACCGTTTTGCTGCAGTGATGGAACCGATTGAGATCAACTCGCCAGAGATTCCGGTAATCAATAATGTGGATGTGAAAGCCGAGCAGGATCCGGATGCCATTCGCGGCGCATTGGCCCGGCAACTCTACAACCCGGTTCGCTGGGTGGAGACGGTTCTGCAGATGAAGCAGGAGAGTGTCGATGCGGTTGTCGAGTGTGGGCCGGGAAAGGTGCTGGCTGGACTCAACAAGCGAATCGACCGTGGGATAAAGGCGATGGCACTGTTTGACACCGGGAGCATGGAAACTGCCCTCAATACAATCAATGGAGAAGAGTCATGAGTAGTGCTGCAAGCCTTGATGGCCAGGTTGCCCTGGTAACGGGAGCCAGTCGCGGAATCGGCCAGGCGATTGCCCTGAAGCTGGGGGCGATGGGTGCCTATGTGGTGGGTACCGCCACCTCCGATGCGGGTGCAGAGAAGATCAGTGCCTACATGGGTGAGGCGGGGATTCGGGGAGAGGGGATGAATCTCAACGTCACCGATGGTGAGGCTGTTGACGCATTGATCAAGCGGATTGCCGATGAGCAGGGTGCCGTAACCATTCTGGTCAATAATGCCGGGATCACCCGTGACAACCTGCTGATGCGGATGAAGGAGGAGGAGTGGGCAGCGATCATGGAGACCAATCTCACCTCCATCTACCGCGTCTCCAAGGCCTGCCTGCGCGGCATGATGAAGGCACGTACCGGCCGGATCATCAGCATCACCTCGGTTGTGGGTGCAATGGGGAATCCGGGGCAGTCCAACTATGCCGCCGCCAAGGCGGGAGTGATGGGGTTCAGCAAGGCGCTGGCACGCGAGGTCGCCTCGCGCGGAATCACCGTGAATACGGTTGCCCCCGGCTTTATCGATACCGACATGACCCAGGCACTGCCAGAGGAGCAGAGGGATGCACTGAAGGGCCAGATCCCTCTGGGAACACTGGGCCAGCCCGGAGATATCGCCAGTGCGGTTGGATTCCTCGCTTCAGAAGAGGCGGCTTATATCACCGGGCAGACACTCCATGTTAATGGCGGAATGTACATGTAGTAACTACACATGTAGTAAATACTATTTTGCAACGGGGAAGATGGTGGTAAAATTGGCCACAGTTTTTCAACCACCGTTGTAAAATTAACGAGACATAAACAACAAATCGTAGAGGATTCAAATGAGCGATATTCAAGAACAGGTTACCAAAATTGTTGCAGAGCAGTTGGGTGTTGATGAGGGCGAGATCACAACGGAGTCATCTTTCGTGGATGATCTGGGTGCTGACTCTCTGGACACTGTTGAACTGGTCATGGCTCTTGAGGAGGAGTTTGGTTGTGAGATTCCAGATGATGAGGCTGAGAAGATCACCACTGTTCAGCAGGCGATTGACTACGTCAACAAGGCGAACGGATAACCACTATACTGATATCGTTTTCATGACGATGTTGTAAAGGCTGCCAGGAGCCGCACTTCAGGTCTGAAGTGCGGCTCTTTTTGATTGACAAGGAAGCAAGATGAAGGGTGACAGACGCATTGTTGTAACAGGGATGGGGATGGTCTCTCCGGTTGGAAACAGCGTAGAGGAGAGCTGGAAGAATATTCTGGCTGGTGTCAGTGGGGCCGGTCCGGTTCCTCACTTCGATGCCGCCGAATTCCCGGTTACCTTCTCCTGTTCGATCAAAGAGACTTTTGATCCGCTGGAGTATCTGAGCAAGAAGGATCTGCGCAAGATGGATACCTTCATCCACTACGGGATGGCGGCCGGAGTCCAGGCTTTTCGTGACTCCGGACTGGAGGTGACCGAGGAGAATGCCGCACGGATCGGTGTCTCAGTCGGTTCCGGCATTGGAGGGTTGCCCGGAATTGAGAAGGGCAGGGATTCACTGGTCAACGGTGGCCCCAGAAAGGTCTCTCCATTCTTTGTCCCCTCCAATATCATCAACATGGTCTCCGGCAACCTCTCGATCCTGATCGGTGCCAAGGGGCCCAATACCGCCATTGTGACCGCCTGCAGCTCCGCAACCCACAGTATTGGCGATGCCGCACGGATGATCGCCTATGGTGATGCCGATGTGATGATCACCGGTGGTGCCGAGAATGCCACCTGTCCGGTTGGACTGAGTGGATTTGCCCAGGCCAAGGCGCTCTCCACCCGCAATGATGACCCGCAAACCGCAAGCCGTCCCTGGGATATGGATCGTGACGGCTTTGTATTGGGGGATGGTGCCGGTGTGCTGGTGCTGGAGGAGTATGAGCACGCCAGGGCACGTGGTGCCAACATCTATGCCGAGGTGACCGGTTTTGGGATGAGTGGGGATGCCTACCACATGACCTCTCCCTCTCCGGGCGGTGAGGGTGCCTCCCGTTGCATGGACAGTGCACTGGCCGATGCGGGGGTCAATCCGGATGAGGTGGACTACGTCAATGCACACGGTACCTCTACACCGGCCGGCGACATTGCCGAGACCTCTGCGGTCAAGCTGACCTTTGGGGATCACGCCTACAAGCTGGCGGTCAACTCCACCAAATCGATGACCGGCCATCTGCTGGGTGCGGCGGGGGGGATCGAGGCGATCTTTACCATCCTGGCCATCCGGGATCAGGTCTCCCCACCCACCATCAATATCTTTAACCAGGATCCGGAGTGTGACCTGGACTATGTGGCCAATACAGCACGCGAGATGAAGATCGACACCGCGATCTCCAACTCATTCGGCTTTGGCGGCACCAATGGAACCGTTGTCCTGAAGAAGATGTGACCGATACAGGAGCTCGTGTCTCGGTTGAGAGGTTCCGCAGTGATGTGGATCTTCTTGCCCTCCATGCAGCGAATCCGGAGCGTTACCCCTATCTGCTGGAGAGCGCGGCCTCCGGCAGGGGCGCACGGTGGGATATCCTCTTCGCCTTTCCACAACAGACGATTCGTGCGGAGGAGGGGGATTTCCTCGGATCGCTTGACCACAACTGGTTGCAGGGTGCAGAGAGCCAGGACATCGACGAGTCACTCCCTTTTCGCGGCGGCTGGTTTCTCTTTCTCGACTATGAGCTGGTCCATCAGATTGAGCCGATCCTCTCTCGCAACAAGGAGCAGCCTCCACCCTCTCACGCCTATGCCACCCGTATCCCTGCAGCGATGCTTCGGGACCATGCCAGTGACCAGCTCTATCTGATTGGAGAGGGGGGGGATCAATATCTCACCCGGATGCGTGCGGATCTGGAGCATCTGCAGCCACCTCCTGTGGCAGAGGAGGAGATCCGGTTTGAGTGGATTGACGAGGAGCCCCCGCAACAGTTTCTCTCCGGGGTGGAGCGCATCAAGCGCTATATCGTTGAGGGGGATCTGTTTCAGGTCAATCTCTCTCGCCAGTGGGATGGAGCACTGGCTGCACCAGCTGCACCCCACCAGATCTATCGGCGCCTGAGGAGGGCCAACCCCGCCCCCTTCTCCGGGCTTGCGGTGCAGGGTGGGGAGGCGATCATCAGCTCCTCACCAGAGCGGCTGATACAGGTCATTGGTGGGGTGGCAGAGACCCGCCCCATCGCCGGCACTCACCCCCGTGGAGCGAGCAGCCAGGAGGATGAGGAGCTCTCTGCACAACTGCTCTCTCACCCCAAGGAGCAGGCGGAACACATCATGCTGATTGATCTGGAACGCAATGATCTGGGGCGGGTCTGCCAGCCGGGCACGATTGAGGTCAATGAGTTGATGGTGCTGGAGAGCTATGCCCATGTGCACCATATCGTCTCCAATGTGCGCGGAGAGTTGCGGTCGGGGGTCACCCCGGGAGAGGTGATCCGGGCTCTCTTTCCTGGTGGTACCATTACCGGATGTCCCAAGGTGCGCTGCATGGAGATCATTGACGAGCTGGAGATGGAGCCACGCGGTGGCTACACAGGAAGCTTCGGTTACCTCAACCATAACGGGGAGATGGATCTCAACATCCTGATACGAACCATCACCCAGCGGGGAGAGAGGATCTCGCTGCGGGCGGGGGCCGGCATTGTCCATGATTCCATCCCCGAGCGTGAGCTGGAGGAGACACGGGCCAAGGCCAAGGGGATGTTGATGGCGCTGGGAGTAGCGTCGTGATTCTGGTGAATGGGGTGGAGAGCGATCAGATTAATCTCATCGATCGCGGGTTGCAGTATGGGGATGGCCTCTTCGAGACCATTGCAGTTGTCGATCGCAGGCCCGAGCTCTGGGGGCGCCACATGGCGCGCCTGCAGCAGGGTTGTCTGCGTCTCCGTATCCCTGCGCCGGATGAGGGTCTGCTGCTGGCCGAGGCAGCGCAGCTGATCGCCACCCGCTCAGCAGAGCGTTCCGTACTGAAGATTATCGTCACCCGTGGGGCTGGAGGGCGTGGATACCGCCCACCGGAGCACCCCAAGCCGACACGAATTCTCTCGCTCACCCCGTGGCCAGACTATCCGGCTGAGAATAGAACCGCCGGGACAAGGCTCCACCTCTGCGAAACCCGACTGGGCTCCAACCCGGCACTGGCCGGGATCAAGCACCTCAATCGCCTGGAGCAGGTGCTGGCCCGCAGTGAGTGGAGCGATCCGGAGATTGCCGAGGGGGCGATGATGGATGGGGAGGGGTGTCTGATTGAGGGGACCATGAGCAACCTCTTTTTTGTCAGGAGGGGCGAGGTCATCACCCCGGATCTCTCACAATGTGGTGTTGCCGGCGTCATGCGGGGGGCGCTGATCGAACATCTGCGGAGTGAGGGGGTCCCCGTCACCATCCGTCCGATCGCCCTGAGTGAGCTCGATGAGATGGAGGAGGCCTTCTGCAGCAATAGTCTGATTGGCCTCTGGCCAATACGGCAGCTTGGGGAGCAGGGTTTTTCTGCGCCGGGCAAGATGGCAACACGCCTCACAAACCTTTCCGGATTTGGCAAATATTGCTAAAGTATGCCAATCAACAGGGAGTAAACCGATGGCAACAATGAATATATCTCTGCCTGATGTAATGAAGAGTTGGGTTGAAAAACAGGCAAATAGAGATGGTCGATACAGTAATGTAAGCGATTATATCCGTGACCTGATCAGAAAAGAGCAGGATTACTCTGCGAAGATAGAGGCCATGCAGCAGAGAGTTGCGGAAGGTATCGAGAGTGGGTACGGAACCCATACCATGGTCGAGCTACAGGAGATTGCACGAGAGCAGGTATCCTTGCGTAGATGAGTTACATCCTTGGCAAAAAAGCAGAAGAGGATGTGATCGCAATTTATCTGGAGGGGGCTGCCCTGTTTGGCATCCGGCAGGCAGACCGCTATCATCTTGAGCTTGAGAAGAGACTCCAGTTCCTGTCAGAACACCCGGAAGCAGCGCAGCAGCGATTTGAATTGAAGCCACCTGTTCGAATTCACCCATTTCAGTCCCACATCATTATTTATACGATCATCGATAATGGCGATGTTTTCATCATTCGTATCAGACATGGGCGTGAGGATTGGCTAGAATAACTTCCCCATGTCGAGAGGAAAATTCATTACGGTTGAGGGCTCCGAGGGGGTTGGGAAGAGCACCAATATCAACCATGTCGCGGCACAACTGAAGGCCCATGGAATCGAGGTGGTGCAGACCCGGGAACCCGGTGGTACACCGCTCGGCGAGGAGGTTCGTGAGCTGCTGCTCGACCACCGCCACACCGGGATGTCGCAGGATGCCGAGCTGATGCTGATGTTTGCGGCACGTGCAGAGCACCTGGCCCAGCTGATCCTTCCCGCACTGGATTCCGGCAGCTGGGTGCTCTGTGACCGCTTTACCGATGCCAGCCACGCCTACCAGGGGGGCGGCCGGGGGATTCCGGCCGAACGGATTGCAGCACTGGAGGAGTGGGTGCAGCAGGGGCTGCAGCCCGACCTCACCCTGCTGCTCGATATTGATCCGGAGATCGGGCTGGAGCGTGCCGGCAAGAGGGGTGCGCTGGACCGTTTCGAGAAGGAGGAGATCGCCTTCTTCCATCGGGTGCGGGCAACCTATCTCGAGCGTGCGGCGCAGTTCCCGCACCGTTTCCGTGTCGTGGATACATCGCTTACGCTGGAACAGGTAGAGCATGAGATTGAGCGGCAGCTCTCCCCCTTTGTTGAGCAGGCGCTGGCTGAGGGGGGCAGTTGATGAAGGGTATTCTTCCCTGGCAGAGAGCGATCTGGAGTGAATTTCAGAAGCGAATCCAGCAGCGGAGTGTGCCCCATGCGCTGCTCTTCCATGGACCAGAGGGGACGGGGAAAAACCGTTTTGCCATGGCACTGGCAAGAGGCCTGCTCTGTGAACAGCGTCTCGACTCTGGAGAGGGGTGTGGCAGCTGTGGATCATGTAGCCTGTTTGAGGCCGATACCCATCCTGACCTTCACCTGTTAAGGCCGGAGGAGGGGAAGCAGGTGCTGGCTGTGGATCAGGTGCGGGAGATGGTGGAGGCCTTCTCCTATACACCCCAGATCTCCAGCCGCAAGATGGTGATCCTCGCCCCGGCCGAGTCGATGAACCGCAATGCGGCCAACAGCCTGCTGAAGACCCTGGAGGAGCCCTCGGGTGATGCGGTGATGATTCTGGTCTCCCATGCGCCCGCATCGCTGCTGCCGACCATCCGCAGCCGCTGTCAACAGGTGGCCTTCCCGCCCCCCTCCAGAGAGGTTGCACTGCAGTGGCTGCAGCAGCAACTGGAGAGTCGGGAGCAGGCTGAGCAGGTTCTTCAGCTTGCCGAGGGGGCGCCACTGAGGGCGCTGCAACTCTCGGAGTCGGATCAGCTGGACCACTTCCACGGCATGGGCGGAGAGCTGGTTGCGCTGCTGCAGGGGGAGGCCAACCCGATTCAGGTGGCCCACCGCTGGAGCAACAAGAAGCTCGATCCGACGACTACACTGCGCTGGTTGCAGCAGTGGGTGGTGGCAATCATCAAGGGAGGGTCCGGCGTGGGTCTCCCTGAAACCATCTCCCCACTGCACCAGTTGCTGAACGGCGTTGAGCAGAAAAAGCTCTTCCTCTTCCATGACAAGGTGAACCATGCGCTCAGCCTCTCAACCACACCGGTCAACAAGGAGCTGCTGTTTGCGGATCTGCTGTTGAGTTGGAGCAGTTTCCGGTGATCGACTCCCACTGTCACCTTGATCGACTCCGGATCCCGCAGGGGGAGAGCCTTGGGGATGCACTGGCTCGTGCAGCGGAGGCGGGGGTTGATGGCTTTCTCAATGTCTCTATCGACCTTGAGAACTTTGATGAGGTATTACGCATAGCAAGCTCTGATAAAAGGGTTTTTGCATCGGTTGGTGTCCACCCCAACGAGATGGAGATGGCCGAACCAACCCCTGAGGATCTGCTGCGGCGTGCAGACCACCCCAGGGTGGTTGCGATCGGTGAGACCGGGCTTGACTACCACTATGTGACGGATGAGGAGAAGCTGGAGCAGCAGCGCAACCGCTTCCGCACCCATATCCGGACAGCCAGGGCGTGCAGCAAGCCACTGATCATCCACACCCGTGAGGCACGAGAGGATACGATCCGCATCATGCGCGAGGAGGGGGCAGCGCAGTGTGGCGGGGTGATGCACTGTTTTACCGAAAACTGGGAGATGGCGAGCCAGGCGCTCGATCTCGGCTTCTACATCTCCTTCTCCGGGATCATCACCTTCAACAGTGCCGCCGAGCTGCGTGAGGTGGTGAAAAAGGTGCCGCAGGATCGACTGCTGATCGAGACCGACTCCCCCTACCTGGCGCCGGTTCCCTATCGCGGAAAGCCCAACCAGCCCGCCTATCTGCGCCAGGTGGCGGAGAGGGTGGCGGAACTGCGTGGCTGGAGTCTGGAGGAGGTGGAGCGGATCACAAGCGGGAATTTC
>CAYFMF010000054.1:0-9519 GCA_964344135.1 uncultured Piscirickettsiaceae bacterium
CTCAGAAAGTGGTACTCCGCCTGGGCAAGGTGAGACTCTGCCGGGTGGTTGGCCTGGGCATGGGCCGTGGCCAGTTGTTGGTAGAGCATCGGAGAGTTGGGCAGCTGACTCAGTCGTTGCTCCAGGAGATGAATTGCCTCATCCAGCCGGCGTGTCTGGAGCAGCAGCTCAACATGGGCAAGAACCAGCGGCAGGTGGGCTGGATAGAGGCTGTTCAGTTGCCGGATCCTCTCCCGTGCTGCGTCAGGATCTCCGCTCTCTACCTCTGCATAGGCAACGGCGATAGTCAGAACAGGTTGGTCCGGCCAGCTCTGTAGCAGCGGCAACAGCTGCTGTAGAGCCTCGGCCGGGCGATCCGCCTGCAGCAGTGCGATGCCCAACCCATATTGAGACCTCTCCCGAAGTGGCGAGCCGGCCACCTCCTGTAGCTGCTTTCTGTAGTGGCGGACCGCGACTGGTGGATTGTTGAAGCGGTCGACACGAAGAGCATGACGGATCAGGTGGAAGGTCTCATCCTCCATGATCTCCTGGGGGGGGTACTGTGCGGCACGCCCCTCTGCATCGGCAACCCTTGAGAGGGTCAGCGGGTGGGTGCGCAGATACTCCGGAAGCGTACCACCACTGCCCCGGGTTCTCTTCTGCAGCTTTCTGAAGAATGCCGGCATACTGGATGGAGCATAACCGGCCTGATGGAGAATTTTCATCCCGATGTGGTCTGCCTCCTGCTCATTGCCGCGGGTGAAGTTAATCTGCTGTTGCAGTGAGAGGCCGGTAGCCGTTGCAGCAACCGCCTCTCCAGCCTCTGGGCTGGCAGTGGCGGCCACAACGGTAGCCAGAACGGTGGCGATGGTTGGGATTGAGAGGTCTTGTTGGCTCTCCAGTCTGCGCATCAGATGGCGCTGGCTGACATGGGCAATCTCATGGGCGAGGACCGCTGCCAGCTCCCCCTCGCTGGCTGCCAACTCAATCAGGCCGCTATGGACCCCGATGATTCCGGCTGGGCCGGCAAAGGCATTGATGGAGGGGTTGTCGACCACCAGAAAGGTATATTTTTTTTCGGGAGTATCGCTATGGAGGACCAGCCTCTCCCCCAGTGCCTGGATGTAGTGGTGGATCACTGGCTGCTCGATGATGGTGACCTGCTCGCGCAGCGAACGCATGAAGGATTCCCCAAGAAGCTGCTCCTGCTCAGCGGAGAGGATGGAGGCCGTGGCATCTCCCCCCAGAGAGGGAAGCCTGATCTCCCCGGCCTGCAAGGTGGGGGTGAACAGGAGCAACCCCGCAAGGGTGATCGATAAAATGGGCCGAAAACTTGCCATTTTCACCCTGATGTAATATAAGTAGCGCCTCATATTTTTCGGACGATTGTGTATCTCAAGATGGTTTTGGGGCATAATTGCATCTTTCAATAGCTTAACAGACGTATGGAGAGTAAAGAATGGCTGATTTTGATCAAGAACTGGACGCATCCGGACTCAATTGTCCCCTGCCAATACTGCGCACCAAGAAAACCATCAACACCATGGATGCAGGTCAGGTGCTGCGCGTGATTGCAACGGACCCCGGTTCAGTCAAGGATATCGAGGCATTCTGCAACCAGACCGGCAACGAGCTGATCTCCTCTGGTGAAGAGGGTGGCAAGTTTGTCTTTATGATCAAGAAGTCTTGATCACGAGTTGAGAACATGAGAAGCGGCTGGAGCAATTTCTGGCCGTTTTTTCATATCGATAGCGAGAGGAATGAAAAATGGCTGGAACCGAAAAAGTTGCAATGATCTGTACCAAGGGAACCCTGGACTGGGCCTATCCCCCTTTCATCCTGGGCAGCACGGCCGTTGCACTGGGGAAAGAGGTCTCCATGTTTTTCACCTTCTACGGACTGAACCTGCTGCTGAAGGATACCAGCAAGCTTCGAGTCTCCCCGGCGGGCAACCCGGCCATGCCGATGAAGATGCCATTCGGTCCCGAGTGGCTGCAGAAGATTGACTGGGCTCCAAAGCTCCCCAACCTCTTCATGAACAATATGCCCGGTTTCGAGAAGTTTGCAAGCAGCATGATGCTGAAGTCGACCCAGAAGCATGGGGTGGCCTCAATCGAGGAGCTGCGTGAGATCTGTCAGGAGATGGAGGTGAAGATACTCGCCTGCCAGATGACCGTAGAGCTGTTCGGATATGAGCAGAGCGACTTTATTGACGGGGTTGAGTTTGTGGGTGCCTCCACCTTCTTTGATGAGGCGGGTGATGCATCCAGTACGATGACACTCTATCTCTAGAGAGCAGAGAGTACCTGAACTGAAAGGCGTCCAGTCGGGCGCCTTTTTTCATGGACCAAGTTGACTATGAGCAAACTGCCACCACTGAAACTGAAAAAGGGCGAGGAGCGCCGTCTCCGTTCCGGCCACCTCTGGGTCTACAGCAATGAGGTGGATACCAGGGCAACCCCATTGAGTGGCTTCGAGCCGGGAGAGCAGGTGGAGATCCAGTCCGCGAATGGCAAGGTTCTGGGAAATGGCTACCTTAACCCCAACACCCTGATTGCGGCCCGCCTGGTCAGTCGCAACCCCTCCTATCGACTGGACCAGTCGCTGATTACCCACCGCCTGAAGGTGGCGCTCTCGATTCGGGAACGGCTCTTTCCAACACCCCACTACCGCCTGGTCCATGGGGAGTCGGATGGACTGCCGGGGCTCGTTGTGGACCGCTTTGGGGAGCTCCTCTCCGTCCAGATCACCACTGCCGGGATGGAGCGAGTTCGGGAGTCGGTGGTTGCCGCGCTGGAGAAGGTGCTTCGGCCACAGGCCATTGTGTTGAAGAATGATACAGCGGCACGTCAGGTGGAGGGGCTGGAGCGCCATCTGGAGGTGGTGGTTGGCGAGGCCCCGGAGCGTGTCGCTCTGGAGGAGAATGGGACCCGCTTTGAGGCGCCACTCCTCTCCGGGCAGAAGACGGGATGGTACTATGACCACCGGATGAATCGACAGCGGATGGGTGCCTATGCAGAGGGGCAGCGGGTGCTGGATCTCTTCAGCTATATCGGTGGCTGGGGGGTGCAGGCGGCCACTGCCGGTGCCAGCGAGGTGCTCTGTGTCGACAGCTCCGGAGCCGCTCTGGAGCAGGTTCACAACAATGCCTCCCTGAATGGTGTGGGGGAGCGGGTTGCCACCCTGCAGGGGGATGCCTTTGATGCGCTCAAGGAGTTGCGAGCTGCACGTGAGACATTTGACCTGGTGATTGTGGATCCACCCGCCTTTATCAAACGGCGCAAGGATCTGAAAAATGGTCTGCAGGCCTATCGACGGATCAATGAGCTGGCGATGCGGCTATTGAGCCGGGATGGAATCCTCATCAGCGCCTCCTGCTCCCACCATCTGCAGCGAGACCAGCTGAAGAGCCTGCTGTTGGGGGCGAGCCGCCATATTGACCGCAACCTCACCCTGCTGGAGGAGGGGCACCAGGGGCCGGACCATCCGGTCCACCCGGCAATCCCCGAGACCGAGTACATCAAGTGTTATACCGGACGGCTCTTGCCATCGAGTTGAGTGAGTAATGATTGCACCCGAGATTCAACCCTGGTTCGATCTGGGCCCCTTGCGGGTCCACTGGTACGGGGTGATGTATCTGGCCGGCTTTCTGGCCGCCTGGGGGCTGGGGCTCTATCGGATCAACCGGGGTACAGAGCTGGCTACGGGGCTCACCCCCTGGAGCCGGGAGCAGCTGGGTGATCTGATCTTCTATGCGGCACTTGGGGTGATCCTGGGTGGGCGAATCGGTTATATCCTCTTCTACGATCTGGCCGCCTACCTGCAAAACCCGCTCGAGATCCTCAAGATCTGGCAGGGGGGAATGTCTTTCCATGGGGGGCTGATCGGGGTACTGCTCGCCCTCTGGTACTTTGGGCGCAGGGTTGAAAAGGGTTTCTTTGAGGTGACCGATTTCGTTGCCCCGCTGGTCCCCATCGGGCTCGGTACCGGCCGTATCGGGAACTTTATCAATGGCGAGCTGTGGGGAAGGGAGACCGATCTCCCCTGGGGAATGATCTTCCCCTATACCGATCCAGAGCTGCTGGTGAGGCACCCAACACAGCTCTACGAGGTGCTGCTGGAGGGGGTGGTGCTGTTTCTGATTCTCTGGCGCTACTCCAGCCGGCCACGTCCCATGATGGCGGTCTCAGCCCTGTTTCTGATCTTCTATGGGCTGTTTCGCATCCTGGTGGAGTTTGCCCGGGTACCCGATGCCCATATCGGCTATCTCGCCTTTGAGTGGCTGACGATGGGGCAGCTGCTCTCCCTGCCGATGGTGTTGCTGGGGGGTGTGCTTTGGGTTCGTGCCCATCGCAATTGAATGGAGTGCCCCCTCTGGAGGTGAATGGAGAGCTGCAATCCTCCGCTCACCACTATAGAGAACCTCATCAAGTGTGGTAAATTACCCTCACAATTTTTCCAAGCGGGGGTAGAATGAAGCAGTATCTGGATCTTATGCGCCATGTCCGGGACCATGGCACAGTCAAGGAGGACCGTACCGGAACCGGCACCAGGAGCGTCTTTGGTTACCAGATGCGTTTTGATCTCTCCGAGGGGTTTCCACTGGTCACCACCAAGAGGTGTCATCTCAAGTCGATCATCCATGAACTGCTCTGGTTTCTCACTGGCGAGACCAATATCCACTACCTGCAGGAGAACGGGGTACGGATCTGGAATGAGTGGGCCGATGAGAATGGTGAGCTGGGCCCCGTCTATGGCTCCCAGTGGCGCTCCTGGCCGGCGGCCAGTGGAGAGCAGATTGACCAGATCAGCCAGGTGGTGGAGCAGATCAGGAACAATCCCGATTCACGCCGGATTATCGTCTCTGCCTGGAACGTGGGGGAGATCGAGAACATGGCACTCCCCCCATGCCACGCCTTCTTCCAGTTCTACGTGGCCGATGGGAGGCTCTCCTGTCAGCTCTACCAGCGTAGTGCCGACATCTTTCTTGGCGTTCCCTTCAATATCGCCTCCTACGCCCTGCTGACGATGATGATGGCGCAGGTCTGTAATCTCAAGGTGGGAGACTTTGTCCATACTCTGGGCGATGCACACCTCTACTCCAACCACCTGGAGCAGACTGATCTGCAGCTGAGTCGTGACCCCTATCCTCTGCCGACGATGAGGATCAATCCGGAGGTGAGCTCCATCTTTGACTTCAAATTCGAGGACTTTGAGCTGGTTGACTATGAGGCGCACCCCCATATCAAGGGTGTGGTCGCTGTTTAACGGCCGGTACTCTGCTGTTCATGCCAATACGGGAATCATCCAATGGGTAGTGTGCCAAAGGTCACGCTGATTGCCGCCATGGCCCACAATCGGGTCATCGGGATCGACAACAGCCTGCCGTGGGATCTGCCGGCGGACATGAGGCACTTCCGTGAGCAGACGATGGGCAAGCCGATCCTGATGGGGCGCAAGACCTATGACTCCATCGGGCGCCCCCTGCCGGGACGGCAGAATATTGTGGTGACCCGTGACCCTGCCGTGGCAATTGAGGGGTGTGATGTGGTCCACTCCATTGAGGAGGCACTGCAGATTGTGGGGGATGCCCCTGAGGTGATGGTGATGGGGGGGGAGTCCTTCTATCGCCAGCTGTTGCCACGGGCGGATCGACTGCTGCTGACCCTGATCGAGCTGGAGATTGAGGGGGATGCCTGGTTCCCGCAGTGGGAGGAGGCGGAGTGGGAGGAGGTGGCGCGGGAGGATCACCCTGCCGATGAGAGGAATTGCTGGCCCTACAGCTTTGTTACCATGGAGCGAGTTGCCCCCCACAGTTGATGCTGTGCCACCTCGGTGGTTCGCAGTCGATCTGCAGCGCGGTCAGTCTCCCTCCCCAGAGGCACCCTGTATCCAGTGCATAGACACTCTCCTCACTGCGAACCTCAAGGGTGGACCAGTGGCCAAAGAGGATTCGTTCACTGCGGCTCGCCCGCTCAGGAATACGGAACCAGGGCAGAAATCCCTCCGGCTGTGATCCGATTTTTCCCTTGCTCTTCAGATCCAGCACCCCCTCACCGGAGCAGTAGCGAAGGCGTGTCAGAGAGTTGGTGATAAAGCGCAGCCGATCCATCCCCTCAAGGTCATCCCTCCACTGCAGAGGCTCGTTGCCGTACATCTCCTTGAGGAACTCATGGTGAGTCTCTCCCTGCAGGGTGTGCTCCAGCTCCCTCGCCAGCCGCTCTGCCTGCTCGAGACTCCACTCTGGCGGCAGACCGGCATGGATCAGAACATAACCCAGACGGCTGTCATGGTGGAGCATCGGGCGGTGACGCAGCCACTCCAGCAGCTCGTCACGATCTTCTGCATGGAGAATCGGCAACAGGGTATCGAACTTGCTTGTATAGCGCCTCTCTCCCTCTGCGAGGGCCAGCAGGTGAAGATCATGGTTTCCCAGCACGGTAATGGCGCTCTCCCCAAGGGAGCGGACAAAGCGCAGGGTCTCCAGTGACCTGGGGCCACGGTTGACCAGATCCCCGGTCAGCCAGAGCTGATCCTGTGCTGGATCAAAGCGGATCTGCTCAAGCAGCTGCAGCAGCTCATCCAGACACCCCTGGATATCTCCAATTGCGTAGACGGCCATGGTCGATTCATCTATTCCGGGATACGAACCGCCAGCACATCACAGGGGGCATGGTGCAGTACCCCATTGGCGGTCGACCCCATCAATAGCCCCAGCCCGTGACGCCCATGGCTTCCGAGAATGATCAGGTCATACCCCTGTTCACTGGCGATGCGGACAATCTCACTCTTTGGGGAGCCGATCTCAACCAGTTGCCGTGCATCGGGGCTCCCCATCCTCTCTGCAACACCCTGCAGCTTCTGTCGGGCCTGTTCGATCAGCTCCTGCTCAACATCAAGGTCGGGGAGGTAGACATCAACATTGAACTCGTGCTGATAGTACTCCACCACATGGAGCAGGGTGACGGCAGCCTGACACTCTTGTGAGATCTCGATTGCCTTCTCGACAACATGGTCGGCGCTGTTGGAAAAATCGGTTGCCAGAAGGATCTGCTGATAGTGACTCATTCTCTCTGCTCCTCTTATTTTCTGATTTCGATGCCAAACTCACCCAGTTTGTTGTCAACAGTTGCGAGCGGGATTTTCTCAATCTTTGCCTGGGCAACCAGCATCCGGTCAAAAGGGTCTCGATGTTGATGGTTCCAGCTTCCAGCCAGCTGTGCATGTTCCGGGGTGATCGGTAGCGCAGTGAACCCTGCCTGTTCAATCCATTTTGGCACATTCCTGGCTACCGCCCCTGCCTCATTCAGCTTTCCCAGCCGGTATTTTGTTGCAATCTCCCAAACGGATGCGCTGCTGACCAGGATGGGCTGATTGATATCAGCAATAGTCAACCGAAGTGGTTGGGAGAGCCTGGGGTCATCAAAGAGCCACCAGAGAAAGATATGGGTATCCAGCAGCATGGTTATTCCCAGTGCTCCAGCTCTTCATCCGGTAGTGGATCGAAGAAGGAGTCGGTAACTGCCCCCTTGGCAATACCTGGCTTGCGTTTTGTGGGCGGCTCGATGGGCACCAGTTTTGCGAAGGGGGTACCGGCCTTTGCGATAATGATCTCTGCCCCTGCATGTGCCTGATTTAACAGGCGGGAGAGGTGGGTTTTGGCCTCGTGAATGTTGACTGTCTGCATACCCCCGAGTATGACTTAGTCATGAGACTTGGTCAAGTTATCGACTCTGCTCAAGGTGGCGCGGGTTAGCGTGGCAAACTCCTCCAGGGTCAGTGTCTCTGCCCGACGGACGGGATCGATTCCGGCCGACTCAAAATCTGCTGCGGTTACCAGAGATCTTAGACTATTGCGCAGGGTTTTTCTGCGCTGGGAGAAGGCGGCAGTGACAATCTTCGCAAAGAGGGATTCATCAACAATCTCGACAGGCGGTTGTTCCCATGGGGTGAGCCGGACGACCGAGGAGTCCACCTTGGGGGGCGGATTGAAGGCACCGGGGCCAATCGTCAGCAGCCGTTCCACCCTGCAGAAGCGCTGTACCATCACCGAGAGGCGACCATAGTCTCTGCTGTTGGGGGCTGCCGCCATTCGATCCACCACCTCTTTCTGCAGCATGAAGTGCATATCCTGGATGATTGTTGCACTGCCCAGCAGATGAAAGATCAGCGGGGTGGAGATGTTGTAGGGGAGGTTTCCAACAATGCGGAGTGGTCTCTCATCATCAACAAGAGATGAGAAATCGAACCGCAGGACATCACTGCTGTGGATGGTCAGTTTCCCAATCGGCTGACACCTCTCCTCCAGCAGCGGGATCAGGTCCCGATCCAGCTCCACCGCATCCATCTCCCCGACCAGAGGTAGCAGCTGGCAGGTGAGTGCCCCCTGACCCGGGCCGATCTCCACCAGATGCTCTCCAGGGTGGGGGTTGATGGCCGCAACAATCTTGCCGATCACATTCTGGTCATGGAGAAAGTTCTGACCAAACCGTTTTCGCGGAGTATGTTCTCTCATCGACCCAATGCTACCTCAATGGCCGCCTCCAGACTCCCTGTATCTGCTTTCCCGGTTCCGGCCAGCTCCAGTGCGGTGCCGTGGTCGACCGAGGTGCGGAGGAAGGGGAGACCGAGAGTGATGTTGACGGCACGACCAAACCCATTGTGCTTGAGCACCGGCAGCCCCTGATCGTGATACATCGCCAGTACCGCATCGGCCCGCTCCAGAGATTGGCGGGTAAAGAGGGTGTCGGCCGGCAGGGGGCCGACCAGATCCATTCCGGACTTGCGCAGCTGCTCCAGCACCGGTGTGATCACCTCAATCTCCTCTCGCCCCAGATGGCCCTCCTCTCCTGCATGGGGGTTGAGGCCGGCAACCAGAATCCTCGGATCGGAGATGCCAAACTGTTGGTTCAAACCGTGGTGAAGAATCGGGAGGATTCTCTCCAGCTTCTCTCTTGTTATGGCTGCCGGGACCTCAGAGAGGGGGAGGTGGGTGGTGGCCAGCGCCACCCGTAGTCCCATTCCCGCAGGGGGTTGGCCGGGGATGGCCAACATCATCACCACCTCATCCACCCCACAAAGCCGCTGCAGGTATTCGGTATGGCCGGTAAATGGGATCCTGGCAACCCATTCAGGGGTGCCCTCTCCACCGAGCAGCCCGGCCGCACCCGCCTGGTTGATGATCCCCTTGTGGATCGGGCCGGTGACCAGTGCGGAGTAGTCTCCAGAGAGGCACTCCTCCGTGGCAAGACGCAGGGTCTCCAGAACATAACTGGCACTGTTGGGGGTGGGCGTGCCGGGGTCGATCACCGTCTCAAGCGGAACCTCTTGTACGGTCAGGGTTCCGGCATCTCGGCTGATCGGGAGGTGGTCACGAAATTCGGCCGGTGGCACGGTCGTAACAGCAAGTGGGAGATTGAGCGCCTCTGCACGCTGCAACAGAAGCTCCCGGCTTGCAAACGCGACAATCTCATAATCCCGCTGCCGTTGTGCCAGCTGCACCGCCAGGTCGGGGCCGATCCCTGCCGGTTCGCCGGGGGT
>CAYFMF010000055.1:0-3669 GCA_964344135.1 uncultured Piscirickettsiaceae bacterium
CGATGGATGATCATCCGTTCGGGCTGTAGAATAGCCTGCATGCAGTCAATGCCCCTGTTTCGATTTTTGTTACGCCTCCTGGTGCTGACTCTCCTGTCCGGCCCGGCGGCGGCGGATGAGATTCGTGTTGCTGTAGCGAGTAACTTCAGTGATGCAATCAGGGTGCTCTCGCACCGTTTTGAGGAGAAAACGGGCCACAGGGTAAAGCTGATTACCGGCTCGACCGGCAAACATTATGCACAGATCATCAATGGCGCCCCGTTTGACCTCTTCTTTGCGGCCGACAGCGAGCGGCCACGACGGCTGGAGGCGGAGGAGGTTGCGCGGCCGGGGAGTCGCTTTACCTATGCCGTGGGGAGGGTGGTCCTCTGGAGTCCGGAGGCAGAGTACGTCGATCCCGGTGGCAGGATTCTTGAGGATGGGGATTTCCGTTACCTGGCGATTGCCAACCCCAGGCTGGCCCCCTATGGCAGGGCGGCCCGCGAGGTGCTGCAGCATCGAGGGGAGTGGGGATCGCTGCGAGGGAGAATGGTGCGCGGCGAGAACATCGGCCAGGCCTTTCAGTTTGTAAGGAGCGGGAATGCGGCGCTTGGATTTGTGGCGCTCTCCCAGATCAGCAATCCGGAGCGCCCACTGGGTGGCTCACTCTGGATGGTGCCGCAGTCGCTCTACTCCCCGATTGAGCAGCAGGCGGTGCAGTTGAGAGAGGGTGGTGCCGCAGGGGAGTTTGCCTCTTTCATCAAGAGTGAGGAGTCTCTGGAGATTATCCGCAGGTTTGGATATGGTACCCCGTGATGTTGAGTGAATCCGATCTCGCTGCGCTGGTGATCACCCTCAAACTTGCGGGTGTGAGCACCCTGATCCTGCTGTTGCTGGGGACCCCGCTCGCCTGGTGGATGGCGCGTACCCGCTGGCGCTTCAAGGTGCTGCTTGAGGCGGTGGTGGCTCTGCCACTGGTGTTGCCGCCGACGGTGCTTGGATTCTATCTGCTGGTTGCGCTCGGTCCCCAGGGGCCGGTGGGCGGCCTGATGGGGTGGCTGGGCGGGCAGCCCCTCGCCTTTACCTTTGCCGGGCTGGTGATCGGTTCGGTGATCTACTCCATGCCCTTTGTGGTGCAGCCCCTGCAGAATGCCTTTACGGCGATTGGGGAGCGTCCGCTTGAGGTGGCGGCAACCCTGAGGGCCTCGCCGCTGGACCGTTTCTTTACCGTGGTGGTGCCGCTGGCACGCTCCGGTTTTCTGACAGCGATTGTGCTCGGGTTTGCCCATACGGTGGGGGAGTTCGGGGTGGTGCTGATGATTGGTGGCAATATCCCCGGCGAGACCCAGGTGCTTTCGATTGCCATCTATGACCATGTCGAGGTGCTTGAGTATGGTCAGGCGCACTGGCTCTCGGGTGGACTGCTGCTGCTCTCCTTCCTGATGCTGGTTGCTGTCTATACCTTCAACCGCCGCTTTTCGGTTGTGCAGCCATGACCATTGAGGCCCGTTTCAGGATCAGCCGGCAGGAGTTTGTTCTGGATGTGGATCTGGAACTTCCTGCGCGCGGTGTCAGCGCACTCTTTGGCTGTTCCGGGTGCGGCAAGACGACGCTGTTGCGGGCCATCGCCGGGCTGGAGCAGGGTGCAGATGGATTTCTCCGTGTGGGCGAACAGGTGTGGCAGGATGAAAGAGAGTTCCTGCCTCCACACAGGCGTCCACTGGGCTATGTGTTTCAGGAGGCGAGCCTGTTTGCCCACCTCAACGTTCGTCAGAATCTGGAGTATGGGGTCAAGCGGGTCCCGGAGTCCGAGCGCAGGGTCTCGATGGGGCGCGCCATTGAGCTGCTCGGGATAGGCGATCTTCTTCAGCGTAGTACCGATCAGCTCTCTGGCGGGGAGCGCCAGCGGGTGGCCATTGCCCGTGCGCTGGCGATCAGTCCAAGAATCCTCCTGATGGATGAGCCGCTGTCGGGGCTGGACCACAAGAGAAAACGGGAGATCATGCCCTATCTGGAGTCCCTCCATGACGAGCTGGATATCCCGGTGATCTATGTCAGCCACTCCCCGGATGAGGTGGCACGTCTGGCAGACCATCTGGTGCTGCTGGAGCAGGGGCGGGTGGCGGGTGTTGGGCCAATCGACGAGATGCTGACACGCAGTGACCTGCCGCTTGCACATGGTGATGATGCGGCGGCACTGATTCAGGCCAGCGTGGCTCGCCATGATGAGCGGTTTGATCTCACCTATATCGATTTCCCGGGCGGGCAGTTTACTGTTGCCCATCGTGCCCTGCCCGTGGGGCATCCGGTTCGACTCAGGGTTGCGGCCCGTGATGTCAGTCTGACGCAGGAGCATCAGGCCGGAACCAGTATTCTCAATATCTTCCCGGCGCTGGTTGATGAGATTACCCTCGAGGGGAGTGCCCAGGTGATGGTGCGGTTGCTGGCCAACGGGGTACCACTGCTCTCCCGCATCACACGAAAATCGGCAGAGCTGCTTGCCCTTGAGCCGGGAAGGCAGGTGTTTGCCCAGGTCAAGAGTGTGGCGCTGCTCTCCTGATATCCATTTATCTACAGGGGTGTTCCAGATGGAAAAGAAACAGAAAGTATCGGTCCTCTTTGTCTGCATGGGGAATATCTGTCGCTCTCCCACGGCGCATGGGGTGTTTCGTCAGATGGTTGAGGATGAGGGGCTGGGCGGGGCGATTGAGGTCGACTCTGCCGGTACCCACTCCTACCATGTTGGCAGTCCACCGGATGAGCGGGCACAGCAGACCGCACAGCGAAGGGGGCTTGATATGGGGGATCTGCGTGCGCGCAAGGCGAAGGCGCGTGATTTTGACCGTTTTGACCTTGTGTTGGCGATGGATCGTGACAACTATGCCATCCTGGAGTCCTACACCACTCCGGAGACGGGAGAGAAGCTGCGGCTGTTCATGGAGTTTGCTCCGGATCACTGGCGGACCCGTGAGGTACCAGACCCCTATTACGGTGGCCCGAATGGCTTTGAGCAGGTCTTCGATATGGTAGAGGATGCCTCGCGTGGCCTGATTGACTTTTTGCGGGCGGAGTATGGACTGAGTTAGCCATACGGAGAGAGGGGGGAGAGGATAAAAAAATGGGCTCGTAACTGAGCCCATTTTTTATCTGTGAGGGTAGCGTTCTACCCTCTGCTGCTGGATCACTCCGTTGCTGCAGGTTGTGTCGCTGATGAATCCCCGGACGACTTGGACTTGGGCGGTGCAGACTCCCTGGTTGCCGCCTCTGACTGCGCTTTTGGAGCGCTCTCCTTTTTGGGCTGTTGGCGTGGCCTGGACTCCGCCTGGCTGCTCTTTGTGGCCGCTTTCTGTGACGGTTTCTCTGCGGCAGCTGCCGGGGCAGGTGACTGCTCCTGTTTCGGTGCGGGCTTCTCCGCTACCGGCTTCTTGCTGCCAGAATCTCCCTTTCTGTTCTCTGTCCCCTTTGACGGGGCTGGATTCTGCTTCTCACCACCTCTGCTGGATGCGGGTTTTGAGTCCTGTTTTGTCTCCTCTGGACGGGCTGGTCTGGACTCTGAACGGGGCTTTCTCTGCCCCTGTTCTCTCTTGCCTG
The DNA here is from genome assembly GCA_964344135.1 of uncultured Piscirickettsiaceae bacterium. GTDB lineage: Bacteria > Pseudomonadota > Gammaproteobacteria > Thiopontia. The sequence continues at coordinate 3,571 of CAYFMF010000055.1, forward strand.
AATCCCTCCCTCTGGGAGCAGAGCTCTTCTTCTCGGGGCTCCTCTTTTCACCCTGCTTCTGTTGCTGGGAGGATTGTTGCTGCCCCTGACCCTGACCCT
>CAYFMF010000055.1:3769-9449 GCA_964344135.1 uncultured Piscirickettsiaceae bacterium
CCCTGACCCTGACCCTCTCTCTTCTGGGACTGCTGCTGGCCACGGTTTCCACCGGAGCGTGAACGTCTTCTCTGTCCCTGCCCCTGTTTTCCCTGGCCCTGACCCTGCCCTTGCTGTTTCTGTCCCTGTCCCTCTTTTCGCTGCTGCTGTTTTCCGTCACCACCCTGCGCAGAACGTCTGCGACCACGGTTTCCCTGTCCGCGACGGGATGGGTGGCGGCCTCCGCTGCTGCGGTTTCCGCTCTGCTGGCGGTTTCTGTTACGTCCCCGTCCCTGGCCCTGGCGACCAGATGACTCCTTCTTCTCCTCCTCCTTTTTCTCCTCTCTGGAGCCACCACCAAACAGGGTGGTGAAGAGCTTCTTGATAAAGGAGGGGGATGCCTCAACCTGCTCCTGCTTCTTGCTGGCTGGTTTGGGCTCACTCTTCTCTGCCTTCTCTACCTGGGGAACCGGGGCGTTGGGCATGATCTCGCGTACTGCCGGCTTGTCGCGCTCTACGGCGGAGGCCTCCTGGATGATCTCTTCAGGAGTCTGCTCCTGTTTCTCTACACGCTGGTAGCTGGGGCGCTGATCCTGCTCCTGTGCACCGGGTTTCGCCCTTGATCGTTCAATGCTGTAGTGTGGTGTCTCCAGTGACTGGTTGGGCACCAGAACCACCGATACCTTGCAGCGGGCCTCGATCTCGGCAATTGCGGCGCGCTTCTCGTTGAGCAGATAGGTGGCAACGGAGATTGGGAGCTGTGCGGTAACCTGTCCTGTACCCTCCTTGAGCGCCTCCTCCTGGATCAGTCTCAGTACAGAGAGGGCGATCGACTGCGTGCCACGGATGGTTCCCTGTCCGCTACAGCGTGGGCAGACGTTGTGTGCCGACTCACCCAGAGAGGGGCGAAGCCGTTGACGTGACATCTCCAGCAGTCCAAAGCGGGAGATTCGCCCTACCTGAACCCGGGCACGATCATAGCGAAGCGCATCCCTGAGCCGATTCTCGACTGCGCGCTGGTTCTTGCTGGCCTGCATGTCGATAAAGTCGATCACCACCAGTCCGCCACTGTCCCGCAGACGCAGCTGACGGGCAATCTCGTCTGCCGCCTCCAGGTTGGCGTTGAGGGCGGTCTCCTCGATATTGCTCCCCTTGGTGGCGCGTGCCGAGTTGATGTCAATCGAGATCAGCGCCTCGGTGTGGTCAATCACAATCGATCCACCGGACGGGAGCCGTACCTCTCTCTGGAATGCAGACTCCAGCTGGCTCTCAATCTGGAAACGGGTAAAGATCGGGGATCCGTCCTGGTATCGCTTCAGCTTCTTCAGGTTGTGGGGCATGACCCGGGACATGAATTCATGTGCGGTGTAGTAGGTGTCCTCGTCATCAATCAGGATCTCGCCGATATCCTCACGCAGGTAGTCGCGAATTGCACGGATGACGATGTCACTCTCGCGGTAGATCAGGAATGGGGCGGGCTTTTCGGCCGCCTTCTCGATACTGCTCCAGATCTGGTGCTGATAGTCGAGATCCCACTGCAGCTCCTCCGTGGATTTGCCGACCCCTGCGGTACGGACGATTGCACCCGACCCCTTGGGGATCTTCATCTCCCGCATTGCGGTTCGGAGCTCCTGGCGATCCTTGCCCTCGATTCTGCGCGAGATGCCACCCGCACGCGGGTTGTTGGGCATGTAGACCAGGTAGCGTCCCGCCATGCTGACAAAGGTGGTCAGCGCGGCCCCCTTGTTGCCACGCTCCTCTTTCTCAATCTGTACGATGACCTCCTGCCCCTCACTGACTGCTGCAGCGATGGTGGGGCGTCCACCACCCTCAAATGCCCCCTCCTTGAAGTAGTTGCGGGAGATCTCCTTGAAGGGGAGAAAGCCGTGGCGCTCACAGCCATAATTGACAAAAGCGGCCTCAAGGCTGGGTTCGATACGGGTGATCTTTCCCTTGTAGATGTTGCCCTTTTTCTTCTCGTAGGCTGCGCTCTCGATGTCGAGGTCGTAGAGGTGCTGGCCATCCACCAGCGCGACACGCAACTCCTCTTGCTGGGTTGCGTTCATCAGAATTCTTTTCATTGCAATATTCCCGGTTTCCAGTGCCGGAAGAGGACGTGTAGTGGGGCGGACAGGATCTGTCCACTGAATCCGAGAGATTCAGGAGGGAAAATCGATCAGGCAGGGGAACAGGCAGTTGAGTACGGGTGACTCAACTACGGGGCAGACAATATGTTTTTGTTATTGAAAAACATTCAGTTACTAGCTTGTATACCATTTTGTGAACACTCTGGTGTTCACCCTTCCAGGACGGCCTTCTGCCACTCTGGCAATCTGTTTCCTCTGCTGAAGATGACTCTCAAAACCTCCGGTTCTGGTCTCTCTTCACAACAACGTATTCTTCCGGGCTCTCTTTGTTCTGTTTTCAATCGACCCTGCCAGATGACAGCGTCTGCCCTAAATTCTTTTCAAAAGTTACACTGCTCTCAGAGCATGGGCGTGAAATAACGTCTCCATCTCTCTGGTTTTCCAGTCTCATTCTGGTCATTAACCCAAGAGCAATGATCCGGCAACTATACCAGTGAATCACTTGTCTCGCAATTGATTAAGAGGACTGCCCTATCGGGGCGGGTTACAATAGCGCGATGCAAGCAGAGAGTCAGAGTCACCATAAGGTCAGCCATGTTGAGATCGGTTCCGAGTATCAGGGGCAGAGGGTTGATAACTTCTTGATTTCTCGTCTCAAAGGGGTCCCAAAGAGTCGAATCTACCGCATTCTCCGCAAGGGGGAGGTGCGGGTCAACAAGAGACGGGTCAAGCCGACCTATCGACTTCAGGAGGGGGACCTGCTCAGGATTCCCCCGCTGCGTCTCTCGGAACAGGCGCCAGCACCGGATCGCGGCTCAAGTGGATGGATTGAGAAGCGGGTTCTCTATGAGGATGAGCAGATTCTGCTGCTCAACAAGCCCTCCGGTATTGCGGTTCATGGCGGAAGCGGGATTCGTTACGGGGTGATTGAGACCCTGCGCGGCTGGCGCAGTGAGGCCGCCGATTATGAGCTGGTTCACCGTCTGGATCGGGCAACCTCCGGGGTTCTGCTGGTTGCAAAGAAGAGACGGGCACTCCGTTTTCTCCATGAGGTGATCCGTGAGCATGGGATGGAGAAGCGCTATCTGGCCCTGGTCTCCGGAAAGATGCGCAAGAGCAGGGTGGTGACCGCCCCTCTGCGCAAGAATGTTTTGCGCTCCGGGGAGCGGATGGTGCGTGTGGATCCAGAGGGAAAACCGGCAGAGAGCCGTTTCTCGCCCAGACTCTCCTGTGAATCCTCGACCCTGGTTGAGGTGGAGATCGTCACCGGAAGGACCCATCAGATTCGGGTCCATGGGGCCCATATTGGCCATCCACTTGCCGGGGATGACCGCTACGGTCTGCAGGAGTACAACCAGAAGATGGGGGAGCTGGGGCTGGGTCGCCTCTTTCTCCATGCCCATCAACTGACCTTCCCCCATCCGCGGGATGGAACCACCATGCGGATTGAGGCACCACTACCAGATCAACTTGCTGAAGTTGTAGAGAAAATCAGGCAGCAGGAATCATGTCGAACCTTCTGAGAGAGCCGGTTGAGCTGGTCATCTTTGACTGGGACGGGACCCTGATGGACTCCGAGGAGGTGATTGTGCGCTGCATGGAGGGTGCAATTCGGGACCTGGGTCTGGAGCCGCGAGCTCATGGTGAGATCAGCAATATCATCGGGCTGGGGCTCAATGAGGCGGTGACAACACTCTATCCGGGAACGGATGAGGCCTTTGCGCAACAGGTGGCGGATGCCTATCGGGTCCACTTCTTTGGTGTCTCCCAGGGGCGGGAGGATCTGTTTCCTGGTGTGGAGTCACTGCTGGAGGATCTGATTGGTAATGGGATCATGGTTGCGATTGCCACCGGGAAGAGCCGTCGTGGTCTTGATCTGGTGCTGGAGGAGACGGGGTTGAGTGGCCGCTTCCATGCGACACGCTGTGCGGATGAGACCTGCTCCAAGCCCCATCCGCAGATGCTTCATGAGCTGCTCGATGAGTTGCAGGTGGGGCGGGAGTCTGCGGTGATGGTCGGGGATACGGAGTACGATCTGGTGATGGCGCAGCGTGCCGGCATCTCCTCGGTCGGCGTCTGTTATGGAGTCCACTCCGCAGAGCGGCTGCAGCAACACCAGCCCATTGCCTGTGTGGAGTCGATCGGGAGGATCAGGGAAATAGTGCCCCTTCCCGCTCGAGCATCCTTACCAGACGAATAAGCGGCAGCCCCATCAGTGCGCTGGGATCACTCCCCTCAAGGCGTTCAAACAGGGTAATTCCAAGCCCCTCCGACTTGAAGCTTCCCGCGCAGTTATAGGGCTCCTCTGCACGCAGGTAGCGCTCGATTCTCTCATCATCGAGCTCGCGAAAGTGGACCTGGAAGGGGATCACCTCGCTCTGGCTTGCCCCGGTCTCCGAGTTCAGGAGCGTGAGTCCGGTGAGAAACTGAACAGACCTTCCTGATGCGGAACGAAGTTGCTGGAATGCATTCTCAAATGAGCCCGGTTTTCCAAGAACCTCACCACCATTGACGGCCACCTGGTCGGAACCGATGATCAGGTGGTGGGGGTGACGCTTTGCAACCTCGGCTGCCTTCTCGCGGGAGAGGCGCTCAACCAGCTGTTCAGGACGCTCTCCATCCAGCCGGCTCTCATCAATATCGGGTGAGGCGGTCTCAAAGGGGAGTTGCAGGCGGGAGAGGAGCTCCTTTCTGAAGGGGGAGCTGGAGCCGAGAACAAGGGGTAGGGGGAGAGCCATCTTTGCAATTTATGTTTTGACTTGTGAGATGTGAAATCATACCATTTTTAGGGTTATGTCAGACCGCTTTTCAGATACCGTTGACCCCTTTGCCCTCGCCGCCTCGGGAGCCTCGCAGCTTCACTCCTTCCCTCTCAGCAGCTTTGAGCGTGCAACGGAGCTCCTCTTGGGAGAGCAGGGTGTTGCAGAGGTTCGGACAACATTTGGTGTTGACTCCTCAGGGATATCCCATCTCTCCGGAACCCTGTCAGCAGAGATTGAACTCCCTTGTCAGCGCTGTTTTGAGTCGATGGTGGTCTCTGTTGAGTCAGAGTTCGAGATGGGGCTGATTCGTGACGAGGCGGAGTCCGAGGAGCTGCCAGAGCAGTATGAACCACTCCTGGTCGAGGGGGGGATGCTGTCGCTGACCAGTTTCATCGAGGATGAGCTGATTCTTGCCATTCCTGTGGTGGCAACACATGAGCCCAATGAGTGCGAGGCCTCCCGCCATCTGCAGGATGAGACGGTGGTTGAGGATGAGGGGAAGAGAGAGAATCCGTTTCAGGTGCTGGAGCAGCTGAAGCGGTGAAAAAACCGGGCAAAACGGTCCGAATTCAATTATAATCTGCGCCAAGATTTTGTGGCCGCTCTCCGAGTTGCTGCTTTTTTTATTTTTGCACCCTATTTTGGGAGAGATCCAATGGCTGTACAGCAAAACAAGAAGACCCGTTCAAAGCGTGGTATGCGTCGTTCTCACGATGCACTGACCAGTCCATCACTCTCTGTTGATTCAGAGACTGGTGAGACTCACCTGCGTCACCATGTGACTCCAGACGGCTACTATCGTGGTCGCAAGGTTGTTCAGAGCAGTAGCGAAGATTAATTCAGCTTTCAACT
>CAYFMF010000056.1:0-8662 GCA_964344135.1 uncultured Piscirickettsiaceae bacterium
CAAAAGTAAAGACCTGACCCCCTGCACTCCCAGCAACATATTTTTCTTGTGCTGGTTGATTTTGGATGATGCAGGGGCAATAATCGGCCAGTAGCCGTTTCTGGTTTCGTTTGTTGCCCATCCGTAACAGGAGGAGTTCTGACCCATGAGTAGTATGTCCAGTCCATTGCAGGGCCACGCAGACCAATCCCGTACCCGATTCGTCGTCGCAGGCTCTGACAGAGAGTCACAGGATGCGGCCTCCTTTGCCGGGCGCCAGTACCTGGTGTTTGGTCTTGGGGGAAACCGCTACGGTGTGGATCTGCTGAAGATCCAGGAGATCAAGGAGTGGGAGCAGCCCTCCCCGATGCCGGGTACGCCACAGGATGTGATCGGTGTCCTCAATCTGCGCGGGGTGATGGTGCCGGTGATCGACCTGCGCCGCCGTTTTGGTCTGGAGGTGGCATTCAGCCGCGAGACAGTCATTATTGTAACCCTGATCCACGGCAAGGCGGTTGGCCTGGTGGTGGATTCTGTCTCTGACGTGATCCAGCTTGCCGAGGGCGAGTTCAAGGCAGCCCCCGAGGTCGAGGGGGTTGAGGCGGAGCATATCAAGGGGCTTGCCACCCTCAAGGACGGGATTGTGCTGCTGCTGGATGTGGACTGCCTGCTTGTGGCGGAGCATCTGGAGTTTGGTGATGAGGAGGAAGATGGTACTCCTGTAGAATACCCCAAAACGGAGGGGGCAGCTGCTGGAGGAGATGCCTGACGGAGGACAGGAGAGTCGTTCGCGAATGGAGAGATAGCGACCCCTTGTCTCTGTGCACGCTGCCACACTCCACCAGGAGCCCTGTCGGGCAGAGAAGATGAGAGAGAAAGGGGAACACACTGCAGGCAGTGCTTGCGGTCGTCTAAGGAGAAGAGATGAACAGCACTGCAGCAGAGATTGTCGAGAGTGTAGAGGAGATGAATGGACGCCTGCTGGGGGATGAGCAGAGCGATGAGGCCCAGTACCTCACCTTCATTCTGGGGGGGGAGGAGTACGGGGTAGACATTCTTCGGGTGCAGGAGATCAACGGCTGGGAACCCCCCACCCTGCTCCCCAATACCCCGGATTTTGTGAAGGGGGTGATCAACCTGCGTGGGGCCATCGTCCCGATCATCGATCTGCGGATCCGCTTTGGTCTGGATGAGGTGCGCTATGATGAATCGACCGTGGTGATTGTCCTCCATGTGCGGCAGCAGGGCGATGAGGAGGGTTCCGGGGATGGTGGGGAGAAGATCAAGGTGATCGGGGTCGTGGTGGATGCGGTCTCGGATGTCAGCAACGTGGATGCAGCTGCGATTCGTCCCGCCCCCGATTTCAGGGGGGTGATCAGCTCCGACTATGTCAGCGGACTGGCGACGGTGAAGGAGACCATGCTGGTGGTGCTGGATGTGGACCGCATGATCAATGATGGGGTGATGGAGCAGTTGTAATGCAGTGCGTGGGGGGTTAGCAGATATTCTCCAGCAGTGAACGGACGATTGCCGGTTCACACCTTCTCTCAATCCTGAACAGTGTATGGTGGCCTCTTCTGATGGAGGTGATCAGGCCGCTCCTGCGCAGTGATGAGAGGTGACGCGTGACAACCGGGCTGCTGGTATTTAGTGACTCCCTGATCTGGCTGAAGCGCAGCTCCCTCCTGTCCAGAAGGCAGAGGATGCGTATCCGCTGGAACGAGGAGAGCAGCCGCAGTACGTTCGGGATGTGGTTGGATGGGCAGCTGGAATAGAGCAGCTGGTTGATCTCTTCATCGGTTTTCATGTCTTGATGATACAACACAATCTACCTTTATTACCCATTACGGCGATATTTTATCAACTCACTGTAGTCTGTATTCGAAGATTTGCAGGGTTCGGGTAGGAATGGAGTCAATATTAGAATATACTGTTGATCTACTGGAGTTTGATTGGGGAGAGGAGTTGTAAAGGTCCTGCTGCTGGCCACGGTTGTCTGAGCAGCTGTACCAGTGGTTCTGGTGTATTGACAATGTATGATTTCTGGAAAACATGATGAATCTGAATCTGAAACTCTCGACCATCAGCTGGATCATTGTTGTTGGGCTGCTGTTCTCCGGGCTGGCTTACTCCTCCCTTCTCTATCTCTCCGGTCAGGGTGTCTCGGAGATTCAGTTACAGGTGGAGCAGCTGGCCGGCCAGATGGAGTCGGATGGCGAGCTGAACGGGGGGGGGCAGCAGCTTGTCGGTGGTGTGCTCTCCAGTCTGCAGGGGCTGCATGATCGTATCTGGACACTCTTTGCGGTCACGCTCATCTTTATTCTTATGGCCTCTGCCATCATGTTCTGGTTGCTGATCTACCGAATGGTGAAACCCATTCAGCGCATTGAGCTGGTGATGCACGAGGTGGAGCAGGATGGAGATTTTTCCCATCGGGTTGATCTCAACCTGAACGATGAGCTGGGAGAGATGGCGCGGGTTTTTGATGCACTTCTGGAGAGTCTTCATGGTGCCATTGAGGAGGCAAACCAGGTTGTTGCATCGGTTGCTGAGGGGGACTTCTCGAAGCGGGTCGAGACGGAGTATCGTGGCGATCTGAAGCTTCTGAAAAATGGTATCAACGGATCTGCCCAGAGCGTTCAGAATACGATGTCTGCACTGGAGGAGGTGATGGAGTCGCTGGGGGAGGGGGACTTTAACCAGCGGATGGATGAGCAGGTGGAGGAGCGGTTCCGTACCCTGGTGGATGGCTCAATGGAGTCGGTCCAGATGGTGGTCAGGCAGATTGTCCGGGTGATGGGGCACATGGCCAGTGGTGACTTTACCCAGCGTATTGAGTTGGAGGTGGCGGGAAGCCTGAACGCAATGAAGGAGGCAGTCAACGCCAGCATGGAGACCCTGGAGCAGTCGATTGGGGAGATGGTAGGGAATGCGGTTCAGCTGGGAGAGGGGGACCTGACCACGGAGATCTCCGGAACCTACCAGGGGCAGCTTGAGACCCTGAAGCAGGCGATCAACACCGCACAGGGCAATCTGGCGCACGTGGTCTCGCAGGTGCGCCTTGCCGGTCAGCGGGTGAGAGCCGGTTCTGCGGAGATCTCTCGCGGAAACCAGGATCTCTCCAGCCGTACTGCAGAGCAGGCGGCCAGTCTCGAAGAGACGGCGGCCAGCATGGAGCAGATGGCCAGTACCGTGAAGATGAATGCAGACAACGCCATGCAGGCCAATCAGCTCGCCTCGGCATCAACACTCCAGGCGGAGAGTGGGGTGCAGATTGTCCAGGATGCGGTGGTTGCCATGGATGAGATCAGCGACTCCAGCGGGAGGATCTCGGAGATTATTGCGATGATCGATGGCATCGCCTTCCAGACCAACCTGCTGGCACTGAATGCGGCAGTCGAGGCAGCCCGGGCCGGTGAGCAGGGACGCGGTTTTGCAGTGGTTGCGGGAGAGGTCCGTACCCTGGCGCAGCGCAGTGCCGATGCGGCCAGGGAGATCAAGGGTCTGATTGAGGAGAGTGGTGGCCGGATTCTCCATGGTGCAGGGCTGGTGAACCAGGCCGGTAAATCACTGCAGACTATCGAAAGCTCCATCAAGAAGGTTAACGATGTTGCCAGTGAGATCTCTGCGGCTGCACAGGAGCAGACATCGGGAATCGATCAGGTCAACACCGCAGTGGCTGAGCTGGACTCCGTCAATCAGCAGAATGCGGCTTTGGTGGAGGAGGCGGCTGCAGCCAGTGCTGCATTGAGTGAGCAGGCGGAGAGCCTCAACTCACTGGTCTCCTTCTTCCATCTTAACGTGGAGATAGAGCGGCAGACGCAGCAGCAGACTGCCTTCAGCGAGATATTCATGCGGGCAAGGGGTGCTCATCTCTCCTGGAAGGAGAAGATCAAGGCAGTAGTGGAGGGCAGGCTGTCGGTGGATGCAGAGGGGGTGCGTACCTGTAGCGAGTGTGAGCTGGGAGGGTGGATCAAGCGTGTGGGCCATGAGCAGTATGGCAGTCTGGAGGAGATGAGGCATCTGCAGGATGCACATCAGAAGATGCACGATCTCATTCTGGAGATTCTCGACCTCAAGGGAAGGGGGGAGCAGGAGCAGGCCGAGGCACGTTACCGCTCGATTGGAGCGCTCTCCGACCAGGTTCTCCAGTATCTGGATCAGCTGGAGAGCAAGATTACTGACCGTGACCTTCTTGGCTCCAGAAAGGAGGGCGGGAAGAGGGTGCAGGAGCCCCCTGCAGAACCCACCCCTGCCGCAGCGGGGGAGCAGCCACTGCCTGCGCCGGCTACTATGGGAAGTGACCAGGAGTGGGAGGAGTTCTAGGTGTGCCCAATCTGCCTTATTATTGGGTTACCACATCAGTTTGAATTGCACCCTGGTTGGAGGGGGGTCATGGCGAGGTACCAGATAGGGAATTTCAGTGAAATCGCCTTTTGATGACATCTCAATCGCCAGGCGTATTGCCCTGGTATTTGGGTTGTTGCTACTTCTTGCGGGAGCTGGTGCAGTGATGGTTCTGCTCAATGCGCAGCAGCTGAATGACCATCTGAGCGAGATCGTAACCAACTACAACGAGAAGATCCGCCTCACCATCGAGGTGCGGGATGAGGGGCGACAACGGGCAGAACAGATTCGCAACATGCTGCTGACCGGGGACGAGGGGCAGCTGGAGAGGTACAGGGCACTCTTTGACGCCTCCGTTGACCGTTACACGGCGCTGATCATCGAGCTGGATGAACTGGTCTCCGACGAGGAGGAGCAGCGGATGATGGATCGCATCCGCAGGAGATCGGCGGCCACCTTCCCGGTGATGAACGTGATGATGCAGAATATCATGGATGGCTTTGGGGAAGATTCTCTGCAGACCCTGCAAAACGAGGGGGCGGCACTCCAGAGCGAGCTGCTGGAGGCGCTCAGCGCCTTTGTCAGGCTGGAGCAGGGGCGGATCGATCGGGCAAGCCGTGAGGCGGAGCGTACCGCCCGGGAGGGGCTGCTTGCAGTACTGGCAACCAGTATTATCATCTTCCTCTCTATCCTGCTGACCTGGTACCTCCTCTCGCGGCAGATTACAGGGCCGATTGTTGCCCTTTCACGGGAGATGGAGCGGGTAACAGAGGAGAGGGATCTTTCGAAGCGGTTGTCCGTAAAGGGGAGAGACGAGATCGGTCATGCACGTACTGCATGGAACTGCCTGCTTGATATGCTGGAGGGGAGTGAGCATGAGTTGAGCAGTGAGGTCGAGGGGCGCAAGAGGGTGGAGGGTGAGTTGGCATTGCGGGCCAACTTCGACGCTCTGACCGGGCTTCCGAACCGGGCACACTTCCTGGATCGTCTGGATCGCGCCATCTGGCGTGCAGGCCGCTCAGGCTGCCTGATGGCGCTGCTTTTTCTCGATCTGGACCGGTTCAAGCCGGTCAATGATGCCTATGGCCACGCGACTGGAGACCAGCTTCTGCAGCAGGTCTCGACCCGATTGCAGGGGGTGATCCGGCAGAGTGATATTCTGGCCAGGATTGGTGGTGATGAGTTTGGGCTGGTGGTTGAGGATATCCGGCATGTGGATGATGCTGCCATGGTGGCAGAGAGTCTGGTTGGTGCCCTCTCGGAGCCGTTCCGGATTGACGGGATCGAGATGACCATAGGGATCAGTATCGGCATCACCATCTTTCCGGTTGATGACCGATCTTCGCAAAAACTGATCCATGATGCGGATATTGCCATGTATCGTGCCAAGGAGGGGGGCAGCAGTTATGAGTTCTACTCGCTCCGCATGAGTGAAGAGGCACACCAGAGGATGTCAATGTTGCAGCAGCTCAGAAGGGCTGTGGAGGAGCAGCAGTTTGTTCTCCACTATCAGCCACAGGTGGACTCAATTACCAGGAAGATGCTTGGTGTAGAGGCCCTGTTGCGATGGAACCATCCACATAGGGGGGTGATCTATCCCGCCCTCTTCATGCCGCTGCTTGAGGAGAGTCGGCTGATTGTGGAGGTGGGGCGGTGGGTTCTTGCGGAGGCCATAGGCCAGCATGAAAGGTGGATGGCAGCCGGCTATCCGGCACTGAGGATCTCCGTGAATGTCTCCCCACTACAGTTCGGGGATCCCCACTTCAACCAGATGGTGCGCGATGAGGTGGTTGCTGGTGGGATCAATGCTGCATGGCTGAAGCTTGAGATCACTGAATCGGTCATGGTGGAGGGGGGTGATATCAATGCGGTGAAGAGTACCCTTGAGCAGTTGAGGCTGCTTGGGGTCAAGGTTGCAATGGACGATTTCGGAACCGGCTTCTCCTCGCTTCAGTACCTGCAGAAGCTCCCCTTTGATGTGATCAAGCTTGACAGGGGGTTTGTGGGCAATGCACTGGTCTCGGACTCTGACCGGGTGCTGCTGCAGACCATGATCAACATGGCGAAGGGACTTGGCCTGGATACAATAGCCGAGGGGGTTGAGAATGGGAGGCAGGCTGCGCTTCTGGAGCGGATGGGGGCTACAGAGCTCCAGGGGTTCTTTTTTGGCCGTCCAGTGGCCGCATCCGTGATTGCTGTGATGCTGGAGCAGATGGTCCGCGAGGAGAGTGGGTACAGGATATGGGGGGGTGACTGAAACAAACAGACAGGTTCTGGACTTTTATGAAACCCGGATTCATATGAGCCATTTGCAAAACTATCGACGGATGGGACGCCGCCCCACAACGAGTTATTTTTGACGCTGGAATGAGGTTTATAGCCATCTATATGCCGAATTTCAGCGTTAACAAAGAGCCGTTGTGGGTGGTGCTCCCACCGGTTAGAGTTTTGCAAATGGCTCATATAATAAGGCAATACCGAGCATGCCGATCAGGTGAATATACTGGCACAGGATGCCAAGAGCAAGGCCGATAGTGGTGGGGAGATTGTCAGCCGGGCAGTAACCGCCATGGAGGAGATCAACAGCTCCAGCAGCAAGATTTCCGAGATTATCGGTGTGATCGACGGGATCGCCTTCCAGACCAATCTGCTGGCACTCAATGCATCCGTAGAGGCGGCCCGTGCTGGTGAGCAGGGCAGAGGTTTTGCCGTGGTCGCCATGGAGGTGAGGGAGCTGGCACAGCGCAGTGCCGAGGCTGCAAAACAGATCAAGGAGTTGATCAACGAATCTGGAGAGAAGGTAGAGGTCGGAACCGAGCTGGTCAACAGATCGGGAGAGGTGCTGGAGGAGATTGTGGATGCGGTAGCAAAGGCAGGTGGCATTATCACGGACATTGCCCAATCCAGCACTGAACAGCTCTCCGGCATTGATCAGGTCAATCTGGCTGTCTCCTCAATGGAGGAGGGTACCCAGCAAAATGCTGCACTGGCAGAAGAGGCCTCTGCTGCAGCACTCTCCATGACCGACAAGGCAAAAGATGTCGACAGTATGGTCTCTCGTTTCAAGACATCAGCCGGGTAGTCTGTCACTGCAATCTCAGTAGCGCCCCCTCTCCGGTGGGGCTGAGGATGGCTCCCCTGGTGGGTTGTTGAACTGCTTGGGCTGGAACTGCATGCAGGGCCTTCCATCACTCTGCAGAATCTCGATGGAGGGTATCTGCCTGGACTCGATTCCATAGGCACGACAACCTCGCGGAAAGCGGGGGTTCCATGTGGTGTAGAAATGGGTGCAGCGGAAGCAGTCGGGACTCTCTGTGGTACTCATCGAAATGATTTCTTGTCAGATTTATGCATGGCTGGCCTGAATGGATACCCCGTCCTTCAGGTCGGGGAGGAAATTCATCTGTTTGACGTCCTCATTATCACTGATCATCGCCTTGCAGGGGTAGCTCTTCCTGATCTTTCCCTTCTCCTTTTTGCTGCAAGTGAGGTAGTGGAACACTGGCCAGTGTATGCTGCATCCATCGGTAGCAAGCCCTCTTGTCAGTGATTGAAAACTCGACCTCCACACTCCCTTCCAGAAAGCCCCGGATGTCATCGATTGTCTCTATTTTCTCGTCGCTCATGTGGATCGCCACAGGTAACCATCATGAGCAGAAAGCCTCCCGATTTCATGGCCATTTCATGATTGGAGGAGAAGAGTGGTGAATTCAGGGGCTCCCTGACTCCGTAACTCCATGAGCGTATGCAGAGGTACGCAGAATTACGTATTGCAGTAGATGGTGAGAATAGATATGGTTCGCGAAGGACAACAATCATGAAACAGGAGAAGAAGAAAATGATGATGAGAATCCTGAAGGCAGTACTTGCCGTTACCGTACTATCCTCCCCACTGGCTGCTGCAGAGGTGATGGATGTTGGCCACTACGGAACGGTTGCCACCGAGGTGATCCGGGAGTCGATGAAGGGGAGTGGTGCAGATACCGACAAGATGGTGAGGCAGTGCGAGGAGTTGATCCAGATGGGAATCGCCTCCAGCCGGGCCTATGCAGCAGAGAATCCACAGTATGAGAAGTTGCTGACACTGACTGCAGACAACGCGAATGGGATGAAGGCGATGAGCCTGGAGCAGATTGAGGAGGAGTGGCACGAGTTCGGCTTACTCTTGCGTCACGGCATTGATGCCGAGTCGATCGAGCACTTTGGGGCGGCAATCAGCCTGATGGATACCATTGTCCATCCGGCAACCTCGATTATTGCGATCCATGCCTACCAGCAGGAGGTAACCGGTCAAAGCAGCCCGTTCTTGCGGCCATGTTCCAGATCTGATTTCAGC
>CAYFMF010000057.1:0-3604 GCA_964344135.1 uncultured Piscirickettsiaceae bacterium
TAGATATCCATTGATTGTGGCTGTGGCCCTCTCCTCGCTGGTGGCTTCAGCAGCCGTATCGGCAAGGTTTGAGACCACTGCGAGTCAAAAGTTCTGGGGTGAGGTGGCGCAGGAGCGTGAGCAGGCGCGCGCCCGTTTCGCCCTCTGGAGGGAGCATCAGCAGGAGTTGCGTCAGCAGCGGGAGAGGCGACTGCTGGCGACGCGTAACGAACAGCAGCAGCGCTCAGCGGCCTGGTGGGCGGCGTTGAGTGAGGCGAAGCAGGAGCGGAACGAGGCCTTCAGGGAGAAGAAGAGGCGCTGGGAGGAGCGTTCATTGGCAGAGAGAGAACGCTTTCACAAGAGGTTTGAGATGAGGGTGCGGGGGTACGATGATCGCGGGATGCGCTATCCCTACCCCTATCCGTGGGATCTTGAGATGGATCCAGTGAAGTAGTTCCCCTTTTTCTTCAGACATAAAAAAACCCGGAAGTCTCCTTCCGGGTTTTTTGTGGGTGTAGCCTGCCTAGTCGGCAAATGTATTGGAGGTGATATTCTCATACCAGCTCAATGCATAGTCGACCTCACGGGCACGGTTGGCAGCATTACGCTTGTCGCCACTTGGGGTCAGGCCACCAGACATCTTCTGGATCTTGGAGCCATCCTCACGCAGCTTGTAGATTGCAGCAACCGAGATACCATCCTTCGGCTCGAAGGAGATCACGCTGTAGCAGGTGTTGACGTAGGCGGGTGTTCCCGGAGCCTCACCATTGAGCAGCGCAACAATGCCTGCGGCACAGACCTTGGCCTCGGAGGAGGCGGCATAGCCTGACTTCGGCATCCCCTTGGCCGCACTGGCATCACCAATCACATGGATGTTCTTGCGCAGCTTGGATTCAAAGGTGTGCAGATCCACGGGACACCATCCGGAGTCATCGGTCAGTCCGGTGGTAGCAGCAATGGCACCCGCCTTCTGGTCCGGGATGATATTGATGACGTCACCCTCGAAGTCCTCGACTGCGGCAGCGACGCTCATGCCTTCGGCATCCACCTCTTCAATGGCACCACCCTCGGCACCCTTGACCCAGGTGATCAGGGAGTTTTCAGTGCCGTATCCATAGTGGTTTCTCCAGCCCTCGGTAAAGAGGCCAAACTTGGAGAACTTGTCCTTTGGATCGAGGACAATGATCTTGGATTTTGGCTTGTTCTTCTTCAGGTAACCGGCAATCAGGGCAGTCCGCTCATAGGGTCCAGGAGGACAGCGGAAGGGGTTGCGTGGTGCACCGATGATTACGGTACCGCCATCCTTCATTGAGGTGAGCTGGTCGTGGAGCAGCTGGGTCTGATGACCCGCCTTCCAGGCGTGAGGGATCTTGGTATTGGCAACATCCTCGTTGTGGCCCTCGACAAACTTGAAGTCGACACCGGGAGAGACCACACAGCGGTCAAAGCCATAGCTACCACCGCCCGCAGTCTTCACTGCGTTATCGGTGATATCAATCACGCGGTCACTGACGACATTGATCCCCTCAGCGGCCAGACCATCATAGCCGTGGGCGAGATAGTCCAGCTTGCGCTCACCGGCAATCACGAAGTTACTCATGAAACAGGTATGGTAGGTGGCGTTGGCCTCGATCAGTGTGACATCGATGGAGGGGTCACCCTTCTTGATGTAACGGGCAGCGGTTGCACCACCCATGCCACCACCAACGACCACAACGCGTGCCTTGGCAGCTGTTGCAGATGGTGTATAGAGAGAGAAGCCTGCGGCTGCGGCTCCCAGTGTGCCGCCTGAAACCTTCAGGAAGTCTCTACGGTTGAATTGCTTGTTATTGCTCATTGTCTCTTCTCCTCCTTATTTCTGGCTGCCGTAGTATTCGATGATGGCATCAAGTCCAGCCTGCCCCTCTGCTGCAAGCAGCTGGTCCATCTTCTTCTTCATCTTGCGGCTGATGGCACGGTCACCACTGGAAAAATCAGTCAGTGTGTAGTGGAGGTATGGGGTCCACTGTCCAGCCAGAATACCGGAGTCATCCGATGCGTCGGAACCGCCGTCATGGTGGCACTTCTCGCAGTACTTGTTATGCAGCTTTTCGCCGGTAGCGACAGTGGCGGCATCGGCACTCTGTGCAGCTCCTTTGTACTCCTGCTCTGAATAGTAGACCGACATCGCCTCGATCTCTTCATCGGTGTAGCCCTTGGCGACACGCCCCATGATGGTGGACTTGGTGTCACCGTCACGGAACTCCTCCATCGCCTCAGTCAGGTAGTCCTCGGACATGCCGGCGATCGATGGGGTTGCCGGGCCGTTACTGACACCGTCTGTACCGTGGCACCCCTCACAGGTGCTGGCAAGCATTGGGCCAGAGGCACCAGAGATGACCTTGGGTGGTGCTGGCTTGGCAGCAGCTGGTTTTGCAGCAGCCTTCTCAGCAGGTTGTGGTGCGGCACAGCCGGCCAGAATGGCAGCGGCAAGAGCCGTAATTGCAAACGTTTTCAGTTGCATTGATTGATCCTCCTTCTATTTTGATGATCATATTATTGTTCAACCGTGCAAGCTTTTTCGCCATGAAACCTGATGAGTTGGCGGCAAACAGATAGCACTAACTGTTCGTATAACTCGAACGAAAAGACATTCTCCATAAAATCCGCTGTTGCTGCAACTGTTTGTTTCTATGATAAGAATATCAATATATCTTAATATTCAAAGAGATGCGGGGGCGTGAAGACGCTCCTGAATATTCTCCCTCTTCCTGCTGTTTTCTTGCAGGGCTTATTGTAGGCTTGCACTATTATGTTGTACGTTGAATCCTGTGGCCCCCTTGTTGAGGCTCAGACTATTAAATGGAATTACCCGGCTCGAGGCCGGGAGTGGGGACTGTAGAGATGGTTGTGGCAAATGGAAGGTTGATTGTGGTTGTGGGGATGGCCTCGCTGCTGGTGGCTGGGTGCCAACCGGGAGGATCTCTGGGGGAGATTACCAAGCGGGCGGCTGAGGTGGCGGAGCCGATTGTGGTGGGTGGCCAGCAGGGTGTGCCCCCCAGGCAGCAGGTGATTGACAGAACAACCTCCACCCCATCCAATCTGAGCGTTTCTCGCGGTGCTGTTCCGACGGAGATTATCCTTGGCTGGGAGGGGGGAGATACACCAGGCAGCCTCAATTATGTCGAGCGCTCCAGCGACAGTGGGAAGAGCTGGGTGGTTCGCAGTACGGTTTCTGCGGGGACCCAGCAGTACAGGGATTCCATACCGGCTGGTGCAGGCCCGTTTCAGTACCGGGTGAGGACGCAGCAGCAGGTGGATCAGGAGGCGCTCGAGAGAAAACGTGCCGAGCAGCTACGTGAGCAGCAGAGGATCAGGGAGGCCGAGGAGAGAGAGGCCGAGAGAAGGCGTCAGGAGGCAGAACGGGTTGCGCACGAGGAGGCCGAGCGGGTCAGGCTGGAGGCGGAGCGCCTGAAACAGGAGGAGGCAGCGCGGCTTCGCAGGGAGGCCGAGGCAAAGGCGCAGCGTGAGGCCGAGGAGCGCAAACGCCAGGCTGAGGCGTTGGCAGCACAACAGAAGGCTGAAAAAGAGGCCAAGGCGCGCGCCGCAGAGCAGGCACGCCAGGCCAAAGAGAAGAGACGCCAGG
>CAYFMF010000057.1:3704-8634 GCA_964344135.1 uncultured Piscirickettsiaceae bacterium
GCCAAGGCGCGCGCCGCAGAGCAGGCACGCCAGGCCAAAGAGAAGAGACGCCAGGAAGAGAGAGAGAAGAAGAGGGCGCTTGAGGCTCTGTTGAGTCAGGCCGAGCAGGAGCTGGCTGCAGGCAATCTCTCTGCCGCAGAGAAGAGTCTGAAACAGTACCGCAGGGAGAAGGGGGACTCTGCATTGAGTCAGCGCAGATACAAGGAGCTGCAGAAGAAAATCAGCTCCATGAGCCAGATTCTTGCCGATCTGGAACAGACCAGTGATACGGAGCAGCAGCTGCAGAAACTACTGGCTGAGGGGGCTGCCCTGGCCACCCATGGAGATGTTGAGGGTGCGCGCAGTCGCTACAACAGGGTGATCTCCATCGACCCAGCCAACAGTGAGGCCAGAAAGGGGCTGGAGGCCCTCTCCTCAAAGGGCAAGGCAGTCAAGAAGAGGTCAGTAGCAAAGAAGCCGGCAGCGAAGAAGAGAGCGGAGAGCTCCCTGCTGGGCAAAAAAGCCGAGGGGTGGGTGGTTCAGGTTGCCACCTACACCGAGGAGAAGAAGAAGGAGGCCTATGGGTTGATGGGGGCGGTCAAGAAGGCCGGTTTCAAGGGGGTCTTTATCAAGAAGCAGGAGCTGGCCGGAAGAACACTCTATCGCCTGCGGATTGGGGCCTATGGTGAGAAGGGGGAGGCAGAGGCGCTGCGTGACCGGATCAATCGTGTGATGTCGGACCGGGGTGTAGTCAGTCGGGTGACTCTGCAGAAGAGGTAGCCTCCTTCTCAAGAAGGGCACGGATCTCCAGAGTGGCCTCCCTGATCGGCAGACCGTTGTGCTCGGCTGTGCGGAGGATCTCCTCTGCATGGTGGTGAAGCGAGTGTAGCTGCTCGGGGTCGAGAAAGGAGAGTACCTCTGATACCAGGGCAGGGCTCTCCGAGAGCAGGGTGGGCGGAAGCTCATCACTGGAGATGGGGCTCTCGTCCCGCATCATTGCCGCAATAATCGGGTTTTTCAGTGCCTCATGGTGCATTTTTCGAGCGGCCTGCTCCTGCTGAAGCTGTTGCAGAAAACTGTTGTCCTCTCCGGCATGTCGCAGCAGGGTCTGTTCAAACAGGGTGGTGAGGCGAGAGAGTGCCTGCCGCTCCTGTGGAAGATCAACCCCCAGGGTCATGCACTCGGTATAGCGTTGCTCCAGCTCCGGAATCAGCTCCAGCAGCTGCTGGGTCTCGGCCCGCTCCGGAAGTTCCGAGATCTTCTCAACCAGTTGCTGAAAATTTTTCCTGAACTGCTCCTGGTCGCTGTTGTCACGCTCCCGGGCCTCCACAACCTGATGCTGAACCACCGTTCTGGAGGATTCAGGGAAGAGTGGATTGTTCCACCTGCGCTGAAGCTGCTGCTCCCAGGCGCCGGGGGTTTTGCTGAAATTCGGGGAAAGATTCATGATGATTCATAGTATAATTGATCGTTTATCCCGGCGGCACTTCAATATCTCCATATTTCATGTGCGGTCTCTGCTACTTCCATCAACTGGTGCCATCTGATGTCCAACCCGATTGAAAATCTGCGCAATGTCGCAATCATCGCCCATGTCGACCATGGAAAGACCACGCTGGTGGATCAGCTGCTGCAGCAGTCCGGTACCCTCGAGGTGCGTGGCGAGGCGGAAGAGCGGGTGATGGACTCCAATGATCTGGAGAAGGAGCGTGGGATCACCATCCTCTCCAAGAACACCGCGATTCGCTGGGGGGATCAGAGAATAAATATCGTGGACACCCCGGGCCATGCCGACTTTGGCGGTGAGGTGGAGCGGGTCCTCTCGATGGTCGATTCGGTCCTGCTGCTGGTGGATGCGGTTGAGGGGCCGATGCCGCAGACCCGTTTTGTGACCCAGAAGGCGCTGGCACGCGGACTGCGCCCGGTGGTGGTGGTCAACAAGGTGGATCGTCCCGGCTCCCGCCCCGACTGGGTGGTGGACCAGACCTTTGATCTCTTTGATCGCCTCGGCGCCACCGATGAGCAGCTCGACTTTCCGGTGGTCTATGCCTCGGCCCTGCAGGGGTTTGCCAGCCTCGACTCCGAGGCCCGTGACGGGGATATGACCCCGCTCTTTGAGGCGATTGTGGAGAGTGTCCCCTCGCCGGATGTCGATCTGGACGGCCCCTTCCGGATGCAGGTGAGTGCACTGGACTACTCCAGCTATGTGGGGGTGATCGGGGTCGGTCGGATCGAGCGGGGGAGTGTGACCACCAACTCTGCGGTGACGATTGTCTCTGCCGACGGGAGCCGGCGAAATGGGAGAATGTTGCAGATTCTCGGTTTCCATGGGCTGGAGCGGGTCGAGGTCGAGAAGGCGACAGCGGGAGACATCATCGCCTTTACCGGCGTCGATGGGCTGAAGATCTCCGACACCCTCTGTGACCAGAGTGCGGTGGAGGCGCTGCCGCCCCTGACGGTCGATGAGCCAACCCTGAGCATGACCTTCCAGGTCAACAACTCCCCCTTTGCGGGCAAGGAGGGGAAGTTTGTCACCAGCCGAAATATCCGCGAGCGGCTGCAGCAGGAGCTGATCCACAATGTGGCGCTACGGGTTGAGGAGGGGGATGATCCCGACAAGTTCAGGGTCTCGGGGCGTGGAGAGCTCCACCTCTCGATTCTGATCGAGAACATGCGGCGTGAGGGGTATGAGCTGGGAATCTCCCGTCCCGAGGTGATTATTCGGGAGATTGATGGGGTGCCGAGTGAGCCCTACGAGAATGTGACGGTCGATGTGGAGGAGGAGCACCAGGGGGCGGTAATGGAGAAGCTGGGGGAGCGCAAGGGGGAGCTCACCGACATGGTCCCCGATGGCAAGGGGCGGATCCGCATGGACTACATCATCCCCTCCAGGGGGTTGATCGGGTTCCGTACCGAGTTCCTCACCGCCACCTCGGGAACCGGGCTGATCTATCACACCTTTGACCACTATGGCCCCCAGGTAGAGGGGAAGATCGGAGAGCGCCACAACGGGGTATTGGTCTCCAAGGAGAAGGGGAAGGCGCTCGCCTATGCGCTCTTTAACCTGCAGGAGCGTGGCCGCCTCTTTATCGGCCATGCCGAGGAGGTCTATGAGGGGATGGTGATCGGCATCAACTCGCGCGACAATGATCTGGTGGTCAACCCGCTCAAGGCGAAGCAGCTGACCAATATCCGTGCAGCGGGATCGGACGAGAATCTGATTCTCTCACCGCCGATCCGGATGACCCTGGAGCAGGCACTGGAGTTTATCAATGAGGATGAGCTGGTGGAGGTGACCCCCGCCTCGATCCGTCTGCGCAAGAAGCTGTTGACGGAGAATGAGCGCAAGCGTGCGGCACGTCCGGCCTCATGAAGGGGTGATGCCCCCAATGTTATTAACGTAAGGGTTTTGGTATCCAGCTTCAGAGGTGTTGGCGGCATGGATGCCGCCGTCAAGCCCCCATGGATGGGTTTACGGCGTCCTCTGAAGCTGGACACCGAAAGCCGTTTTACCCAGTCAACGGCATTGGTGGTGTTTGCGGTTACCCCTGTCGGTTCTTGATCTCCATCAGCTTGCGGCGCTGCCGCTTGTCGGGGCGTCGGATGCGGTGCGCCCTGGAGTGGGCCTCCAGCCGCTTCTGCTCAACGCTCTCCAGACGGGCCTTGAGGCTCTCCTCAGTCTCCTGGTAGAGCAGCTGCGCCTCGCTGGCGGGGCGACGGTGTCGATTGATTGCGACGACAATGACCTCAAAGCGGGTCTCTCCACGCTGGATCTCCAGACGATCCCCCGAGTGGACCATTCTGGAGGGCTTGATCCGGTTCCCGTTGAGGTGCACCTTGCCGCCAGAGATTGCATCAGTGGCCAGGCGTCGGGTCTTGAAAAAGCGGGCGGCCCAGAGCCACTTGTCGAGCCGCAGGTTCTCCTCGGAGTTCATCAAAAATTCACGATTCCATGTTGAGTGGTACGCTATAGTATAGCCAGTGCAAGGAGTGAGTACAGGGAGAGGATGAATACATTTACCGAGACTATTCAGTCCAGGAAACGGTTGCTGGAAGAGCATCTGGGTGACTTCATGGGACGGCTGGCAGAGCGCTGTGCCCAAGGGTGGGGGGATCGTGAAAATCTGGATCAGCTGTTGCATGATGCCTATAACAATTGTGAGGATGCACCGGCATGTCGTCTGCTCTATATCGTTGATGTCGATGGGGTTCAGCTGAGCTCCAATATCTTTGCGGACGGCAAGTCCGACGAGAGCCGTGTCGGGCAGGACCTCTCGGAGCGCCCCTATATCTACAAGGTGGTTCCCAGTAGCGGGTTCTTTCTCTCCGATGTCTATATCAGCCAGACCAATCGTCGTAGCCTGATTACCGCTGTGCAGCTGGTGCGGGACGAAGAGGGGGCAAAGGGGTTCGTCTGTGCCGATTTTGAGTTGGGGATGCTGCCGGAGATTGATCAGCCCACGGAGGATCGACGGATCTGGATGCAGGTCAAGGGGGATCCATCGATTCGGGATACCCTCTTTATGCAGAGCCGGGCAACCAGCCCGATGGATGAGCGTATTGACGATGTGCTCTCCACCATTGATGAGTTGATTGTGGAGCGTGGAATCTTCCATGCAAAGCTCCATTTTGCCAGTTCGCGTGCAACGCTCTGGATCTACGATGACCCCTACCGTTATCGGGTCCATGTGCTGGACGAGATTCTCAACCCATCGATCTGTCTTGCCTACCCGCTGCGCCCCTATCCGCAGGATGCACTGGTTCCCAGGGAGATGGTGCGGGAGGTTCTGGAGCGCTTTCGGTGGCTGCGGGAGATTGATGAGACCATCTATCTGCGTGCCGGCTCACTCAACATCATTAATGGGATTGTGGCCCTCAACTTCTCCTGTGATGGTTCCCACTACCTCCCCTATGAGGAGTTTATGGAGATGGATGAGCGCTTCTGGTTTGG
>CAYFMF010000058.1:0-8630 GCA_964344135.1 uncultured Piscirickettsiaceae bacterium
GCATAACCGGCCACCAGCCACTTGGTCCCTGCCTCAGGGAAGTGGATCTGGATTCGTGCCTGGGGTCCACTCCCCTCCAGCATCAGTACCGTTCCCTCTCCAAATTTTGCATGGCGCACCTGCTGCCCGGGGTGGAGTCCGGTACCGGACTCCTCCCGGATGGCTGAGCGTGAGGCCGATTGGCGGGGCGCTCTGCTGTCGCTTACCGGTCGGGATACCGTGGTGCGGATCCGCACCTCCCGCAGTAGCTCGGTCGGGATCTCCTTGATAAAGCGCGAGATCCGCGGATAGTGCTCCTTGCCGTAGAGTCTGCGGCTCTCGGCGTGGGTCAGTGTCAACTGCTCACGGGCGCGGGTGATCCCCACATAGCAGAGGCGGCGCTCCTCCTCCAGCCTCTCCGGGTCCTCTGATGAGATGCGGTGGGGGAAGAGCCCCTCCTCCATCCCGCTGAGAAAGACCTGCGGAAACTCCAGCCCCTTGGCACTGTGGAGGGTCATCAGCTGAACGCAGTCCTCCCACTCCTCCCCCTGGGTCTCTCCCGCCTCCAGTGCCGCCTGAGCGAGGAACTCATCCAGCGGGTTGAGTGACTCATCCGTTATCGACTCCCCCTGGGGGGCAAACTGTCCCGCTGCGCTGACCAGCTCCTCCAGATTCTCCACCCGCCCCTGTGCCTTCTCCCCCCTCTGGCTCTTGTAGTGGTCGAGCAGGGTGGAGCACTCCAGCGCAATCACCGCCTGCTCTTTCAGGGGCTTGTCACTGGCATCGTGGTCCATCTGCTCGATCAGCTGGAGGAATCCGCGCAGTGCGTTGCGGGCGCGGGCAGTGAGCTGCTCCCCTGCACACTGTTCGGTTGCCGCCTGCCACATCGAGATTCCGGCCGTTCTTGCGTGGTCGCGTACCCGCTCGATGGTACGGGCACCGATGCCACGGGTCGGTGTGTTGACCACCCGCTCAAAGGCGGCATCATCGCCCCGGTGGGCCATCAGCCGCAGATAGGCGAGGGCGTCCTTGATCTCGGCACGCTCGAAAAAGCGCAGCCCGCCATAGATGCGGTAGGGGATGTTGGCGCTCAGTAGCGCCTCCTCCAGCACACGCGACTGGGCGTTGGAGCGGTAGAGGATGGCATTCTCGGAGCGTGCCCCCCCCTTGACTGTCCAGTTCTCGATCTGCTCGGCAATAAAACGCGCCTCGTCCAGATCGTTGAAGGCGGAGTAGAGCTGAATCGGCTCTCCGTCGCTATCCTCGGTCCAGAGCTCCTTGCCCATCCGCCCCGGGTTGTTCTCGATCAGTGCATTGGCCGCATTGAGGATGTTGCCACTGGAGCGGTAGTTCTGCTCCAGCCGCAGCGTCTCGACCCCGGGGAAATCACGGCTGAAGCTGCGGATGTTCTCGATCTGCGCCCCTCTCCATCCGTACACCGAATTATGGGTCACAATGCCATTGGCAATGAAGTTGTGGGTGTGTTCAATGTCGAGATCGTACACGGTCTTGCGTCCTCTGCCATGCTCGATACGCTCGATTGTTTCGTACTGCCCCTGCTGGTTGATGAGTGACATTCCCTCTCGCAAGGCGGCAGCCTGAATAAAGGGGAGTGAGCGGGGGAGGATATGGGCGTTGAGTAGAATGTTGCCATCCAGTAGTTTCTTCAGTTGGTGCGCCGTGTCGAGAATGGTAGCGAAAGAGCTGTTGCAGGTTTCATGGCGCCAACTCCCCGAGCCTGATTTGGTGGCACGGACACTGAATCCGGCATCCTCTAATTTTTTCTTTCGGGTTGTATCATTTCCAACCACCGAGATTCTGTGCATTGGCTGTCGAGTGCCGCGCCGTTCTCCGCAGAGTGTGACCACAATATTGGATCGATTGGAGTCTCTGCTCTGTGGGCGGTGGTGGGGAAACTCCTGTGAAAGGCCAACATCATTCAGTAGTTTTTGTGCCCCCCTGGTTGAGTCAATCGCATCGAACACCTTTTGTATGAAAGCCGCCTCGTGGACCACTCCATTGGCACTGCGCTGCTTTCTTGGGGTAAACGGTAGTGTGGGAATCTGATACTGCAGAGAGGTGATCACCTCATCACTGCGTGCACCGTTTTCATGGTCATGGGTACGGATGAGCCAGAGGGCATCCGCATGCTCCTGGGCGGAACGGATCATGAAGCCCAGCTTGCTGTACTTAACCGCATCGGTATGCACCTTGGTAATCCCAAGACGATAACCAATGCCCGCCTTGTACATCAGATAGAGGAAGTATTTCTGTGGTGCCTCATCCTGTATATAGCCGGCGAAGTGGGTATGTTCTGGTGTGCTGGTTAGCTGTTTCCCGGAGGTGGTGTGGATGGTTATCAGGTCGCCAGTGAGAACCTTCTTGTGACAGCGCAGAACCTTTGCCGGAAAGAAATCTCCACGACCATACCCTGAAAGTATCTGATCCCCGGGACGAACCTTCTCTATCTTCCTGGTTTGACCTTCTGCCATGGTGATCTCCGTGCCCGCGATCAGACACTGATCATCATCACCGACCACAAAGATGCTGCCGGTCTCACCCACCAGAAGACGCAGCCAGGCGTACTGGATGGTGTTGGTATCCTGGAACTCATCGACCAGAAGATGGCTGAAACGGTTGCGGTAGTGGGCCAGCAGCTCCGGGTTGTTGAGCCACATCTCGTGGGCCCGCAGCAGCAGCTCCGCGAAGTCGACCAGCCCGCCGCGCTGGCAGGCCGCCTCGTAGGCCAGGTAGATCTGTACCATCTGTGTCAGCCAGTGGTCATGGGCGGGGTCGATCTGGTGGGGGCGGACCCCCTTGTCCTTCTGCTCGTTGATGAACCACTGTGCCTGCTTTGGTGGCCAGCGCTCCTCATCCAGGTTCAGCTCTTTGACCAGGCGCCGCACCAGCCGCAGCTGATCCTCGCTGTCGAGGATCTGGAAGTTCTGGGGCAGGTTGGCCTCCTGCCAGTGGCTACGCAGCAGGCGGTGGGCCAGTCCGTGAAAGGTGCCGACCCAGAGGTTGCCGGCCGGCATCCTGAGCAGTGACTCGATGCGCCCCTTCATCTCCCGTGCCGCCTTGTTGGTGAAGGTGACGGCAAGAATCGACCAGGGGGATATATGTTCGACCTCAATCAGCCAGGCGATGCGGTGGACCAGAACCCGGGTCTTGCCGCTGCCGGCACCGGCCAGCACCAGGGTGTTCGCTGATTCCGTGGTGACCGCCTTGCGCTGCGCCCCATTCAGTGGCTCGATGATCTCGGTAATCTCTTCCATAAGAGGCCACATTCTACGTATGCGGAGGGGTGTATGCGAGCGCCCAAACCTGAATCTTTCCCGCTCCCCCCTCTCGGAGTGCATCGCTGACCGCCCTGATGGTGCTGCCGGTGGTGATGACATCATCAAAGAGGGCGATGGATTCTCCATTGAGTGGCCTGGTAACAGTGAAGGCCTCTCTGAGGTTCTCCCTTCTTGCCGAGGCCTTGAGCCCCGCCTGTGGATCGGTGTGGACCACTCTATTGCAGCTGCTCCGGTCGATCGGGACTCCAAGCGCTCTTGCCGGGGTGCGGATGATCTCCAGCGCCTGGTTGAATCCCCGCTGGCGCAGCCTTTTGGTGTGGAGGGGTACCGGAAGGATCCGGTCGGGTGGGTTAATACGCCCCTGTTGCAGGGCCGCCACCATCAGTGTGCCGAAGAGTCGTGCAAGGTGGAGCCTGTGGTCGAACTTGAGCTGCTGGATCAGGGGGGAGAGTGGATCACTGTAGCGGTAGGGGATGATGATCTTCTCCCAGTGGGGATTCTGCTGCAGCTCGTGGGGGATCTGCTGCAGGGTGGGAAGTTTCTCCCTGCATCCCGGGCAGAGTGCCGGCTCCCCATCGGTTGGGGTGCTACAGAGTGCGCAGGGCTCCGGGGGGAGAAGGGTGTGGAGCTGTCTGTAAACTTTTTCCAGCATGGTTGGTTGACAGGGGGGTGGGAGGCGGTAGGATTCTCCCCATTCTAACGGAGAAGCTGTCTATGAGTAACATCCCGGAACTGCGCAATGACTGGAGACTGGAGGAGGTGGAGGCACTGTTTGACCTCCCCTTCAACGATCTGCTGTTCCAGGCACAGACCATCCACCGCCAGCGCTTTGACCCCAACCGGGTTCAGGTGAGTACCCTGATGAGCATCAAGACCGGGGGCTGTTCGGAGGATTGCAAGTACTGCTCCCAGAGTGCCCGTAATGCCACCGAGCTGGAACGGGAAAAATTGGCAGAGGTGGAGGCGGTGCTGGAGGCGGCGCGAGAGGCGAAGCGCTCCGGATCCTCCCGTTTCTGCATGGGGGCCGCCTGGCGCAACCCGAAGGGGAGGGATATGGAGCGGTTGCTGACGATGGTCAGCGGGGTCAAGGCGCTGGGGATGGAGAGCTGCATGACGCTGGGGATGCTGACCCGGGAGCAGGCAGAGAAGCTGAAAAAGGCGGGGCTCGACTACTATAACCACAATCTCGACACCTCCGAGGCCTACTATGGGGAGGTGATCACCACCCGCAGCTACCAGGATCGGCTCGATACCCTGGGCCATGTGCAGGATGCCGGTCTCAATGTCTGCAGTGGCGGGATTGTCGGGATGGGCGAGTCGCGGCAGGATCGTGCCGGGCTGCTGGCAACACTGGCCAATCTTCCGAGGCAGCCGGAGAGTGTGCCGATCAACCGGCTGGTACGGGTGGCGGGAACCCCGCTGGACGAGATGGAGAATCTGGAGGAGCTCGATCCGCTGGAGTTTGTCCGCACCATTGCGGTTGCTCGCATTGTGATGCCGGGGTCGTGGGTGCGGCTCTCGGCGGGGCGGGAGTCGATGAGTGATGAGCTGCAGGCGCTCTGTTTTGCTGCCGGGGCCAACTCCATCTTCTCCGGAGAGCGGTTGCTGACCACCCCCAATACGGGAGAGGCCTCTGATGCCTCTCTGTTTGCAAAGCTTGGATTGGAGGCAACGGCCGGGGAGGAGGTGGTGTTGGGATAACAGCACCTTTGTGTGAGATTTCATCATGCTGGACTATCAACTACAGCAGGAGCTGGATCAGCGGAGGGAGAAGAGCCTCTATCGCCAGCGGCGGGTGGTCAGCGCTCCCCAGGGGCCAGAGGTTGAGGTCGACGGGAGACACTATCTCTCCTTCAGCAGCAATGACTATCTGGGGCTGGCCAGCCACCCGGCTGTTGTCGAGGCATTCCAGCGGGGACTCTCCCGCTGGGGGGCAGGGAGTGGAGCGGCCCATCTGGTCACCGGCCATACGGCAGCCCACCATGCGCTGGAGGAGGAGCTGGCCGACTTTCTGGGGTATCCACGGGTACTGCTCTTCAGCTCCGGCTATCAGGCCAACCTCGGTATCCACCAGGCGCTGCTGGGGCGCAACGACAGGGCAATCCATGACCGCCTCAACCACGCCTCGCTGCTCGATGGGGCAGGGCTGAGTGGGGCCAGGCTGCTGCGCTATGGCCATGCCGATATCGCTGCCCTGGAGCACAGAGTCTCGGATTCGCACCAGGGGCGTACCCTGGTGGCAACCGATGGGGTCTTCAGCATGGATGGGGATATCGCCCCGCTGCCGGGGATTGCCGGGGAGTGCCGCTGCGGGGGTGCAACACTGCTGGTCGATGATGCACACGGTGTCGGTGTTCATGGTCCAGAGGGGCGGGGAACGGTGGCACGGTTTGGGTTGGGGCCGGCTGAGGTGCCGATCCTGATGGGGACACTGGGCAAGGCCTTTGGCCTCTCCGGTGCCTTTGTGGCCGGCAGTGAACCACTGATCGAGACCCTGATCCAGCAGGCACGTACCTATCTCTACACCACGGCAACCCCGCCGGCTCAGGCGGAGGCGACCCGTGTTGCACTGCAGCTGGTTCAGGCGGCAGATGATCGACGGGATCATCTGCAGCAGCTGATTACCCATTTTCGAAAGGGGGCAGAAGCGCTGGGGCTGAGGTTGATGAACTCCACCACCCCGATTCAGCCACTGCTGATTGGTGATTCGGCTGATGCATTGGCACTCTCCGAGCGACTTCAGGGGAGCGGGATTCTGGTTATCCCGATCCGTCCTCCAACGGTACCGGAGGGGAGCGCGAGGCTGCGGATCACCTTCTCGGCGAGCCATACCGTTGAGCAGGTGGATCGGTTGCTGGAATCTCTGGAATGAGGAATCTGGTACTGATCCATGGCTGGGGCTTCAATGGCTCGGTCTGGGACTCCGTTCTACCCGCGCTTCGGGAGCAGTTTGAGGTGACGGTGGTTGATCTCCCTGGATATCGCGCCCGCCCAGCGATCGATCCGGTAACCCTCTCCGGTCTGGCGGCCGATGTGGCCGCACAGCTGTCGGGGCCGGCATGTTGGCTGGGGTGGTCGCTGGGGGGGCAGGTGGCGCTGCAGGCGGCACTGGATTGTCCACAGCTGGTGGAGAGAATGGTTCTGGTTGCTGCCACCCCCCGCTTTGTTCAGGGTGGGGGATGGCGCGAGGCGGTCAAGCAGCGGGTGCTGGATGATTTTGGTCGAGAGCTGATTCGTGCCCGTGAGACCACCATCGGCCGTTTTCTCTCGCTGCAGATGCTGGGTGTTGAGGGGAGCAGGGAGCTGATTCGGGAGCTGAAGGCCTCCCTTGCCGAATCGCCCCGGCCGGGGACCCTGGAGGCGGGGCTGGAGATCCTGAATCAAACCGATCTGCGTTCCGTTCTTGGTACCATTAATCAGCCGATACACTGGATCATGGGGGGGCGGGATCAGCTGGTTCCCCCCTCCGCAGGGGTGGTGGCCGCAGCGCAGATGCCCCATGGTTCATCCTGTGTGGTCGAGGGGTCAGGTCATGCCCCCTTTCTGAGTCACCCAGACCAATTTCTCGATGAGGTGATCCGTTTTGGGGCATGAGAGGTGTGACAGAGCGTACCGGTTGAGAAGGAGCCAGATCCGCTCCAACTTTGATCGTGCATCCGGTAGCTATGATGATGCGGCACTGCTGCAGCGTGAGGTTGCCGACCGCATGCTGGAGCAGTTTGAGTATACCCGGATCACCCCGGAGCGGATTCTGGATGTGGGTACCGGCACCGGCTACTGTGCCCGTGGCCTGCGGGATCGATTTGGAAAGAGCACCATCATTGCGCTCGATCTGGCGCAGGGGATGTTGTCTGAGGCGAGGGCGCAGGCTGGTGGTGGGCGCCGGGGGGTCCGCAACCTCCTCTCGCGTCGGCCCGGGGACCACTTTCTCTGTGCCGATACGGAGCAGATTCCGCTGCCTGAACAGAGTGTGGAGCTGATCTTCTCCAACTTTACCCTGCAGTGGTGCCAGAATTTGCAGGCGGTTTTCGAGGAGTTCCGGCGGGTATTGCGCCCCGGCGGGCTGCTCACCTTCTCTACCCTGGGCACCGATACC
Source organism: uncultured Piscirickettsiaceae bacterium (assembly GCA_964344135.1). GTDB lineage: Bacteria > Pseudomonadota > Gammaproteobacteria > Thiopontia. The sequence goes on from CAYFMF010000058.1 coordinate 7,375, forward strand.
CTGACCGAGCTGCGTCAGAGCTGGGCAGCCGTTGATGATCGGGTCCACGTGAACCGGTTTGCGGATCTGCACGATATTGGCGATCTGCTGCTCCATACCGGTTTTCTTGAACCGGTGACCAGTGTGGACCGTTTTAATCTCACCTATCCGGATGTGATGGCCCTGATGCGGGATCTGAAGGGGCTGGGTGCAACCAACACCAATGCGGGGCGGCTGCGTGGGTTGACCGGCAGGGAGGCGATCAGCCGGATGGAGCAGTTCTACCGGCAGCAGTTTGGTGGTGGAGAGGGGCGGATCCCCGCTACCTGGGAGGTGCTTTATGGCCATGCCTGGGTTCCGGAGGATGGATTTCGCTCCACCGCTGTGCCGCAGGAATTTTCTATCCCCCTGAGCAAATTTAATACCTGATTAAAACAGTAGGTCTTGACAGCCCGTTTTCAGGCGCTATGATTCACCCACTCGAAATATGATTTTTATCAAGGGGTCGCCAGGATGAGGTGGCCCCTCTCAACCAACAGGAGTTCCAAAATGAGTGTACTAGTCGGACGTGAAGCACCGGATTTTACTGCCCCAACAGTATTGGCCAATGGAGAGATCAAGGCGGATTTCAATCTGCATGAGGCGAAGGCGGGGAAGTATGCCGTAGTCTTCTTCTATCCCCTTGATTTTACTTTTGTCTGCCCCTCCGAGCTGCTGGCCTTTGACCACCGCATTGAGGAGTTTTCCAAGCGCAATGTGGAGGTGATCGGTGTCTCCATCGACTCCCACTGGACCCACAATGCCTGGAGGAATACCGATGTGAAGGATGGCGGTATCGGTGCGGTTCGCTACGCGATGGTCGGTGACATGAAGCAGGAGATCACCCAGGCCTATGGTGTACAGGTGCCGGGCGGCGCCCCTGCACTGCGTGCCTCCTTCCTGATTGACAAGGATAATGTGGTCCAGCATCAGGTGGTTAACAACCTCTCACTGGGTCGTAATGTGGATGAGATGCTGCGCATGGTGGATGCCCTGCAGTTTACCGAGGAGCATGGCGAGGTCTGTCCCGCTGGCTGGCAGGAGGGTGACGAGGGGATGAAGCCAACCCCTGATGGTGTCGCCTCCTATCTCTCCGACCATGAGGGTGATCTCTGATCAGAACTGATTCATGAGAGAGAAAGGGCGCACCACGGTGCGCCCTTTTCAGTAGGGGGGTCAGGTCTTTACTTTTGCATTGAGCGGAGAAGCCGGCTCTATGCAAAAGTAAAGACCTGACC
>CAYFMF010000059.1:0-2245 GCA_964344135.1 uncultured Piscirickettsiaceae bacterium
CGTAATTCGCACCGCTGGGGGTTAATGCAGGCAGGCATGAGGAAAAATGGTCCTAGGCAGCCATCGGTGAGATCGTTTTGTTGATCTCGGACTGTTTTTCGGCCTCTGCAATTTTCAGATCATAGGCGATCTGCAGGTTGAGCCACGATTTTGTGTCTCCACCAAAGTAGCGAGCCAGGCGCATGGCGGTATCAGGTGTGACTCCTCTGCGTTCGCGCACAATCTCATTGATTCTTGCTGGTGGAACGTGGAGTGCCTTGGAAAGTGCGTGGGCACTCATGTCCAGTGGCTCAAGATATTCCTCTCTGAGGATTTCGCCTGGATGTACTGCTCTCATGCCGTTCTTAACCATTGTGCTCTCCTAGTGGTAATCCACAATTTCAACTCCGGACGCCTTTCCGTCCTCGAACCAGAAGCAGATACGCCACTGCCGGTTGATTCGTATACTCCACTCTCCATTGCGGTCTCCGGATAGCTGTTCAAGGCGATTACCGGGCGGAGACATCAGGAATTCAATGGTCTCTGCGGCATCAATCATCGCCAGCTTGCGCTCTGCCACTCTCTTGATTGAGTGAAACTTCCTGCTTCTTCCTGTAGCAAAAAGCTTTTCTGTATCTCTGCATCGAAAAGAGTGAATCATTGGCGATAATAGTATATCGTTTATCGGTAAACGTCAAGCCAGTGCTTCACAATCCCTGCCACCGATACCCGACCCCATGCACGTTCCTGAGTGCGCTGAAGTTGCGGTCATGTTTCTGAAACTTCCTTCTGATCCTGCGGATGTGTCCGTTGATGGTGTTGGTCTCTACGTAGCGCTGCCGGGTGATCTCCTTGAGCTCATCGTAGGTGCGCACTCTGCCGCGCTGTGAGGCGATCAGGTTGAGGATGGAGAATTCGGTCATGGTCAGATCGAGGCGGTTGCCAAACCAGTGGACGGTCATCTGCGGTTCATTGATCCGCAGACCGATCTGCGAGTAGGGGATCACCTCTACAGTGTTCTTCCTGCGCTGTTCGCTGATACTGATCAGGGAGTGCACTCTCTCTGTCATATAGTTGAGCTACCCAGCTAAGGCAAAGATTTCCTGTTGACCTGGGAATGTCATGTACTGGAGGAAAGGTTGCTGCATGGTGCATCTCTGCTAAAGCTAAACCCAACAGGCCCGGTGAATCCGCATCTATGTCACGGTGGGCTAACAGCTCTTTCCCCAGCGCGAGTTAGGCCGCGTTCGCTTGGTTAGCGTACCGAACAGACGTTCCTGGGCCAGTTGGAACATGTAAAGCAGTGGTTTGGTATCCCCCGTGCGCTGGGCATGTTCCAGCGTGACGTAGTAGAACGCCTTGTTCTGCTGGTCGATTTCCGGGGGAAGTAGCCCGATTGAGAGGCACTGTTCCCAGACCAGGGCTCGTCCAACTCTGCCATTGCCATCTCCGAATGGGTGGATCAGCTCAAAATGGGCATGGGCCTCGGCGATCTCTTTCAGGTTTGTGGTTGAGTGGTACTTGCCGGCCCAGTACTCAACCTCTTCAGGAATGTCTTCCGGGGCGGTCAGCTGCAGATCGGTTTGTGGCAGGACTCGCTGCATGGTGGAGTACTCGCCGGCATCACTGCGAATTCCCTGCATGATGTTGTAGTGGAGCTCTTTGACGTGGCCAGCGGTAACCGTGGGCAACTCCGACCTGCTGTACTGGCGCAATATTCTGCGGGTGGCTGAGTGGATGTTCTGTATGGCCAGGTATTGTGCGGCATCGATGTTTCTTGGGATCTCCAGTCTCTGGGTGGCCTTTCTGAAATCCTCTTCGCTGGTTCCGGTCTCTACCTCCAGGGAGCCGAAGCTGAGATGGTCGGCAGCAGTTGCCTGCAGGGCAACTTCACTGTCGAATTTTTTCGGCAGCAGCAGATCCCTCTTGTTCTTGAACGCCCCCTCGCTGTAGCGGGTCATCCAGATGTTTTTGTGCCACTCCATTTCGAGCCGCAACAGGTTCTCTTCACGGATCGACTCAGGGCGTTCGCGCCAGTTGAGCAGGCTCATCCGGCTGATCTCTAGCTGGTGTGCCAGCCTTGTGGATGTGCCGTGGTACTCCAGAAGGTCAGCCAGCAGGGTCGGGATCTGTTGTTGTCGCTGATGCATGGGATGAGTGTAAAGCAAACTGTAAAATTGTCAAACTGCTTTACATCTGGTGCGGCATCCAGAATATGTTGCGTTGCTGAGATGGGGCTCAAGGTGGAGAGATATCATTGGTGTGG
>CAYFMF010000059.1:2345-8234 GCA_964344135.1 uncultured Piscirickettsiaceae bacterium
TTGGTGTGGATCATCCAGAGCTGATTTGTCTGCTGGAGGTTGATGAGATCCCGATGCCGGCTGGTCCTATGCTGCGCGAGATGACGCAGGAGCTCAGGGTACTCTCTCCCCGTACCATTGGGGTTGCAGTGGGGCGCTCAATTCTTCTCAAGCGGGGCCGAATGTATGAACGGCTGCTGCGCCATGAGTTTCGCCATGTCCACCAGTTTGAGGTTGCAGGGTCACTGGAGGCCTATCTGGAAAAGTACCTGCAGCAGGTCTACGCCTTTGGCTATCGGAATGCGCCGCTGGAGATCGATGCCAGTAAGCATGAGGTAGTTACCTAACCCTGCCACCGATACCCAGCCCCATGTACGTTCTTCAGCTGTCAACAGCTCAATATTGCTTGCAGGCTTGTAGCCTATGGGCTACAATTCGACTATGAATTATGAGGTTCATCGAACGGATGTTTTCGATAAATGGCTGAAGAAAGTCCGGGATCGACAGGCTGTGAGGACAATTCTGAATCGGATTGATCGTGCTGTGGTCGGTAACTTTGGGGACTCTGAGCCAGTGGGCGAGGGTGTTAGTGAGATGAGAATTTTTGTAGGAAAAGGGTATCGGGTCTATTACACAGTGCGAGGTGAGCAGATAATCATTTTGCTATGTGGAGGCACAAAATCGAACAAATCAGCACAGCAGGCTGATATCGTGCAGGCCAAAAAATTAGCTGCAGAATTGGAGTAAATCATGACTACACGAACAGCACCTTACAATCCAATTGACTATCTGGAGTCAGAAGATGAGGTTATGTCATATCTTAATAAGGCATACCTTGATGATGACCCCGGTGTGTTTGTGGTTGCATTAGGGAATTTTGCAAGACATTACGGGATTTCCAGACTCTCCAGTGAGACAGGACTCAATCGTGAAAGTCTCTATAAGACCTTTTCGGGCAGTGTGCAGCCTAAATGGGACACAATCCAGCGGGTAATGAAGGCGATGCATATTCAGCTCCATGTTGATGCGGCATAAAGTCCATCTCAAGGCTGCATGCTTATTGATGGCTGTTTGACATTGTCTCGCAGCTTGCCCCCTGCCTAACCCTGCCACCGATACCCGACCCCATGCACGTTCCTGAGTGCGCTGAAGTTGCGGTCATGTTTCTGAAACTTCCTTCTGATCCTGCGGATGTGTCCGTTGATGGTGTTGGTCTCTACGTAGCGCTGCCGGGTGATCTCCTTGAGCTCATCGTAGGTGCGCACTCTGCCGCGCTGTGAGGCGATCAGGTTGAGGATGGAGAATTCGGTCATGGTCAGATCGAGGCGGTTGCCAAACCAGTGGACGGTCATCTGCGGTTCATTGATCCGCAGACCGATCTGCGAGTAGGGGATCACCTCCACGGTACTCTTTCTCCGTTTCTCGCTGATCTGGATCAGGGAGCGTACCCGCTCGGTTAGATAGTTGAGCCCAACCGGCTTGCTCATGAAGTCCCAGGCACCAAGCTGGAGCCCGGTGATCCGGTCGATCTCGCTGTCCCTGCCGGAGATGAAGAGGGTGGGCCTGTCGGGGAAAAGTCTGTTGATCCTGCGGTGGAGATCAAAGCCCCCATTGGGCTGATTCTTTAGCTGGATATCGAGGATGGCAAGATCTGGGGTCTCCTCATTGAAGGACTCCCAGGCATCCTCGGCATTGGTGAAGGGAGAGACCCGGTATCCGTAACGGGAGAGTGCATCCACGTAGTTCTCCAGTGTATCCCGGTCATCCTCAACAATGGCGATGTGGTGGTGCATGGTGCTCTCCCTTTCTGTTCTGTTTGATCGATGACTCAATACTATTGGGTGCTTGCGACGTTATGTGTCGTGCATTGAAGGGCGCAGAATTTCGACATCAGTCACGCAGTTTTGTGACACTATTGGCTGGCTGATAGTTGGCAGGTGTCTAGCTGTAGTGCAGTTTGTTAGTTGTCGATATACTGGAAAAATGAATGCTGTACGTTATGACGCAACAGGGAACCTGGAGGCTCAGTTCGAGGCTGGATCGGACGATTCTGTTTTAAGGAATAAGATGGGGATCGTGGATCCAGGTGAAATGGATGATGTGGAGCTTGATTTGTTGGTGCAGCTATATGACAGAATCCCTGATTGGGTCGAGGTAGATCAGCAAATTACAGTAGCAGATATCAAGGATTGGCACAGGAGCTGGCTGGGAAACGTCTATTCATGGGCTGGGCGATATCGAACGGTCAACCTTGGAAAAGATCAATTTCACTTTGCTGCGGCTGATCAACTGAATCGTCTGATGGGGGTATTGGAGAACGACTTTTTGTCGCGGTATACCCCATGTTCAGGGATGGATGATGAGCAGCTTGTAGAGGCCATTGCGAATGTGCACATCGAGCTGATTCTGGTTCACCCATTCAGAGAGGGAAATGGCAGGATTTCCCGTCTGCTGGCCAATGTGATGGCACTGCAGGCCGGCAAGCCAGAATTGGATTTTTCATTTCTGGACAGAGAGAAGGAGCGGTATTTTTTGGCGATTCAGGCTGGGCTGGATAATGATGGCCCGATGAAAGAGTTGGTCAGGCAAGTTCTGCACGATTCTGTAGAGAACGCATCCGAGTAATTTTATTCTCAATGGCTCGAATAGAGTCACCTGTTTCAATTGCTGTTGAACTTGCCAGGCTGCGAATTCTGCTCTTGATGTTGGCCCTGCTACTTTCAAGGTAAGGGTTTGTATTCGATAGAAGTTTCTTCTTCATAAGCACGATTATAGGTGATTTTACCGGGCACTTCCATGTGCTCTTGTTGTGTTGAGCATACCCACTTTTTCCCCATTTTTGGCGCACGGTTTCGCCACTTTTCTCTGCTTCAATCATCTCCCATGGAATCTCGCAAGAGAGAAAGGGGTTCTTTCGTTGGTCACCTGATCTGGTGACTCCTCCCTGTTGCCCCTCTCACCGAGAGGGGCCTTTTTAATGGAACAGAGCATGGATAGATGCGTGGCTGAGGTGAAGGGTGTGTGGATGGTGCGGCTTGTTGTGATGGTGGCTGGATTGATGTTCTCGGTCACTGGGTGGGGAGCAGAGATCACCAGGATCAATGAGGTGCGGCAGGGGGAGCTGCTACTGAAGACGGGAAACCCCAATCAGTACAGGCTGGCACCGGTCATTTCCACCGATGCGGTGATCGAGATCACGGGGCCGATTGCCAGAACCAGGGTGCGCCAGCAGTTCACTAATCCGGGGGAGCAGTGGATGGAGGGGGTCTATGCCTTTCCACTGCCCGAGAGCGCAGCTGTGGACCATATGCGGATGGTGGTGGGGGAGCGGATCATCGAGGGGGTGATTCAGGAGCGGCAGCAGGCAAAGAAGAGCTATCAGAAGGCGAAGAGCGAGGGGAGGCGTGCCTCGCTGGTGGAGCAGATACGTCCGGATCTCTTTACCACCTCTGTGGCCAATATCGGTCCCAACAGCACGATCACCATTGAGCTGGAGTATCAGGAGCTGCTGGAGTGGCGCGATGGACAGTTCAGCGTGCGCTATCCGATGGCGATTACCCCACGCTATCTCCCAGACGCTGTTGATGATAGTGAGATTAGTGAGCTCTTTGAGGTGAACGGTGGCTGGACGGTGGTTCCGCTGGCCAATGTGGATGAGAAGAGTGGAAAAAAGACAGGGGGCAGTAGCGGAGAAAGTCCATCCGCAAGGGGGAAGAATCCCCCGGTCTCTCTGACGGTTCATCTCAACGCGGGGTTCCCGCTGGAGGAGCTCTTCAGTCGCTACCACAAGGTCTCCATCGAGTCGCCACTCAATGGCGGGGATGGAGAGCGCAGAATCAGGTTGGATGCATCCACCCATAATGGGAAGCAGGATTTTGTGCTCTACTGGAGACCCCGGGCGGGCAGTGCCCCACGGGCAGCCTTCTTTACCGAAAAAGGGAGTGGAGCCGATCAGCACGCTCTGCTGATGGTGATGCCGCCTCAGCAGAAGGCGGTGGTGCTTCCGCCGCCAAGGGAGCTGATCTATGTGATCGACACCTCGGGCTCGATGTCTGGACCCCCGCTGGCGCAGGCCAGGGAGGCGCTGAGAAAGGCGGTCTCCAGACTGACCCCCAGGGACAGCTTCAACATCATCGAGTTCAATGATGGCGCCAGTTCCCTGTTTGATGGGGCTGAACAGGCGACACCCAACCGGTTGATGGTCGCGGACCACTACATCACCCGCCTGGAGGCGAAGGGGGGTACCGAGATAATGGGTGCGTTGAGGATGGCGCTGGCACCCAGGTATGGAGAGGAGGGGAGGAGCTCGGGCGAGATGCTGCAGCAGGTGGTATTTATCACCGATGGGGCGGTGGGAAACGAGGTGGAGCTGTTTCGCTACATCCATGAAAACCTCGATCGTAGGCGCCTCTTCACAGTCGGGATCGGCAGCGCCCCCAACAGCTACTTCATGCGCAAGTCGGCACAGTTTGGCAAGGGGACCTTTACCTATATCGGCGATACGGATGAGGTGAGCGAGAAGATGGAGCTGCTCTTCACCAGGATGGAGCAGGCGGTGTTGACTGATCTGGTGGTGGAGCTGGAGGGGGTGGAGGGTGAGGTTGTGCAGATGCTCCCTGAGCAGCTGCCGGATCTCTATCGTGGCGAGCCCGTGGTGATCTCGATGAAGATGAGGCAGATCCCCACCAGGGCGGTGCTGAGAGGGCGTTTCAATGCACAGCCGTGGGAGAGCGAGATTGCGCTCAAGGGTGGGCGTGAACAGGCAGGTCTGGGGACGCTGTTTGGCAGACGGATGATTGAGTCCTGGATGGATCGAAAGGCGGTGGGTGCCGATGAGGATGAGGTGCGCGATGCGATCATCCAGTTGGGACTCCGCTACCACCTGGTCAGCAAATACACCAGTCTGGTGGCGGTCGATGTGACCCCTGCCGAGAAGCTGCAAGGGATTGAGAAGGATGAGATGAAGAGTGGGCGCAGCCTCTCCTCATTGAGGCTTGCGAAGACGGCAACCGATTCCGGGATCCGGATGGTGGGCGGTGCGCTGCTGCTGATTCTCTCGATGCTGCTCTATCGCAGGAGGGTAGTGGCTGCATGAGGGGGCGCACCACAGCGGCAGTTGCCCTGTTTTGTGCCGGAACACTCCTGCTCTGGAGCGGGGCATGGATACAGATCAAGGCGGTGGTGGCACAGGGGCTGCTGGAATTTGCCTGGGGTCAGACGGTGATCTCTGGAGAGGCGGTGAAGCCGTGGCCCTGGGCGGATCACTGGCCTGTGGCAAGAATCCACTTTCCCGAGCAGGGGGAGGATTTCATTGTGTTGCGCGGTGACAGTGGCGCTTCACTTGCCTTCGGTCCCGGGTGGAATATCCGTAGCGCAGCACCCGGTGAGCGGATGGGGGTCACGATGATCAGTGGTCACCGGGACACCCACTTTCGGCTACTGGAGGAGCTTGCTGCAGGGGATCATCTTGTGCTGGAAAACAGTAGAGGAAGATTGAATAACTATCAGATAACAAACATTGATATCGTGGATTACAGGGTGGCGAAAGTCTCATCAGAGAGCACCGAAAGGCGGTTGGTGCTGGTCACCTGCTACCCCTTCGATGCGGTGGTTGCGGGCGGTCCGATGCGCTATGTGGTGACGGCAGAGCGGGTGATTTGATGCGGAAAAAGTGCGGTATTGGTTGTGTGACATGTGGTGTCGGATAGATGTTCTAGAGTCGGTGGTTCAGAACAGCAGAAGGTCGCTTCAATATAGAGGGAGGTTCCCAGTGGGTGAAAGAGGGCGTGTTACAGGAAAGTTTATCTCTTCAGAGGTGCAGGAGAGACTGGAGCGGTTAATGGCAGCGTATGCGGAGGTGGGTGAGGTTCTGGAGAGATATGAGCTTACGGTTCCTGACATCTATCGGGA
>CAYFMF010000060.1:0-7619 GCA_964344135.1 uncultured Piscirickettsiaceae bacterium
CAGTCACAAATACACTGTAATGATAATCGTTCGCATTGTCAACTGTTTTTCCTCTTTTTTCATGCCGTGAAAAAACCCGATTTACCGCAGGGCAAACCGGGCTCAATTCAAGACTACAATTTAAGCTGGTGGTTACTTTTTCTTTGTTAATGTAACACTCTGCCCGGAGGGGCAACTGCTGCCGCCCGAACAACCAGGACATGCGTTATCCTGCGAGCTCTGCCTACCCAGCCCCAGTGAGCGCCTGATGTAGCGCCAGAGATAGATCACCGCAAGGAGCAGAACCGCACCCAGCACAAGCAGCTCTGTCAGGGTCAGTTCACTCATATGAAGAGCCTCGCAACACGAACCACAATCCAGGCCAGGATCCAGGCGATCCCCAGCCCCATGCCGATCGAGAAGAGGGTCCACCCCACGGACTGGGTCTCCCGCCTGATCACCGCAATGGTTGCCAGACAGGGCATGTAGAGCAGCGTAAAGACCATGAAGGCGAGCGCCACCTCCGGCGCCATGCTGCCGGCCATCGCCTCGCGCAGGCTGACACTCTCCTCATCGACCTTGTCTCCGGTGTTGTAGAGGACCCCGAAGGTGGAGACCACAATCTCCTTGGCAACAAACCCGGTCAGTAGCGCGATACTCGCCTTCCAGTCAAAGCCTAGTGGCTCGAAGATGGGCTGGATGGTTTGGCCAATCTGCCCCAGATAGCGCCTCTCCTGCTCCTCGGCGGCCTGTGCATTAGCCAGTTGAGCCAGGGCCGCCTCTTTCGCCTCCTCCTCCATCTGCAGTTCGATCCGGCTCTCTTCAGCCGCATAGTCGATTGAGAGCTCCACCTCCTGCGGGAAGGCCTGGAGGAACCAGATGATGATGGATCCCACCAGAATGATGCCACTCACCTTCTTCAGGAACTCCACCGCCTTCTCCCACATGTGGATGATGACGGAACGGGCGGCCGGCAGACGATAGGGGGGCAACTCCATCACAAAGGGGTCGGAGAGGCCGTGAAACATCGTCTTCTTCATCATCCAGGCGGCACCCATCGCCACCAGGATTCCGGTCAGGTAGAGAGCAAAGACCACACTTCCGGCATAGTCGGTAAAGAAGATCCCCGCCAGCAGCACATAGACCGGTAGCCGGGCCGAACAGCTCATGAAGGGGTTGATCAGAATGGTCAACAATCGATCCCTGGGGTTCTCAATGGTGCGGGTCGCCATGATCGCCGGCACATTGCAGCCAAACCCCATCAGCAGGGGGATAAAGGCCTTTCCATGGAGCCCGATCCCATGCATGAAGCGGTCCATCAGGAAGGCGGCGCGCGCCATGTAGCCGGTATTCTCGAAGAAGGAGATAAAGAGAAAGAGCAGCACGATATTGGGGAGGAAGATGATGATGCCACCGACACCGCCGATGATTCCATCCACCAGCAGATCCCGAATCAACCCCTCCGGCATCGCCTCTGTGGTTGCATCGGAGAGCCAGCCCACACCGGCATCGATCCAGTCCATCGGGTATTGACCAACGGTAAAGGTGGTCTGGAACATCAACCACATGAAGAAGAGGAAGAGCGGCAGCCCCAGCACCCGGTTCAGCAGCAGCTGATCAATTTTTCGGGTCATGTTCTGGGCACGCACCGGCCTGGACTGCCGCAGGGTCTCCTGCACCAGACCATGGATAAAACCGTAGCGTCCATCAGCCAGCAGGGTCTGCGAGTCCTCGCCATGGCTCTCCTCCAGTGCGGACTGCTCACTGCTGGCCGCTACAATCAGATCGGCATGGTCATGCTCCTGGGCCAGCACATCGGAGTCCCCCTCCAGCAGCTTGATCGCCAGCCAGCGGGAGCGCTCCTCCTCGACCTGTCCCGGATGGAGTCGAGCAATATGGTCCTGGGTACGCTCAATCGCCTCCTCCACATGGTGGTCATAGGGGACACGAATCTGACGCGAGAGAAACCCCTCCTCCGCAACCTGGACAATGGCATCAAGCAGTGCCTTCTTCCCCTCACCAGTTCGTCCCACCGTCTCCACCACCGGTGCCCCCAGCAGCTGGGAGAAGGTGACAGAGTCGATCTCCATCCCCTGCGCCCGTACCTCATCAATCATGTTGAGATTGATGACACGGGGCAGATCCATCTCGATCAGCTGGGTGGTGAGAAAGAGATTGCGCTCAAGGTTTCCGGCATCAACCACATCAACCACCAGGTCGGGGGACTCATCGAGGATATACTCCCGCGCCACCCGCTCCTCCACCGTCTTGGAGGAGAGTGAATAGGTGCCCGGCAGATCAATGATATTGATGGTCCACCCCTTGTGGGAGACCGTCCCCTCCTTGCGGGTTACGGTAACCCCGGAGAAGTTTCCAACCCGCTGGCGCGCACCGGTCAGGTGGTTGAAGATCGTGGTCTTGCCACAGTTTGGGTTGCCGGCCAGGGCGACGTTGATGGTCCTATTTTTCGACAATGATCATCTCCGCCTCGGCATTGCGCAGACTCACCTGATAGCCGCGAATGGTGTAAGAGCGTGGATCGCCAAGGGGGGCCGTGGAGTCTACCCCGATGGTGGAACCCTTGATAAAACCCATCTCGGTCAGGCGCTGACGCAGCCGGCTCTCGCCAAGAATACGAATCAGTACCCCCTGCTCCCCAGGCCTGAGGGTAGCCAGTGTTGCTTCCATGATCTTCCTTCCAGAATCAGATGTATTTGCTAATCATTCCTATTTGTAAATAGTACCATGAAACAGGCGTATGACAACACAAAACAGAGGGAAATTATTGGACACTCTGCCTCCTGCCGACGAGGAGACTCATGAAAGAGGCAACCCGTCAGGCAATCCGGTGTTTCATCTCCGCCTCGAGATCCACCGCACGAATGCAGGATTCGCAGTAGGCGTAGATGTCAGACTCCTCCGAGCGCATGCAGTCACGGATGGTCTCCAGGTTCTGCAGGGCCTCGGTACGGAACTGCTGCTGGTCGATCTCATCACGCTCCCTCATCCACCACTTGCGAATCAACCGGACGAAGGTTGCAATCACCCGCTGGATATCCCCCATTGAATCCAGCACCTGATTTCTGCGGCCAATGGTACAGCCCTGATCGAGGATCATCTGGGAGAAGATCCGCTCCTCGAGGGTAAAGTGCGAGAAGAGAAGCGTCGAGAAATCCTCCAGCTGCTTGATGACCACAACCGGATCGAAGTCATTGCCGGCGCTCAGATCCGTCGTAAACTGGTCCAGCTGCAGGTTAATCTCGCGATGTTGGTGTTCTAGTTGATCGTATAGATCCATCTCGATTGCTCATAAGCGATTCTCTAACTCTACTCAGCAACTCTTATGCCAATTTTTTTCCATCCGATAGAATTGTTATAACCGACTGTTTTCTCTGTTGGTTTTTATGGTGCCGGGTTTCCTATAATTCAGAATAGTTAGCCCATTGTGTTCAAAATCAACCCTACTGAACCAGCATGAACTGAACGTTCCGTTCACCTCAACTCATCCCTGAAGCGGGGGAGCGCCGAGCGATACCCCTCCGCATCACCAAAATCACTGTAGTGCCAGTAACGCGAATGGGGCTGATTCACCCTTCTGGCGTGTTTGATTGGGCACCAGTACTGCTCTGTTCTGCTGGCGACCTCACGAATGTAGGAGGCGAGTCCATTGGCATAACTGCAGTAGAGGCAGTTCACCTTCTCAATCAGATTCAGGTAGGCCAGCTGGCCTCGGTCCAGCACCAGGTAGTCCCGACGCCGGACCCGCTCCATCCCCCAGAGAGTGAAACAGATCCACTGATAGAGAGTCACCGAGAGATCCACCAACAACAGTGGAAACGCAAGCCCATAGATCACAGGAATGGAGAGCAGTGAGGTAACTCTTGCCTTTCGAATAAACTGAAACAGACCAATCCTGAACTTGCGCTGCGACTCCAGAACCTCCGTCTCAAAACGGATCCGCCTCTTCTCAAAATGGTAACGAAACTGTGCCTGCCTCTGCTCCAGCTCATCCTCCAGATCCCTCTGCAGCTCCACAATCCGGTCCAGAAGCTGGACAATTCTGTCATGCATCTCTATCTCCTCCCCTCTATCTGAAATTCGCCATCTGAACTCGCTGCCTCCGTGACCCCCAGCTCCCTGCCGGACCATCAAAGACCCCGGCACAGCGTGTTCCACAGCGGGTACAGTCACCCTGGTCGGTCAGATTCCACTCCGAAAGGTCATACCAGTCTCGACCAATCAGTATCTCTCCACAGTTGTGACAGTAGGTACTCTCCCCCTTCTTGTCATGTACATTACCGGTATAGGCGTGATAGATACCGTTGTTGAGGGCGATCTCCCGAGCCCGGGTCAGGGTGGATTGGGGGGTGGGCGGGAGCTCCATCATCTTGTAGTCGGGATGGAACGCGGTAAAGTGGATCGGAACCTCTGGCCCCAGCTGGTCGACAATCCAGCGTGTCATTGCATTCAGCTCCTCATCGGAGTCATTCTTTCCCGGGATCAGCAGCGTGGTCAGCTCGAACCAGACCGTGGTCTTCTCCTTCAGGTAGACCAGCGTATCAAGCACCGGCTGCAGCGCCCCGGTACAGAGCTTGTGGTAGAAGTCATCGGAAAACCCCTTCAGGTCCACATTAGCCGCGTCCATCTCACGAAAGAACTCCTCCCGAGCCTGACCATGGATATAGCCTGCAGTGACCGCAACCGAGCGGATCCCCTCCTTCCTGCAGGCACGGGCCACATCGACTGCATATTCAAGAAAGATCACCGGATCATTATAGGTATAGGCCACACTGCGACACCCGAGTGAGCTGGCCGCCTTTGCAATCATCTCCGGCGAGGCACTATCCTGCAGCAGATCCATCCTTCTCGCCTTGCTCATATCCCAGTTCTGGCAGAACTTGCAGGTGAGGTTGCAGCCTGCTGTCCCGAAGGAGAGTACTGCACTGCCCGGCAGAAAGTGGTTGAGTGGTTTCTTCTCGATCGGATCGATGACAAAGCCACTGGAGCGCCCATAGGTGGTCAGCACCACTGCCCCCTTGCTTGCCATGCGCACAAAACAGAGGCCGCGCTGCCCCTCCTTCAGCTTGCACTCCCGGGGACAGAGGTCACACTGCACCTTGCCACCCCCCAGATCATGCCAGTAGGTGGTTGGGTACTCCTCGATCGGTTGTGCAGTCACGTGATTTGCCGTTTTTGGGTGCTATACTCATCACTATAGACGAGAGATGAGGCTTATACCAGTGATCAGAGAACCTGCAGTTGCCGGTACGTTTTACCCTGCAGACCCTGCAGAGTTGAGCCGCATGGTGCGGGAGTTTCTGGCTGCTGGAGAACCCACCTCAATCACCCCCAAGGCAATCATTGCCCCACACGCGGGCTACATCTACTCCGGCCCCATTGCCGGCTCCGCCTACCGGCCACTGCTCTCCCTGCGGGATGTGATCCAGCGGGTGATTCTGCTGGGCCCCTCACACCATATCGCCTTTCAGGGTCTTGCCGCCTCCAGTGCCGATCTCTTTGAGACCCCGCTGGGCAGAGTCCCTGTTGACCGAGAGGCACTGCAGCTGATCGCCGACCTTCCACAGCTGCATATTGTGGATCAGGCCCACCAGCTGGAGCACAGCCTGGAGGTACAGATCCCATTTCTGCAGGAGACACTGGGGGAGTTCTCGCTGCTGCCGCTTGTGGTTGGAAATGCAGATCCACCCTCCGTTGCCGAGGTGCTGGAGAGGGTCTGGGGTGGAGCAGAGACCCTGATTGTGATCAGCTCCGACCTCAGCCACTACCAGCGCTACGAGGATGCCCAGGCACTCGACAGCAAGACCTCACTTGCCATTGAGGCACTGAATGGTGCCGCTATCCACTACGAGGATGCCTGTGGACGGTTGCCGATCAGCGGCCTGCTCCATCTTGCACGCAAGAAATCCCTCCACGGCAAGACCATTGACCTCAGAAACTCCGGGGATACAGCCGGTGACAGAGGGCGGGTAGTCGGCTATGGGGCCTATCTCTTCTCTGAACCGCAGGAGGTGGCCCAATGAGCAATACAGCTCCCGAGACCGCAACAATCATGCTGGATCTTGTCCGCTCATCAATCGAGCATGGACTCCACCACGGTTCTCCTGCAATGGCGGAGCTGAAGACACTTCCACCCTCGCTACAGGAGCCAGGGGGCTGTTTCGTCACCCTGGAGATCAACCACCAGCTGCGTGGCTGCATCGGGTCACTGGAGGCACACCGCCCGCTGGCCGAGGATCTGGTTGCCAATGGCTATGCCGCCGCATTTCAGGATCCACGCTTCCCACCACTCTCGGAGGGTGAGTACCCGCAGACAACCATCAAGATCTCACTACTGACCCCGGCAACTCCAATGCAGTTCAGCTCGGAGGAGGATCTGCTCAACCAGATCCGGCCCGGAGTGGATGGACTGATTCTCTCTGATCGTGGACACCGCGGGACCTTTCTCCCCTCTGTATGGGAGCAGCTCCCCACACCGCAACTCTTTCTCAACCACCTGAAACAGAAGGCCGGACTGCCAGGGAACTACTGGTCCGACACCATCCGGATCGAACGTTACCAGACCGAACAGATCGCCTGAGAATAACTGTTCTGGCGGTTTATTACTGTACCCTGCAGACCAGCGCAGAGACAAACATCGGGTCTGGGCGCGCATAGGGGTCCATCCAGCCATAGGTCTTGCTGTGGGAGGCACGCCCCGTCTGCACATTCAGATTGAAGATGTGAACCGGATCCTGACAGGTCAGCACCGGACTGTTGGCCCGGAACCCACACCTGTAGCTGTCACTGAATCCGAGCGTCTTTGGCAGTGCAAGTTGATCTCCAGTCTGATCAATCAGATGCTGCTGCATGAAGAAGCTGGCATCTCGATAGGTTTCGGTATCACTGTTCCAGCGTATCCCCGTGGTTGCGATATCGACACAGTGCCACTTCTGAGTGAACTTCTGATCGTCAGCGCCGGTCGCTTCCGATCCGACAGCTGCTGTTGTGGAAAGTACTGCCGTGGCAAATGCCAGCAGCCGTAAGTTGTGCATAATCTCTCTATTCATGGTTCACTTCCTGCTGATGGTGACTCCTCTCTGACGGGTGCCGCAGGTGCCGGTGGCCTCCTCTGGAGAGCAGGAGGGGCTGGCCATCCATAGGGGGGTGGCGGCATATAGCGGCGAGGGGGATAGTATCCTGGCCCGTACTGGGGAGGCGGGTAGTCCCAGTAGGCTGGAGGGGGTGTACGATGGAACCCCCAGGATGGGCCGGAACGTCGTGAGCCACTCCCCCAGGAGAAGCCGGATCCTGTTCCGGTACTACCGGTATCAAAGGAGTTGTCCGGGGTCTCCCAATCCATCCTGGAGCCCCCCATGTCGATGTCACTGCCATCGTCAAAATCGAACCCCTCGTTGAAACTGTCACCGAAATCGAATCCAAACGGGGTGGCGCTGCCCGCTGTAAGCAGCATGATTCCGGCTGCAAGCAGGGAAACCCTCTTCCTCATACGTGATCGAACCTGGACACTCATCATCTCAAACTCCCTGTTGTTGATTACCAATACTATCTACAATAAATCGACAAAAACAAGTTATTGGGTGGCATCCCGTTGATAGAGATCAAAAAACATCTCTTAATTA
>CAYFMF010000061.1:0-7596 GCA_964344135.1 uncultured Piscirickettsiaceae bacterium
CCATCCGCATCACCGACCCCTTGCCAAACTGACGCTCAATCTGGCTCAGGGCTGCCTGTAGTGCTCTCTGTCGGTTATCACTCATCTCAACGCTGTCTGGCTAGTACTGTAACGGCTTGAAATTATCCCATAAAAGCGAAAGCTCACCCAACCGTTTTGGCGGCTAATTTCCACCTTGAAACGGTCTGATAGCGTACCCCCTCCGGGGTCGAGAGCGACTCCATCAGGGAGAATGAGTCGACACGCCACGCTAGCGGAGAGATCCTGGGCAGATCCGCCACTGCTCTCACCTTGCGCATCAGTGTCACATGCGGGCGGTATTCAGTGGGATCTCTGGCAATCCCGCACACCCTCTCCAGTGCGGTCTCCACCCCTGCCTGCAGTGCGAGGAGAGGAACCGGGGTGATCCGGGGACCAATCCAGAGGGCGCGGGGACGACTCCAGTGGCCAAAGGTGTCCAGGGTGAGTGTGAATGGCGCTGCCCGCAACCCCCTGACCGCCCCCTCTAGCTGATCAATCAGGGAGGCAGGCTGTGCGCCAAGGAAACGCAGTGTCAGGTGGAGGTTGGAGGCGGGAACCCCCCTCCCGCTGTTGAGTTGAAGAGTGGCCTCCTTGATTGCGTCGATTTCACTACGGATTGGAGCGGGGGGCTCCAGCGCAAAAAAGAGCCGATGGCTGGAGTCGCTATCCTGCTGCATCCGGTTCTGTCACAATCCTGCACAACCCCTCCAGCGCAACCAGAACGGTCTGCTCACGCACCTCACTGCGCCCGCCACTGAAGATCCTCTTCTCACTGTGGATGGGGCCGTTGGGCGCCTGCCAGCCAAACCAGACCAGTCCAACCGGCTTCTCACTGCTCCCGCCACTGGGGCCGGCGATGCCGGTGACCGCAACGGCAATCTCTGCCCGGCTCCGATCCAGGGCACCAGCCACCATCTCACTGACCGTCTCCTCACTGACCGCACCATGCTGCTGCAGGGTCTCACTCGATACCCCCAGCATCTCCACCTTGGAGTCGTTGGAGTAGGTGACAAATCCCCGCTCAAACCAGGCCGTACTGCCAGGAAGGTCGGTCAACAGCTTGCTGATCCACCCTCCGGTACAGGACTCTGCTGCCGCCACCCGCCAGCCCCTGCTCTGGAGCCGTTCTGACAGCTCCCCTATCACCGCCTCGATCCCGGCCCTGTTGCCACTGCTCTTGTTCAAAACCACTCCCAATCCCGGTACACTAACCCGCTCTTATGAGCAGCCCCAATCATACCCCAGTCATGCAGCAATATCTCCGCATCAAGGCGGAGCATCCGGATACCCTGCTCTTCTACCGGATGGGGGATTTCTATGAGCTCTTCTATGAGGATGCCAGGAAGGCCGCCGAGCTGCTCGACATCACCCTGACCGCCCGTGGCAAATCTGCCGGTGAGCCGATACCGATGGCTGGAGTCCCCTACCACGCGGCAGATCAGTATCTGGCCCGTCTGGTTCGACTGGGTGAATCGGTCGCCATCTGCGAGCAGACAGGCAACCCTGCAACCAGCAAGGGGCCGGTGGAGCGTCAGGTGGTACGCATCATCACCCCGGGGACCCTGACCGATGAGGCATTGATTGATGAGCGCAGAGAGAGCCTGCTGATCTCCATTCAGGAGCGTGGAGAGCAGTATGGGGTTGCGCTCCTCTCGCTGGCCTCGGGCCAGTTTCAGATCATGGAGATTGAGGGGACAACACGGCTGCTGGGAGAGATCGAACGGATTCAGCCATCGGAGATCCTGTTCCGGGAGCTCTCCTCCCTGGAGACCCAGCTTGACGGAGTGAGTGGACTGCGCCCCCAACCGGAGTGGAATTTCGACCTGGAGACGGCACAACGTGAGCTGGCACGCCAGTTTGGAACACGAGACCTCTCCGGGTTTGGCTGCGATGGGCTCTCTCTCGGGATAGAGGCTGCCGGAGCACTGCTGCAGTATGTTCAGCATACCCAGCGCTCTGCCCTCCCCCATATCAATGGACTCCAGGTTTTGCGGCAGGAGGAGAGCGTCACCATCGATGCGGCAAGCCGAAGAAACCTGGAGATCCTCACCAATCTCGGTGGTGGTGAGAGCAATACATTGGCGGAGGTGATGGACCATACCTGCACCGCGATGGGGGGACGCATGCTGCGCCGCTGGCTGGGAAACCCGATCCGGAATCGAACCACCCTGGAGCAGCGCCTGCTCTCCATTGAATCCACTCTGCAACAGCGACTTCATGACTCAATACGCCCACTGCTCCGTGCCATTGGGGATGTGGAGCGTATCCTCTCCCGCATCGCACTGCAGAGTGCCCGTCCACGCGATCTGGCGCGCCTGAGAGACTCCCTCTCCGTCCTTCCCGAGCTGCAGCAGGCACTCGCAGTGGACCAGACCGGCATACTGGAGCGCGTGGCCGGGGAGATCTCCACCTTTCCCGAAACAGAGCAGCTGCTGCAGCGGGCCGTCATTGAGAACCCACCCATGGTGATCCGTGATGGCGGGGTTATTGCCGAGGGGTATGACCATGAGCTGGATGAGCTGCGATCGATCCGTGAAAATGCCGGTGAGCTCCTGCAGCAGCTGGAGCTGCGCGAGCGGGAGCGTACCGGCATCGCCACGCTCAAGGTGGGCTATAACCGGGTACATGGATACTACATCGAGATCGGCAAGGCTCAGCGTGGCGAAATCCCCGTCGAGTATGTGCGCCGCCAGACCCTGAAGTCTGCTGAACGTTTCATCACCCCGGAGCTGAAGGAGTTTGAGGACAAGGTACTCTCCGCCAATGAACGGGCGCTGAGTCGTGAAAAGGCGCTCTATGATGAGCTGATCCAGCTACTGCTTGAGGCGCTCTCTCCACTGATGCAAAGCAGTGCCGCAATTGCCGAACTTGATGTCATTGCCAACCTCGCAGAACGGGCAGAGAGGCTGGACTGGGTGCGTCCACAGCTGGTTGAGGAGAGCGTTCTCTCGGTCACCGGGGGGCGACACCCCGTCGTGGAGCAGGTCTCCGACACCCCTTTTGTGGCCAATGACCTGACGCTCGACGAGTCGACCAGAATGTGGATCATCACCGGGCCCAACATGGGTGGCAAGAGCACCTTCATGCGACAGAATGCACTGATTGTTCTGCTCGCCCATATTGGCAGCTTTGTACCCGCCAGTGCCGCAACGATCGGGATGGTGGATCGGATCTTTACCCGTATCGGCGCCTCCGATGATCTGGCCGGAGGACGCTCCACCTTTATGGTGGAGATGACGGAGACCGCAAACATCCTCCACAATGCAACCTATCGCAGTCTGGTGCTGATGGATGAGATCGGTCGCGGAACCAGCACCTATGACGGACTCTCGCTGGCAGGGGCCTGTGCCGAACACCTGATCCGTGAACAGGGTGCACTGACCCTGTTTGCCACCCACTACTTTGAGTTGACCGCACTGCCGGAGAGGGTTCCGGAGGCGGCCAATGTCCACCTCGATGCCGCAGAGCATGGTGACGGGATTGTCTTTCTCCATGCCCTCCGTTCGGGTCCGGCCAACCAGAGCTACGGGCTGCAGGTGGCCGCCCTTGCCGGGATTCCAGGAGCGGTCATTGGAGAGGCCCGCAGGAGACTGGTTGAGCTGGAGCAGGAGCAGACCGAAACACCCCCATCATCGCGTCATGCAGCGGTGGAGCCACAGATTCCGCTCTTCAGCCACTCCACAGTGGAAGAGAGCCTCAACCGGATGGATCTGGACCAGATGACCCCACGCGAGGCGCTGGATGCACTCTACAGCCTGAAGGAGCAGCTGGAGTGAGGAGCCTCTGCGGCTACTCCAGCCCCAGCTTCCGGATCAGATCGGTAGCGGGCATGTAACCACTGATCACCTCACCACTATCCACCACGATATGGGGTGTCCCCTTGAGACCAAACGAGGAGGCCAGCCGAATCTGCTCCAGCACCGGGTTCTCGCAACGCTCCTGCTCCAGTGCAACACCAGCCTTGGCCAGCGTCATCGCCTCTGCGCGATCCTCGGAACACCAGACAGTCACCGCCTTGTGATAGGAGGGGGAGTTGAAGCCGGCGCGCGGATAGAGCAGGTAGCGCAGCTTGATGCCTGCATCCAGCAGCGCCTCACGCTCCTCATGAAGGCGTACACAGTAGGGGCAGTCGATATCGGTAAAGATTGTTAGTGTCTTTCTGGTCTGCTCCGGACTGTAGACCACCATCTCGGACTCATCCAGGCGCTCCAGAATCTCCACCCGTGCAGCTGCAATGCGACCATCGGTCAGGTTTTTGCGACTTTTCAGATCCAGCAGCTGACCATCGATCAGATAGCGGCCATCGGCGGAGAGATAGAGGATGGTGGTGCCAAAACGGGCCTCATAGAGCCCGGGAACCGGGGTTGCGGTCACCTCATCCGCACTACTGCCCGGGATCATGGAGTGTAGCCGGGAGGTAACCGCCTGCGGTATCCCACCCTCCGCATGGAGCAGACCCGGGCTCAGAACCGAGAACATAAGCAGCAGAATATTAACCCGTTTCAAATATTTTTTTTTCATTTTAATTAACCTCTTGGGTGATGTTTTTGATGTATATTCTTCAATCTTTCCCGCGCCACATGGGTGTAGATCTGGGTGGTAGAGAGATCACTATGCCCCAACAGCATCTGCACCGAGCGCAGATCGGCGCCATGGTTCAGCAGGTGTGTCGCAAAGGCGTGGCGCAGGGTATGGGGTGAGAATGGGGTTGTGACAGCGGATTCACGACCATACTTCTTGAGCCGGAACCAGAAGGCCTGACGCGTCATCCCAACCCCGCGCGCAGTAACGAAGAGTGCATCCGAGCTCCGCCCCTGCATCGATTCCGGACGCCCCTCCTCCAGATAGCGCTCCGCCCAGTGCAGTGCCTCCGCCCCCAGCGGGACCAGACGCTCCTTTCTCCCCTTTCCAGTCACCCTGACAACCCCTTGACGCAGGTTGAGTGCATCGATTCGCAGCTTGACCAGTTCGGAGACCCGAAAACCGCCTCCATACATCATCTCGATCATCGCACGATCCCTCAACCCGATGGCAGAGGCAACATCAGGGGCCTCAAGCAACCGCTCCACCTCATCCTCTGTGAGGGTTGCCGGAAGGGCTCGCCCCAATCGCGGGGAGTCAATCCGGGCGGTGGGGTCATCCCTGCGCTCCCCCTTGCTCAACAGGTGGTGGTAGAAACTGCGCAGTGAACTCAGCACCCGGGCCACGGTTCGCGGATGGCGCCCCTCACTGGCCAGATGCGAGAGATAGCGAAGCAGCGCTCCCCGCTCTGCGGCCGTGATCCGTTCTCCCGACTGCTGATGGAGCCATGCCGCATAGTGGCTGAGGTCACTGCGGTAGGCGGCCAGGGTGTTCTCACTCAGCCCCCTCTCCATCCAGAGTGCATCCAGAAAACGGTCGATCTCTACACTCTCTTCAGCCATTTCGTGCACAAAAAAAGCGGATCACAGGGTGATCCGCTCTTCTGCAATGCCGTTTGCCTGCACTGTAATGATCAGATCTTCTCTCTGATACGTGCCGCCTTTCCTGTACGCTCGCGCATGTAGTAGAGCTTGGCCTGTCTGACCACACCGCGACGCTTGACATTGATACTGTCAACCAGGGGGCTATAGGTCTGGAAAACACGCTCCACACCCTCACCATAGGACATCTTGCGAACTGTAAACGAGGAGTTCAGGCCACGATTCTTCTTCGCAATGCAGAGACCCTCAAAGGCCTGCAGACGCTCACGGTTGCCCTCTTTTACCTTTACCTGAACAACCACTGTGTCACCAGGGGCAAATTCGGGTACCTCGCGGCCCATCTGCTCCGCTTCCAATTCTTGAATAATATTGCTCATCACTAAATCTCTCTGATCAACCAACCACATCGGTTTTGAAGCGGGGAATTATACTGTTTTTTCTGAATTTTTCACCCAAAAAATGGGGTTTGGAGCAGATTATTTTTCATCCTGTTTCGGCATCAGGTCGGGTCTCCTCGTCCTGGTGCGCCGCATCCCCTGCTCTCTTCTCCAGTCGGCAATCGCCTGGTGGTCTCCACTCAACAGAACCTCTGGAACCACCATTCCGTCAATCTCCTCGGGACGGCTGTAGTGGGGGCAGTCCAGCAGACCATTGGAGAAGGAGTCCTCCGATGCGGAGTCTGCATGGCCCAGTGCACCGGGCAGGAGCCGAATGAGCGCATCCATCAGGATCATTGCCGGCAGTTCGCCGCCACTGACAATGTAGTCACCGATCGAGATCTCCTCATCAACCTCGGACTCGATCAGGCGCTCATCGATCCCCTCATATCGTCCGGCAAGCAGCAGAAGCCCATCCATCCGGCTCAGCTCCTCCACCCTTTTCTGGGTCAGCGGCGCCCCCTGTGGCGAGAGGTAGATCAGATGAGGCCTGATTCCCTGCTCGACCTGGCTCCTGCGCGCCTGCTGAACTGCACGCCTCAGCGGTTCATAGAGCATCACCATCCCGGGGCCGCCGCCATAGGGGCGGTCATCGACCGTGCGGTGGCGATCCTCGGTAAAGTCTCTTGGGTTCCAGCCATGAACCTCCAGCAGGCCGCGATCGACTGCCCGGCCGGTCACCCCATATCCGGTCACTGCCTGGAGGATATCCGGAAAAATGGTGATCAGGTCAATACGCTTCAAAAGTCAGCGTCCCAATCCACGCGAATCTGCCCACCTTCAAGGTCTACCGAGACAATCCAGGGGTCAACAAAGGGGATCAGCCGCTCGCTGCCCCCCCGCTGCACAACCAGAACATCATTGGCACCCGTCTCCATCAGGTCAACAACCTCACCGAGTGACTCATCCGCAAGGTTGGCAACCTGACACCCGATCAGGTCCATCCAGTAGTATTCGCCCGTTGCCAGTGGTTTCAGATCACCACGATCAACCCGAATTTCCGCACCAACCAGCAGCTCGGCCGCCGTGCGATCGTCAAACCCCTCCAGTTGCGCAACAACCCCCTTGCCCTGACGGTGCCCCTGTTGTACCGAGACATCACTCAGCTGCCCGTTCAGCAACAGTTGCCACCGCCGGTAACGGAGAATACTCTCTCGCGGGCCGGTGTAGGAGTGGATTTTTACCCACCCACGAACGCCAAAAAGCCCACTGATCCTGCCCAGCACTACAGGGGATTCAGTGGACTTCTTCATCGCGATGAAGGGCGGTTCACCTCACTCGGGACGAGCAAGGTGGAGAGTCTATCAGGCAGCAGCCTTGCTGTTCTCTTTTACCAGGCTGGCAACGCGATCAGAGAGCTGCGCACCCCTGGAGACCCAGTGCTCCAGACGCTCTGCATCCATCTCCAGACGCTTCTCATTGCCTGATGCAACAGGGTTAAAGTAACCCAGCTTCTCGAGAAAACGGCCATCACGGCTGTTTCTCTTGTCTGTTGCAACAATCCGGTAAAAAGGACGTTTTTTTGCACCACCACGTGCAAGACGAATTACTACCATTTTCTGCTTCCAATTCTCAAAAATAAACGGATGAAAAAAACCGACCCCAATCAACACATCTGAGCCGGCTCCTATTGGCTGCGCATTATACTGCATGAAAACCGCCAAGTGAAGATTTTC
>CAYFMF010000062.1:0-7584 GCA_964344135.1 uncultured Piscirickettsiaceae bacterium
GCTAACCTTGCCCCGTTAGCGGGTATCAGTGCCCCTGCCGGTTACAGAGAGCGGGCTCAATATGGTACGGGCATCTCGAATCAGCTCATCCAGGCGGAAGGGGTGGTGACGGTGTGCAACCACCCCCATGGTCTCCATCTCGGCAAGGCCGCTCTCCACGGCATGCTCCATGAATCCGCGGTTCTTCCAGAAGAAGGCGCCCGGCATGGTGGTCGGGATCACCAGAACATAGAAGAGTGCCCGACCCAGGACCGATGCCGCAGTGATGGTTGCCATGACGGCCAACAGCAGGGTGGGTGAATAGAGAGAGAGCCCGGCCATCAACCCAAGCAGCAGCAGTGAGAGGAGCATCAACCCATTGCGTAGCCAGTAGCTGTAGCCATAGGTGGTCTGCTGTTCATAGATGGAACCTGCCCCCTCACTGGATGCCTGTTTCAGGTCCCGGGAGTGGAACAGTAGACCAATTCCTTCCAGTGCAATTCCGGTTGCCATTACCATGGCCAGCAGCCGTCCAAGTTCCGGGGTAAGCTGCTGCATTGTAGCTGTGACAAGAAAGAGCAGTAGTGCACCCAGAGAGAGGGCGGTCCCAACAAATGCGGCAGCGGTATGCCAGTGGTCCCAGTAGGGGCGGGCCGGGATCCGGTAGAGGCGGATCATGAAGTAGCCACCCACGGTACCACCCAGCAGGGCCAGTATTGTGAATAGATCCTGAATGATAGAAGGAAAGAGTGCCCCAAACAGCAGATCAGACACCGCAAAGAGGGTGAAGCCAATCAGGCCGACAAAAAAGAGGGTGACCCCGGCAATCTCCCGGCTCACTGGGGAGTAGCGAAGATTGTAAAAGCCCCGATAGAAGCGGTGGGGTTTGCCAAGGTGCATGTTGAGTTTGAAGAGGCCGACTGCCATCACAACAACCATCAGTAGTGAGCTGGGGAGCGAGAGCGCCGTCTGCTGGAAGGGGGCCATTGCGGGGCTCTCTATCCAGTTCCCGAGTGTCAGCAGCAGGAAGGCCCCCATCACCATCTGGCTGGTGAGGGTAAAGACCACATGGGCATTCTCATGGGAGCCCAGCAGTTTCTTCAGGTTCCAGGAGCGGTTGAATCCATGTTTGGGATCCACCACCGGCTGGAACTGCTCCTCCTCCTTGCTGCTGCTCTTCTCCTGCTTCTGGTATTTCAGTGGAGTTTGATCCACCCGGCGCATCTCCCGCTGGGTGGTGCGGGTCTGCTGGAAGCGGATGTTGGGGTGGGTGATGTCACTGCGGGGGAACCCAGGGATGGAGGGGCGTGACTGCTCTCTCCCCTCCGGGACATTTTCAACCACCCCAAAGTCGAGCGCCTTGCCAAGGCAGGCGGAGACACAGGCGGGCTTCAGCCCCACCTCCAGCCGGTCGACACACATGTTGCACTTGGTGACCTGACCCTTGACCGGGTCCAGCTGTGGGGCGTTGTAGGGGCAGACCCAGGTGCAGTAGCCACAGCCAAAGCAGATATCCGGATCCTGCAGCACCGCTCCATACTCGGCAAACTTGGTATAGGCACGGGTGGGGCACCCCTTGAGACAGACCGGGTTGTCACAGTGGTTGCAGGCCATCGAGATATTGAGCCGCTGCACATTGGGGTAGCTCCCCCCCTCGACAAAGCCAACCGAGCGGAAGGCGAGGTGGGGCGGGTTCTCATTTTTCTCCGAACAGGCCGACTCACAGGCGTGGCAGGCGATGCAGTTATCGGCATTGAAGTAGAAGCCGTGCTGCCTGTAGCGGTTGGGGTTCTCGCCAATGGCGGAGTCGCCATTGATATTGAGGCTCTGGTCCCGTAGTGGGTCACCACTCCGGGTCAGTTCAATCGGCTTGCCATAACGGTTCACCTCCCTGGAGGTGGGATCGTTGAGCAGTGCATATTCGGGTTCAATCTCTCTGCGCTGAAACATGGTCTACTCCTAGAAGGTTCTCATCTCCATGCTGAGGCGGGCCGCCTCCTGTTGATCCACCAGTTTCTCAATGCGGATTGCAGACTGCTTGTAGGCGGGCTGTCGCGAGTGTGGATCGAGGAGCCCCAGCGTCAGCCGGTTGGCGCAGTCATGGAAGTGGAAGGGGAGGAAGACCATATTCCTCGATACCCGCTGTGTGGGCTGGGCCATCACAATGGCATCGGAGCGCCGTGAGATCAGGCGCACGTACTCCCCCTGCCGGATACCCATCTCACTGCAGAGGTCCGGGTTGATCTCAATAAAGGGGATCGGACTGAACTTGTTGTTGTTGCCGATCTTTCCGGTCTTGGTGCGGCCATGCCAGTGCTCCACCAGCCGACCTGTGTTGAGCCAGATCGGGAACTTCTCATCCGGAACCTCGTTGTTGTCGATAAAGGGGAGGGGGATCAGCCTGGCGCGGCCATCTGCATAGCGAAAGCTCTGCGGTTCGCTGTAGAGCCGTCTGCCACCACGAGGTGGGGCCTCACCCCCCTCTCGCTGCTGCTGACTGTAGGGCCACTGGACCCCGCGCCTCTGCTCCAGCAGTGTGTGGTCCATCCCGGAGATATCGGCCAACCGTCCCCTGGAGAGCGCCCCCATCTCCAGAAAGATATCGCCTGCCCTCTCCGGAAAGTGGACCCTTCCCTCACGATTGAAACGCTCGGCCACCCGGTTGAAGATCCAGAGGTCCGGTTTTGCCTCACCGGGGGGCTGCATGATTGGTGTCACCCGGTTGATGCGTCGTTCGGTATTGGTCATCACCCCATCCTTCTCGGCCCAGGTTCCGGCGGGGAGGTAGAGGTGGGCATACTGGGCGCTTTCGCTATCCTGGTAGCAATCCTGAACCGCACAGAACTCCAGCTTCTCCATCGCCTTGCGTACCCGTGCGCTGTTGGGAAGCGAGGTCAACGGGTTGGTGGCAATCAGCCAGAGCCCCTTGATCTCCCCGGTCTCGATCGCATGGTAGATATCGGTCTGGAACATTCCCCGCTTTTTGGGGAAGAACTCCGGATCGACATTCCAGAATTTTGCGACCTCCTCACGATCCTCCGGGTTCTCCAGATAGCGGTAGTTGGGCAGGCCGGAACAGGAGGACCACTCCCGGGTCCCCATCGCGTTGCACTGGCCGGTGATGGAGAGGCTGGTCCCCCCTGGCTTGCCGATGTTTCCGGTAATCAGTGCCAGATTGTTGATCCCAACCACGCCATCCGAGCCGTGAGTGGACTGGTTGATCCCCATGGTCCAGATCTGCATCGCAGCGGGCGATCTGGCAAACAGTCGTGCCACCTGACGAATGGTATCCTCGTCGATTCCACAGATACGGGCTGCAGTGGTTGGGTCATAGTGGGCGACCTCCTGCTGTAGCAGTTCGAAGTCACTGGTGTTCTCCTCGATATAGCTGCGATCCTCCAGCCCCTCATCGAGAATGATATGGATCAGGGCATTCTGCAGCACCACATCGGTGCCCGGGGTGATCGGTAGATGGATATGGGCGTTCTGGGCCAGCATGGTGACCCGGGGATCAACCACAATCAGTGGAAAGTCACGCTTCTCCTGTGCCTCCTTCATCCGCCAGTAGATGATCGGGTGCTGCTCTGGAAGGTTGGATCCCCAGGCGATCAGGCAGTCGGTATGTTCGAAGTCCTCATAGCATCCGGGCGGCCCATCGGAGCCGAAGGATCGCTTGTATCCAGAGACCGCAGAGGCCATGCAGAGTGTGGTGTTGCCGTCATAGTTATTGGTACCAATCAGGCCGCGGGTCAGCTTGCCGAGGGTATAGAACTCCTCGGTCAACATCTGCCCGGTCGAGATCACCGCAAAGCTGTCACGCCCATACTGCTCCTGAATACGGACGATCTCCTCGTGCAGCCTATCCAGTGCCGGATCCCAGCCGGTCTCACTCCAGCTCTGGTGCCAGTGGTCACGAATCAGTGGTACGGTGCCCCGTCCACTCGACTCAAACAGCTCATGCTCGAAAATCCCCTTGAGGCAGAGCTTGCCCCGGTTGACATCGGCATCGGCAACCCCGCGAGAGCTGACTGCCTTGCCCTCCCGGTTCAACCCCACCTCAATGGAGCAGCCAGTCGAGCAGTAGCCACAGGTCGCGTACTTCCACTCAGCGACCTGCTTGTCGGCAATCTTGATCGGGTTTTTCTGGTCTCTTCCAAACAGCATGAAACATCCTTGTCTCAGGGTTGTTAGAGAGAGCGGACCAGATAGATCTTTTCACCCTCCAGTGCGACCTCATAAGTGGGTGTACACCCCTCATCGGGCCCCGTCGCCTCACCACTCTCCAGGTCAATGACCCAGTTATGGAGCGGGCAGGTGACCCGATTCCCGTGGACAATCCCCTGGGATAGTGGCCCATTGCGGTGGGGGCAGTGGTCCTTGATCGCAAAGAAGTGGTTATCGGATCCCCGAAAGATCGCAATATCACCCTCATCACTTTTCACCACCCTGGATCCGAGAGGGGGGATCTCCGATTGTAGTCCAATCTCAATTTTTTCCATCGTTGCTTCCATCAGTCAGCTCCTATTCTCAATGGTTGGTTCAGGACGCCTGCTGTAGCGTGTGCTGTAGCTTGACAGTAGAGAGTGGCTGGAACTCCCTGCCTGCCTGCTTGTCTTCGACATGGTGTCTCCATGGGTCCACCTGTGCACTCGCCTGTGAGATACGGAAACGCTCTGCATAGGCGGCACGCATCTCACCATCCTCAATGATCTTCTCCTTGATCGCCTGGAGTCCGATCCGCTCTACCCAGGGTGCTGTCCGCTCCAGATAGTGGGCATCCTCACGGTAGAACTGACAGAAGGCGGCACAGTACTCCAGCACCTCCTCTTCCGTATCGACCTTGGCCAACAGATCGGTGACCCGTACCTTGATACCGCCATTGCCCCCAATGTGGAGCTCATAGCCGGAATCGACACAGACCACGCCAAAGTCCTTGATGGTCGCCTCGGCGCAGTTTCTCGGGCAGGCAGAGACCGCCAGCTTGAACTTGTGGGGCATCCAGGAGCCCCAGGTCAACTGCTCCAGCTTGATCCCAAGGTCGGTCGAGTCCTGGGTACCAAAGCGGCACCACTGACTGCCGACACAGGTCTTTACGGTACGCATCGCCTTGCCATAGGCGTGACCGGAGACAAACCCGGCCTGGTTGAGATCCCTCCAGATCAGTGGCAGATCCTCCTTCTGAACCCCAAACAGATCAATCCGCTGCCCTCCAGTCACCTTGACCTCGGGAACCTTGAACTTGTCGGCCACATCGGCAATGGCGCGAAGCTCATCAGGGGTGGTCAGTCCGCCCCACATCCGTGGCACCACCGAGTAGCTCCCATCCTTCTGGATGTTGCCGTGGGCCCGTTCATTGATGAAGCGGGACTGCGGATCGTCATACTCCCCCGGCCACTCGGTCAGCAGGTAGTAGTTGATGGCGGGACGACAGCTGTGACAGCCGTCCCGGTTCTCCCACTCCAGGAAATGGTAGACCTCCTGGTGGCTTTTCAGCCGGTGTTCACGGATCGCCTTGCGAACCAGCTCATGGGAGTGGCTGGTACAGCCACAAAGCGGCTTCTGAGCCGGGCTCTTTTCGTACCCCTCACCAACCGTCGAGGCGAGAATCTGTTCCACCAGTGCGGTACAGGAGCCACAGGATGCCGAGGCCTTGGTATGGCTGCGCACCTCATCCAGGGTGAAGAGGTTGTTGGCATCAATCGCCTGGATCACATCCCCCTTGCAGACCCCATTGCAGCCACACACCTCGGCACTGTCCGGCAGATCCATGATGTTCTGGCCGCCATGGCCGGAGTCACCCAGGTTGGCCTGACCAAAGAGCAGGGTGTCTCTGATCTCCGAGATGTCGGTCTCATCCCGCATCATCTGGAAATATCTGGCACCATCGATCGTATCTCCATAGAGGACGGCCCCCTTGATCCGGTTATTGGAGAGCACCAGCTTCTTGTAAATTCCGCGGCCCGGATCCTGGAACAGCAGGAGATCGTCATTCTCCTGCTCCTGAAAGGAGCCGGCAGAGAAGAGGTCGACCCCAGTCACCTTGAGCTTGGTGGAGGTAACCGATCCCCCATAGATTCCAATGCCATAGTTGGCCAGATGGTTGGCCACCACCTTGGCCTGTTCGAAGAGGGGGGCGACCAGGCCATAGGTGGTGTTGCGATGCTCTACGCACTCGCCGACTGCATAGACCTTCGGGTCGTAGCTCTGCATGGTGTCACTCACCACGATGCCACGGTTGCAGTAGATTCCGGACTCCCTGGCAAGAGCGATTGAGGGGCGAATCCCGACCGCCATCACCACCAGATCCGCAGGGATCTCCAGGCCACCCTTCAGCCGAACCGCCCGAACCCGATTTTCAGAGCGCCCTCTCTCCTGGCTGGAGTGGCCGAGGATTGCCTCGGTCTCCCCATCCATCAGGAAGGTGAGTCCATCATCCTCCAGTTTTTTCTGCAGCAACGTAGCGGCTGAGTCATCCAGCTGGTTATTCATGATGAGATCGGAGCGGTGAACCACCGTCACCTTCATCCCCTGTTTCTGTAGTCCACTGGCCGCCTCCAGCCCCAGCAGACCACCCCCGATCACCACCGCGTGTCGATATCTTCGGGAGGCATCCACCATCTGCTCTACATCCTCAACAGTGCGGAAACCGATCACCCCATCCAGATCATTGCCAGGGATCGGCAGGATGAAGGGGGTGGAGCCGGTTGCCAGCAGCAGGCGGTCATAGGGAACCGCCTGGCCATCGGCCAGCTCAACACGGCGCCGGCCACGGTCTATCCGGGTGGCAGCGGTACCGGCAATCAGATTGATCCCCTTTTCCCGGTACCACTCGGGGGTATTGATCACAATCTCACCAAAACTCTTCTCACCTGCAAGCAGGGGGGAGAGCATGATGCGGTTGTAGTTGGGGTGGGGCTCCTCACCAATAACGGTAATCTGGTATTGATCCGGAGCGGTTTTCAGTAGCTCCTCGACCGTTCTCATCCCGGCCATTCCATTGCCAATGACGACGAGGCGTTTCTTGAAAATAGGAGTTGATGATCTGCTCATTGAGTTCAGTCCCTGGTTGCTCAAACGTGTACCAACCATTGAGCAATGAGCGTGCCAGCTGGCGGAGATTTACCTTAAGTTGCTGTATTGGAATGTATTTGTGGTGGTAGATGGGTTTTGTGTGGCCCGTCGGCTGCACAGGTATAGTGCATGGAGTGAGGTGAATTGCCCAGAAAGGGGCGTTTGTGAGAATGGGACCGTTCCCACAGTTGAGCGTAATCCCTTCCCGAACGCGAATAAGGAGTCCAGTTCTTTCAAATCAGCAGTGTTGATGCACTCTATCCAGCAAAAACAATGGATTTCGTTACCTTTTGGCCCACCGTTATTTGTTACAGAAATGTAATATTTCCGCACTGGTAAGGGGGATTGTGGTTTCGCTACACTCTGGTTATTAACAGAAATGAACTGCTAACAAGCGCATCAAAGGGACGCGCCAAAGGCGCGCGCCGCAGAGCATAAACGTTAGAATGTTGACAAAAAACAATCATATTGTACAATTGTACTTATGAATTTGATCGTAGATACAAACATATTTCTAGCAGTAGTACTGGATGA
>CAYFMF010000063.1:0-7540 GCA_964344135.1 uncultured Piscirickettsiaceae bacterium
ACCGCGAGCACTGCTCGTAGGTGTGGGTCCTTAGACCACCGCGAGCACTGCTCAACCACAGTGAATCAATATCAGTAACAGGGTGCGATGTCTGAATCCTCTTCAATAAAGTTGCCTCCACAGAATATCGAGGCGGAACAGTCTGTGCTGGGTGGCCTGATGCTGGACAACAGCAGCTGGGATGTGGTCTCGGACCGGGTGGTTGAGGAGGATTTCTACAGAAAGGACCACCGTCTGATCTTTCGCTCCATTGCCAGCCTTGCGGAGGAGAATAAACCCTTCGACGTCATCACCCTGACAGAGTGGCTGGAGAGTCGAAACGAGTCAGAGAACGCCGGTGGGCTCGCCTACCTGGGTACGCTGGCAAAAAACACCCCGAGTGCGGCCAATATCCGCCACTATGCAGATATTGTCAGGGAGCGTTCCGTCCTGCGTCGCCTGGTTGCCGCATCCAACGAGATCACCGAATCCGCATTCAATACGGAGGGGCGTGGGGTGGCAGAGATACTGGACCACGCGGAACAGCTGGTCTTCCAGATTGCCGAACAGGGGAGTCGAAATCAGAAGGGGTTTGAGGATATGAAGACCCTGCTCTCCCGGGCGGTTGATCGTATCGATGAACTCTACAACTCAAAGGGTGGTGCAGTGACCGGGATCTCGACCGGCTTTGCTGACTTTGACCGAATCACCACCGGGCTGCAGAGGTCGGATCTCATTATCGTGGCTGGTCGACCAGCAATGGGAAAGACCTCCTTTGCAATGAATATTGCGGAACATGCCGCAGTGAAAGGTGGGGCATCGGTGGCCGTATTCAGCATGGAGATGTCGGGCGAGCAGCTGGCGACCCGACTGATCTCGTCACTGGGAAGAATCAATGCCAACAAGGTGCGTACAGGGCAGCTGGAGGAGGATGACTGGCAGTACCTGATCAAGGCCGTGGAGCAGCTCAAGGACAGCAGGATCTTTATCGATGATACGCCGGCACTGACGCCAATGGAGCTTCGTTCCAGGGTGCGACGAATTGCAAGAACCCATGGGCTGGATCTGGTAGTGGTTGACTACCTCCAGTTGATGCAGGGGTCCGGCAAGGCGGCCTCCGAGAATCGTGCCACCGAGATCGCGGAGATCTCCCGCTCCCTGAAGGCGATGGCCAAGGAGATGGATGTGCCGGTGATTGCATTGTCACAGCTCAATCGCTCCCTGGAATCGAGGCCCAACCGCCGACCAGTGATGTCGGATCTTCGTGAATCCGGGTCCATTGAGCAGGATGCGGACATCATCGTCTTTATCTATCGGGATGAGGTCTATAATGAGGAGAGTCCGGATCGAGGCGTGGCCGAGATTATTCTGGGCAAACAGCGCCATGGTGCAATCGGAACCGTCAAGGTGGCATTCCATGGGGAGTACACCCGCTTCGACAACCTTGCCCCTACCTATATGACCAACCACCCCGGCTCTGGACAATGAGCCGACTGGCGACCGCCACCATCCATCTGGAGGCGCTTCGCAATAATCTGCAGAGGGCCAGAGCGCACTGCTCCGGCAGATCCCAAGTCGTTGCGGTCATCAAGGCAGATGGATATGGCCATGGCCTGTTGACCGTTGCCCATGCGCTTCACCAGGCAGAACTGTTTGCTGTCGGCTGCCTGGACGAGGCGGTCACACTCAGGAACGGGGCGATCGGCAAGCCAATTCTGCTGCTTGAGGGGTTTGAGGGGGGAGAGGAGTTACAGGCAATCTCCCAGTTGGGACTGCAGACGGTGATCCACTCCCGCCGGCAGTGGTCACTGTTTCGTTCTGTTGAGTTAAAGAGAGCGGTTACCGTCTGGCTCAAGATTGATAGTGGAATGCATCGTCTCGGAGTGGATCCCGAGGAGGCGGAACTGCTGCTGGAGGAGATCCAGGGCCATCCCGCTGTAGAAAAGGTGATTCTGCTCTCCCATTTCGCCAATGCAGATGATGTTGGCAGTGAGATGAATCATCGGCAACAGCAGGTTTTTGAGCAGTGTGGCGCCCAATCCGGGTTGAGTCGCAGCATGGCGAACTCCGCTGCGCTTCTCTCCCGTGATCCCAGCCACTACCAGTTTGTCCGTCCCGGAATCATGCTCTACGGCGGGTCCCCCTTTTCGGAGCGGAGTGCGGCGTCGCTGGGGCTCGCTCCGGCAATGACGCTGCAGGCCCCACTGATTGCAATCAAGACCCTGAAGAGGGGAGAGCATGTCGGTTATGGATCACTCTGGAGTGCTCCGGAGGAGATGAGGATTGGGGTGGTCGCCATTGGGTATGGCCACGGCTATCCGCGTCAACTGCCATCCGGTACCCCACTGCTGATCCGGGGGAGACGTGTTCCACTGGTAGGTCGGGTCTCAATGGACATGGTGACTGTCGATCTGAGGGAGCTGCCAGAGGCGGAGGTGGGTGATTCTGCCATCCTCTGGGGGGAGGGGCTACCGGCAGATGAGATTGCGGCTCTTGCCAATACCATCTGCTATGAGCTTTTTTGCCAGCTGACCTCTCGGGTTCAACGGGTGGAGGGGTAGCCATTGGCAAAGCGCAAGGTAGAGTTTGTATGCAGCGAGTGTGGTGACCTTGCCCCCAAATGGTCGGGGCAGTGTGCCGCCTGTGGAGGGTGGAACTGCCTGACCGAGGTTGTGGTTGCCCCTGTAGCAGAGGGCAGTGGCCGTTTTGCCGGCTATGCAGGTGAACGTGCCCAGGTGGTGGCGCTGAGTGATGTGGAGCCGGCTGCGGAGAGAGAGCGCTCTACAGGGATTGGCGAGATGGATCGGGTGCTCGGTGGAGGGCTGGTTCAGGGATCGGTAGTCCTGATTGGCGGTGATCCGGGAATTGGCAAATCGACCCTGTTGCTGCAGGTTACCTCCAGACTGGCCACAGAGATGCCGGTGCTCTACGTTACTGGAGAGGAGTCCCTGCAGCAGATTTCGCTGCGTGCCAGCAGACTTGGTGTTGACCCCTCTCAACTGAATCTTCTGACCGAGACCCAGGCCGAGCAGATTATCTCCACCTCACAGAGGCTCAGCCCGAAGGTGCTGGTTATCGACTCCATCCAGACCATCTACAGTGGGGATCTGCAATCTGCACCAGGATCCGTTGCCCAGGTCAGAGAGAGTACGGCACGGCTGGTACGCTATGCCAAGCAGACCGGAACCTCGATCTTTCTGGTGGGCCATGTGACCAAGGAGGGGAGCCTTGCCGGCCCCAGGGTTCTTGAGCATATGGTGGATACGGTACTCTATTTTGAGGGAGAGGGGGGGAGCCGCTATCGGGTGATTCGGGCCATCAAGAACCGTTTTGGTGCAGTGAACGAGCTGGGTGTCTTTGCAATGACCGAGGAGGGACTGAAAGAGGTTGCCAACCCCTCGGCCATCTTCCTCTCCCGTCATGAGACTCCGGTGCCCGGGTCTGTGACCCTGGTGACCCGTGAGGGGACGCGACCACTGCTGGTTGAACTGCAGGCACTGGTGGATGAGAGTCACCTCTCCAACCCGCGCCGGGTGGCGATTGGTCTTGAGCAGAACCGGTTATCGATGCTGCTGGCCGTACTCCATCGACATGGGCGTATCGTGACCCATGATCAGGATGTTTTTGTCAATGTGGTGGGTGGGGTGCGTGTCTCTGAACCTGCGGCCGATCTGGCGGTTATCCTCTCCATCATCTCCAGCCTGCGCAATCGACCATTTCCCGAGGGGCTGATTGTCTTCGGTGAGGTGGGGCTGGTGGGCGAGGTGCGTCCGGTTCCAGGAGGGGAGGAGCGGCTACAGGAGGCGGCAAAGCACGGGTTCCATCGTGCAATCATTCCCAGGGCCAACCGCCCAAGAGGGGTGATCAAGGGGATGGAGGTGGTGGCCGTCTCCAGGTTGTCCGAGGCGCTCGAAAACCTGTAGTGTTCACTGTTTCCGCAGTAGCGGGAAAATTCTTGCCGTACGGACAATATGTTCGGAGGCGTAGACCACCTCAATCGGATAGCCGTTGATCATCATGCTGGTCCCCCTCTCGGGGATATCCTCCAGGTGCTCAATAATCAGCCCATTCAGGGTCTTGGGGCCATCCTGAGGCAGATACCACCCCATATTCTTCTCCAGCTCTCTCAGGTTGGCACTGCCATCCACCAGAAAGGAGCCATCCTTCTGGGGCTGAACCTCCGGGATGGTGTCGGATATGTCGGTTGTAAACTCACCAACAATCTCCTCCAGCAGATCCTCCAGGGTCACCAGACCCTGAATGTCGCCATACTCGTCGACCACCAGCCCCATCCGCCTTTTCAGTCGCTGGAACTCCAGCAGCTGGTTGTTGAGCGTGGTTCTCTCCGGGATAAAGAGAGGCGGTCGAAGAATCCGGATCAACTCACTCTTCTCCTCGGTCTGGAGCTCTCGGGTTGGCTCCAGGGAGGGTGGTTTTGAGGTGTGCAGATGGAGTGCATCGCGCATATGGAGGATGCCGAGCAGGTGTTCGGTGTCATTGCGAAATACGGGCAGGCGCGTGTGTTGGGTGAGGGAGAGTTGTGTCAGTATCTCGTCCCACCCATCCTCAATGTCAATGCTGATGATCTCATTGCGGGGGATCATGATGTCCTCAACCGTGACCTCCTCCAGATCGAGGATGCTGGAGAGCATCGCCTGATGTCTCTTCGGAATCAGCCCTCCCGCCTCCTTGACCACCGTACGGAGCTCCTCTCGGGAGAGGTGATCGCTCTGGGATGGATCGATTCTGACCCCGGCAACACGCAGAACCAGGCTGGTGAACCAGTTGATCAGGCGCACCAGTGGATAGAGCAGACGCAACAGAGGCCCGAGGACAAATGAGGCGGGATAGGCGAAGCGTTCGGGAGAGAGGGCGGCAATCGTCTTGGGTGTAACCTCGGCAAAGATCAGGATGACAAATGTCAGTGCCCCGGTGGCTATGGCAATTCCCGCATTTCCGAAGAGGCGAAGTCCAATCACCGTCGCAATTGCCGAGGCGAGAATATTGACAAAATTATTGCCCAGAAGAATCAGGCCGATCAGCCGTTCCGGGTGCTCCAGCAGGCGGGAGGCAAGACGGGCACCACGGTGGCCTATGCGCGACATATGGCGCAGACGATAGCGGTTGATTGCCATCATGCTGGTCTCTGATCCGGAAAAGAATGCAGAGATCAGAATCAGCAGGAAGAGGAGTGCGGCAAGAATCTCGGTTGGGATCTCACTCAAACGACTACACCTTTACGAATCTATCCCGTTGGCAGGCCAATCAGAATCTCCACCACAAAGCGGCTGCCAAAATAGGCGAGGAAAAGCACCCCGAAACCGATCAGTGTCCAGCGCACGGCAACCCTTCCACGCCAGCCATGCCGGTGTCGTCCCCACAGCAGTGCGGCAAAGACGAGCCAGGAGATAATGGAGAGGACGGCAGTATGGGCGCGCTGCTGTTCCACCATATCCTCGACCAGTGGAATCGCACTGAAGAGTGCCAGGGTAAGCAGAAGCAGTCCGGCGCGAATCAGCTGGAACATCAGGTGCTCTACCTCAATCATCGGTGGTAGCGCACGGATGAAACCGCCAGGCTGCTTGTTGCGCAGATGGCGCTCCTGGACAGCCAGCAAAATGGCCTGCAGTGCAGCAACACCAAGCAGGCTGTAGGAGACCATCGAGAGGAGGATATGGGTATCAAGCGCCGTGGAGGCCGCATGCCGAACAGCCTCTGGATTCATGAGTTGCAGCGCAACCATTGCAGCAGCAATCGGGAAGATGATGATCCCCAGGTTTCCTGCAGGACGAAATAGCCAGGTGATCTCCAGCATCAGTACCAGCAGCCAGCTGGTGATGGAGAGGGCATGAAAGAATCCGAGGTTGACCCACTGCTCAACGACCAGCAGAAACAGAACATGGGCATGAAACAGAAAGCCCAGGCCACCCAGCAGTTTGAGCCCGTTTCTTGGGTGGTCATGACAGGAGATGCCCTGTGTCAGCAGGCGTCCAAGACCTGTGGCAGCAACCAGATAGAGCAGAATGGCAACCATTCCTGTGGTGGTGAAGCTCATATAGACTCCTTGATACTTTTTTTTGATGATGATGGCATACCGACAGCGATTCGTCAGCAGAATTGGATATAATTTATTGCAACCGAGTGTAATGGAATTAGTGGCTGTTGAAGCAGAGAGCAGAAGGAAGCGATGTTTGAGAATCTTACCGATCGACTGAATCGAACCCTCAAGACCCTGAAGGGGCAGGGGCGTCTGACTGAGGACAATATCAGCCAGGCCCTGCGTGATGTGCGGATGGCCCTGCTTGAGGCAGATGTGGCGCTACCGGTTGTGAAGTCATTTATTGATCGTGTCCGTGAGCGTGCGGTCGGTCAGGAGGTGGCTACCAGCCTGACACCGGGCCAGGCACTGATCAAGATTGTTCAGGCGGAGCTGGTGACCCTGATGGGGGAGGCCAATGAGAACCTGGATCTTCGTGCCCAGCCGCCAGCGGTAATCCTGATGGCCGGACTGCAGGGTGCGGGAAAGACCACCAGTGTAGCCAAGCTGTCGCGTTTCCTTCAGCAGCGTGAATCAAAAAAGGTGATGGTAGCCAGTGTGGATGTCTATCGTCCCGCGGCAATCGAACAGCTGAGGATTCTGGCCGATGAGGTGGGGGCCACCTTCTTCCCAAGCGATGCAGCACAGGATCCGAAGCAGATTGCAGAGGCGGCACTGGAGCAGGCCCGCAAACAGTTTGTCGATGTACTGATTCTTGATACTGCCGGTCGTCTCCATGTGGATGAGGGGATGATGGGAGAGATCAAGGCGCTCCATGCCGCGACCAACCCGGTGGAGACCCTCTTTGTTGTCGACAGCATGACCGGTCAGGATGCTGCCAATACCGCCAAGGCCTTTGGTGACGCGCTGCCGTTGACCGGTGTCATACTGACCAAGGCAGATGGTGATGCGCGTGGAGGCGCTGCACTCTCGGTGCGCCAGATTACCGGCAAGCCGATCAAGTTCCTCGGTATTGGCGAGAAGGTGGATGCACTGGAGCCCTTCCACCCGGACCGTATCGCCTCAAGAATCCTCGGAATGGGCGATGTCCTCACCCTGATTGAGGAGGTGGAGCGCAAGGTCGACAAGAAGAAGGCGGACAGACTGGCCAAAAAGGTCCGCAAGGGGAAGGGGTTTGATCTGGAGGACTTTCGTGACCAGCTGCAGCAGATGCAGGGGATGGGCGGTGTCGCCTCGATGATGGAGAAGCTGCCGGGCATGGGCAATGTCCCGGACAAGGTCAAGAACCAGGTGAATGACCGCGAGTTCATCCGCATGGAGGCGATGATCAACTCCATGACCCCCAGGGAGCGCCGCCGCCCGGAGCTGATCAAGGGGTCACGCAAGAGGAGAATCACCCAGGGATCCGGAACCACGGTTCAGGATCTCAACCGTCTGCTGAAGCAGTTCAAGCAGATGCAGAAGATGATGAAGAAGATGAAGGGTGGAAAGATGGCCAGAATGATGCAGGGGATGCGTGGCATGCCCGGTGGGGGGATGCCGGGCGGCAAGATGCCATTTTAG
>CAYFMF010000064.1:0-7497 GCA_964344135.1 uncultured Piscirickettsiaceae bacterium
GCAACAGCAACAGTAACAGGGGGAGGAGATGGAGAAGATTGCTCCATCGGGGGTGGTAGTGGGGGTCAGGGAGCACCAGCAGGGCAGCGAGAGCAGATGACAGACTCATCTGCGGGAGCGCCTCCAGTAGATCACTGCATAGATTGCCAGGTTCAGCAGCAGCAGAAGGATGCCGATCATGAACTGGCCCCTCGGGGTAATGCCAGGTGGGTAGATGATCGGGACAAGGTAGTGGTTGATGAAGCCACCCTGATAGGAGGCATCTGACGCCTGCGTGCGCAGCCACTTCTCAAGGGGGGTCAGTGGACAGCTGAAACTGTAGAACTCAACAGCCAGCCCCCAGAGCAGTGCCGGGGGATGGAGAAAAAGAAACGCCCCTCTCTTCAGAGCCAGCAGTCCGCCAAGGACTACAAAGAGCACAAAGAGGAGGTGGATGACGACAATTCCGTCAGCCATCAGATGGTAGATCATGGGGTGTGCCCGCAGCTCAGGGGAACCCCGGTGATTCTCTCCAGCGTATCGGCAACCTGATCGCATGTCAGGTAGAGGATGGCCTGTAGCCCGGCCGATCGTGCCCGCTCGATATGGCCCCCATTGTCATCGATAAAGAGCATCTCCTCAGGGGCTCTCCCGACCATGCGGGCAACATCGGTAAAGATGGAGCGGTCCCGCTTCCCCTTGCCAACCTCATAGCTGTTGAAAACATGGTCAAAGGCGTTCAGAAAGTGGTCACGTCGGTCGAGCTGTTTGAGCCAGTCGGTCTGATCACTCAGAATGGCCACACTCACTCCAGCATGGCGCAGGGTGTTGACGATTCCCATTACCGCCGGCCGCAGGACAAACCCCTCAAGGATCTCACCTCGGTAGTGGTCGCGCCCCTTGGGAAGTGGCACCCTCTGCTGCAGGTTGTCCCAGAACGCCCCCTCGCTCCCCTTTCCCACCACATAGCCACTTTCGTAAACTGCATCCATTGCGGCAGCAGCGACCCTCTCGGGGTCAAGCCCCTCCTCCTCTGCCAGCTGGAGGAAGGTGTTGCGAAAACCCTCCTCGGCAAGGACACCGCCATAATCGAAGAGAACGGTGTACGGCCGCTTCATTCAGTAGCTGCCGACAGGTGGCTGAGGGCCACTTCAGGTCTGGAGGAGTATTGGGCCGGCATCATCCAGGAGGCTCTCTATTCTCGGACAGCCCCCTGGTCCGGAAGGTCGACAAGAAAGAGTTCGTTGACCAGCAGCGGGTCTCCATCAATGCGATAGAGAATGCGACGCCCCCAGAGTGCCGCGGGTTTTTTTCTCAGCGTTGCGGTCGCCTCCCGGAACATTCGGTGGTGGGGCAGGAAGCGGGCATACTCCACAGTGGAGCGCTCCATCACCCGGGAGGCGTGGAGTACAGCACCCAGTGAGCGGTTCCCCAGCTGGGTCAATCTTCGCAGTGACCGCTTGAGGGCATAGTGTGGAATCACCGTGTGTGCAAAGACCCAGGGGTGGTTGCCGCAGTAGAGGAGGACCGAACGGGTATTGGCAGTCGCTCCAGGCTGAAGGTGGAGCCGCTGGCGTTCGCTGCGGTTGACTGGGGAGAAGCGCTGCGACAGCACCTCCACCCGGAACTGTCCGCTACAGCCATTGATGATCCGCTTTGTCAGTGATCCGGAGTCGGTCAGCTGGCTGCGGAGCGCAAGCGGGGGCTGCAGCAGCACCAGCTGCCTCTCGGTCACCCAGCGGGGTTCATTGGCGGGAAAACTCATGGGGGAATTATACGCATCCTCTGCATGGAGTGCGCTCTCTGCAGAGGTGAAAAAATAGTGCAGATTGTCATGAAAATGCGGTGGGAAAGTGTGGTTGGGCACGGTATGATCGGGAGGGAAGAGAGGGTATGGTCAGTGGGAGGAAGAGAGGGTAGATGATCACAAAAGCGGATAGCGAGACACGACTGTTTGTTCTGGATACCAATATCCTGATGCATGACCCAACCTCGCTGTTTCGCTTCCAGGAGCATGATGTCTACCTGCCGATGATCGTCCTGGAGGAGCTGGATCGCGGCAAAAAGGGGGTCTCCGAGATCGCACGCAATGTGCGCCAGGTGAGCCGTTTCATCGATGAGCTGGTGGAGAGCAGCAACCTGGATGAGATCAAGCAGGGCGTCTCTCTGATCCCGCCGGGAACACTCAGCAATCTCCCCAGCCAGTCGTCCGGTCGTCTCTACTTCCAGACCTCTACCGATACCGAAAAATTGCCGGAGACCCTGCCGGGCAATACTGCAGACAACAGCATTCTGGCCACCGTGATGGCGCTGCAGAAGCAGGTCAGTGA
This sequence comes from uncultured Piscirickettsiaceae bacterium, assembly GCA_964344135.1. Lineage (GTDB taxonomy): Bacteria > Pseudomonadota > Gammaproteobacteria > Thiopontia. Next base: position 2,310 of record CAYFMF010000064.1, read on the forward strand.
TGTTCGTCTGGTGACCCGTGACATCAATCTGCGGATCAAGGCCTCGATTCTCGGTATCCACAGCGAGGACTATCGCAATGACAAGGTGCTGGATGATGTGGATCTGCTACAGACGGGATACACGGAGCTGGGCACCGACTTCTGGGAGAGCCATGGCAAGGAGCTGGATAGCTGGCAGGAGGAGGGGCACTCCCTCTACCGTGTGCAGGGGGATGCAGTCTCCAACTGGATGATCGGCGAGTTTCTGGCCGACCCGGAGTCGGAGAGCAACGACTATATTGTGCGCGATATCGAGGGGGAGAGTGCGGTGCTGGAGCGCATCCACAACTACCACTCGGAGAACCAGACCGTCTGGGGGATCCAGGCCCGCAACCGGGAGCAGAACTACGCCCTCAATCTGCTGATGGATCCACAGTTCGACTTTGTCACCCTGCTGGGACCAGCCGGTACCGGAAAGACCCTGCTGGCGCTGGCGGCCGGTCTGGAGCAGGTACTGGAGCAGGATCTCTACAGGGAGATCATCATGACCCGCATCACCATCCCGCTGGGAGAGGATATCGGATTCCTGCCCGGGACCGAGGAGGAGAAGATGACCCCCTGGATGGGCGCCCTGATGGATAACCTGGAGGTGCTCACCATGCATGACAAGAGCAGTCAGTTTGAGCGCGAGGCAACCCAGGAGCTGATCAACCACCGGATCAAGATCCGCTCCATGAACTTCATGCGTGGTCGCACCTTCGTCAACCGCTATCTGATTATCGACGAGGCCCAGAACCTCACCTCCAAACAGATGAAGGCACTGGTCACCCGTGCAGGTCCCGGAACCAAGATCATCTGTATCGGAAATCTCGCTCAGATCGACACCCTCTACCTGACCGAAACCAGCTCCGGCCTCACCTATGCAGTGGATCGTCTCAAGAGCTGGGCCCACAGTGGTCACGTTACTCTGCAGATGGGAGAGCGCTCACGCCTCTCCGACTACGCCATTACTGCGCTGTAGCGCCCTGTCAGCAGCTATTACATTCTGAAACATTCCGGTAATAGAGCTGTAACATTGAGGGTGCAGAATGGAGACCGTGCCCCACAATATTGTGGGTCTGTTTCATAATGAAAGGATTCTCCATGAAAATGCACCGGAAGAGAGCCATCAAAATGGTGGTTGACTCAACAAGTGAGAGGCTGATCATCATGAGTGCACTGCTCATGTTCTCGATGTTTCTGCTGTTGGCGCTTCATCCGTTTGTGGTGGTGGGCCTGCTGCTGCAGTAACGGCCCATATTGACTCAGCTCAGCGGGGGACACCGCTCTCTGCTCCGTTCAGGAGTGGCAGGCGGGCTGGCATGGGTAATCAAACGGTAACATTCGGTTGCTATTCTCCCATCGATATCAATGTGTATTGATGTCTCTCTGCATAATCAGATGCTGTCCATGAAAAAGGCATCACAGTCTGTACAAAGGTGATTCTGGGACTATTCTCAGGGGGTACGGAAGTTGGTGACTTCCAGGGGGAAGGGAGAAGATGGATCAAAAGGTATTGATTGTTGATGATGACCGAAAGCTGGTTGATGCCATTTCCAGGCTGCTTGAGAAGAATCGGATAACCGTAGTTTCAACGGACTGCTGTAGCGGAATTGAGGAGATTCTGTCGGCCGAGTCACCAGACCTGATACTGCTTGATGTGATGCTGCCCGATGGCAGCGGGCTGGAGGTTGTGCACCGGCTTCGTGACTCGGGCAACACAATCCCCATTCTTATCATCTCCGCCCTTACAACCACAGAGGATGTGGTCAGTGGCCTCAGGAGTGGTGGCGATGATTACCTGAGAAAACCCTTTGCCCCACAGGAGCTGCTGGAAAAGATCAGGGCCGTTGGACGTCGTGTCTCACGGGATCGTGTTGCCGCCACTGCAGGGGACAGGGTGGTAGATTTTGGCAGCAACCGGTTCAATCTTGATACGTATCAGCTGACCAGAGATGGGGAAGAGGTTGATCTCAGCCCAGCCGATATAGCGCTGTTGAAGACCTTTGTTGAGCACCCAAATCGGGTCTTGAGCAGGGATCAGCTGGTTACCCTGATCCATGAGTATGGTCAGGATGTAATGGATCGCAGTATTGATGCCCGGGTCAACCGCCTGAGAAAAAAGATCGAACCGGACCTCTCACGGCCACACTACCTGAAAACGGTGAGGGGGTTTGGGTACCGTTTTGTTTTGAGCCACATTCAATGAGCCACCTGAATCGCCTGCTGGAGCGACTCTCCATTACCGGCCAGAGTGTAGTGGTGATTGCGGGCACAATTTTTCTGGTTGCCCTGCTCAATGGACTGCTTTTCATTGCCCTTGTGGTGCATCCCAGTGTTGACCGTTCGGCACGTGATTTTTCTGATCTTCTGTTTTATACCGTACTTCTTGTTGAGGAGGCTGTTGATGATCCCGGCCACGTATCTCATATGCTGGAGGCCAATCAGCTGCGGCTTGGGGATCCGATGACCCCCCTGGATATCTATACCGGATTTGACCCCTATCTGAGCCACCTGCAGAGACATATCAGAAGCAATACCGGTAATCATCAGTTTCGGCTGCGTACCTCGGTTGCAGATGGTGAGGAGAGATTCTATTGGGTTGACCTGGATATCTCCGACAGAACAGTTCGTCTCGGCTTCAGTGGACAGCGCGCTCACCTCCACTTCGGCTGGTCACTGGTCCTCCTATTTCTGTTGTGGACGGCACTTACACTGGCTGGAACGCTCTTCGCCTCAAGGAGCATCACCAGACCCATTCGTGAGCTGGAGAACAGACTTGACCAGTCGAGTGGGCCGGATCGCTGTTGTTCGGTTCCGGAGAAGGGGCCCAGAGAGGTGCGCTCCCTGATCAGAAAGATCAATGCCCTCACTGCACGAGTTCAGGCCCTGCTGAAGAACAGAACCACTATTCTGGTGGGGATCTCCCATGATCTGCGTACCCCACTGGCCCGGATGCGGGTCTATCTGGAGCTGCTGAGAGCTCCGGACAATGGTGATGTGATCGAGATGATCGAGGAGGATATCGAGGTTATGGACATGATGATCGAGAGCTCAATGGAGTTTGGCAGTGCCACGCTCTCCCGGGAGCAGGAGATGGTCGATCTGGGGCATCTGGTGAGGAGCGTGGCAGAGCGGTACCAGACGGAGCATACCCCCGTCCAGATAATCCAGGGCAAATGTTGTCATGTCAGGACAAACCCCAGCGCCATCAGGCGGATCATTACAAATCTTGTTGAGAATGCCGTGAAATTTGGCAGGGATCATGAGGTATCGATACAGTGTCAAAAAGAGCGTAGCGAGACAGGGTCTCGGCTTCTGGTAGAGGTCAGCAACCGGGGCAGGAGCATCCCGGCGGAACTGCTGGAGACGGTCTTTGAGCCCTTCTACCGGGTGGATGAGTCGAGAGGGGACCCCCATCGTGGCAGCGGTCTGGGGCTGGCGGTTGCGCGGCAGCTGGCAGAGCTCCATGGCATGCAGCTCTCGCTGCAAAACAGGAGTGGGGGTGGGGTGGTGGCGACCCTGATGTTTCCGGTTGCTCCGGCGGAGTACTGAGCAATAGCCCGACCCAGTCCGTGTTGCCGGTCCTGAGGTAAAAAAGCCTGCCCGTACTGATACGGACAGGCAATCTCATCAAAGGAGGGTCTATGAAAAAATATTGCACTCTCACATGCAACGTCTCCAGGATAGCATCCGGTTGTTACCGGATGATGACGGAATATCTCAATCCATAAAAAAACCCGCCAGCGATATCTGATAACTGGCGGGTCTCTGGTCAACACGGGGAAGACCAGCGATTTGGGTCCATACTGTGTGCCCAGGAGGAGGAGGGAAGGGCTTGTAAGGTGTGGACTCAAATCCTGACTGCATTATGGAGCCCCAATGTTGCCAGATGATTACCGCTTCCGGTTTTTTTGTTGCAGGATCCCTGTAGCTTCATGGAGCACAAAACTCCTGCTGTTTTTCCCTGTAGAGGGGGGTGGAGCGGGCATAGCTAAAAGTAGTTAGATTGATCCAGATCAATGGCGGTATATTAGATCTCAATTATTATCTGTACTGCTTGTTATGATCTCCTGCACCTCTCCTACATTGGTGCGGTGAGGGAGTAAGCCGGCACCGGCCCTCTTCTCCAAGTGGGCCGGTGCATTTTGCTGGAGAGAGAAAAAAACCGGCATACAGCTTCGAATCTGTATGCCGGCCACCTGTTCCTGCTGGGAGACCTTCAGACTGATCAGGAGTCGAAAGGTTCTGTGTTCCAGGAATGGCGTTTGGGACAGTCTCTGTTCAATGTTGTTGTGGACAGAAGAGATCACGCACCATCAGGATGATGCGTTCCATCTCACCATGGGCCAGAGAGCAGTAGACATAGTAGCGGTCACGACGTGAGCGGATCAGCCCGGCACGCCGAAGTGCATCAACATGTTGTGAGATATTGGACTGCGAGGTTCCGATCTCTGCCAGCAGGTCGTTGACGGTCTGCTCCCGTTTCGCCAGCATACAGAGAATCTTCATTCGTGTTGGGTGTGACATCGCCCCCATGATCTGGGCAATGGTTTTGATAGAGTGGTGATCCCTCAGTAGTGCGGTTAGGGTTGCATCCATCTCCTCCTCCCTAGCAACATGCTGTCTGCAGGTGGAAGAAGGGGCTGTCGGCACCCCGCTCCCCCCCAATTCGCTGCTCAAGGTCATCCAGTATCTTCAGCAGTTGCAGCTGAAACTCCTCAAGCAGGTGCTCCTCGGAGCGCCTCCAGTACCTGCGAACAAGCTCGAACAGTTCATGGGTGATGCGGTCACCCTCGATAAACAGGCTGTTGGCATGATCTCTGAGCTCATCAGAGCAGTCCTGGTTCTGCAGGATTGAGGCGATACAGCCGTTCTCATTGCTGAAGTAGGAGAAGAGCGAGGGAGTCACTTTTTCAAGCTCTTCGATCAGATAGGGAATCTCGAAATGGCCACTGAGGGCCAGATTCCTGATGCGGGAGAGTGCCCCCTGTAACCTGTACTGCTCATCCAGTAGCTGCTGATCCATATCTATCTCCAACCTCAATGGATTGGCCCGAAACTCCAAGACTCCTACACCTCAGAATATCCGGGCAATTAACCGGCCACTATTCTTGCATAGCAGGCATGGTTATTAAACTCCTCGTGCGAGTAATCAGAAAATACTTAG
>CAYFMF010000065.1:0-7466 GCA_964344135.1 uncultured Piscirickettsiaceae bacterium
CATCGGTCTTGGCCAGCTGTGCATCGGTCTTGGCCAGCTGTGCATCGGTCCTGGATTGAGATGCAATCAACTTATCGATCTCCTGATCCGTCCTCTCTTGCGAGGCAACCAGCTGGTCGATTTTCTGATCCGTTCTATCCTGTGCGACCGCAAGCCCTGCAACCAGCTGTTTCAATTCATCGTCTGTCATGGGAGATGAGTATACACCCTATCCACTACGAATCAACTTTTGTTTTCCTTCCGTTCTCTTTGTGCCTTTGATTTTCCTGGCGTCTCAAGGTAATGAAATGGTCCGCCCCTCCTCTCAAGGTCATACAATGATGACTTTGATAACGGCTTATAACGAAAGCCAAGCGACACCAACGCCCTCTACTTCCAGATCTGTGCACTCTCCTGCAACCTGTTTGCCCTGATGCGCCAGCTACCGGAAGAACTGGCACACCACCGAGCCATGACCATCCGCTGGAAACTCTACGCAATCGCTGCCAAGATCGTCAAAACGGCTCGACAACTCTACATAAAGAGCAAACAGAAACATCAACTCCTGCTCCAGCAGCTACTGATTGCACTAAGGAGAATTGAGTCGCCGCCAAGATAAAAAACCGAGTCCCTATAAACAGATCCTGCAGGAGAGGTGCATCCTGAATTCGGGCAGTGCCCGAAAAATGAGCACTTCACCGAGAATTGGCCAATGCTTTCGCAAGTTTGCATGGCCCATCGGCTGAGCAGTGATCAAATTTCAGCCATTTTGAGTACTTGGGGATCAGGTCGAGACTCTATGTGCGGATTTGGGGAGACGGTTACGGTTGACAATTTTGAGCAGGTACGGGCGACGCTGCGGAAGATTTGTGACTACGGGATCCAGATTGTGGTGGGTGATTTTGGTACCGGTTACTCTACGCTCGGTTATCTGCAGAAACTGCCAGTCGATATCATCAAGATTGATCGATAGTTCATTATGGATATCCCCCTCTCTTCAGAGGACAAAACCCTGGTCAAGGCGGTGATTGGGATGGCGCACAATCTGGGGCTGGATGTGGTGGCCGAGGGGGTGGAGACGAATGAGCAGCCCCTCTTTCTGCAGCAGCACCAGTGTGACGAGTTGCAGGGGTATTTGTTTGCACCTCCCCTTCCTGTCGGGAAGTTCGAGCAGCTGATCTTGGATCAGGGGTGTGACGAAAGTGAGCTGACAATGTTCTGAGATGAGCGTCTCTCAATCCTGATGCATGGGCGCTCCGGCTGCCTGTGTGAGAGACCTGCTGCGGCCCGTTTTACAGCTGGATGTGAATGAATCGATTCATCTGTATAGAGGTGATTGAATGATCTGTTCACTCTGTTGAGGCTGCGGTCTCAGTAACCTGTTGAAACAGAAGGATCCTGTTTGATGGCATGAAACTTGATACATCAGTTGACAAACAGAAGGTTTTTGACGAGAAGCATTCCCGTCATCCAGGCAATGAATATGCTACACAGTTACAGGGGAGATGGGTCATGTTGAATCGAGGTCTCAGATTGTTGCTGCTTTCACTATGGGTTGGGGGGCTCACTGTAACCCCCTCGCTCCTTCAGGCAGAGACACCGGGTGATGGTCGTGCCACCATTCAGTATGTAGGCTCCTCCACCATCGGCAAGTTTATCAGCCGTGCCGACAAGGTCTACCCGGGAGCAAGCTTCACCATTGAGGATGAGCCTGAGAGCTTGGGGGGGGAGCGCTGCGCCATCGACAATACCTGTCAACTGGGTGGTGTGGCGAGAGAGGTCTCCCATTATGCCAGGGTATCCGGGGTGGAATCTTCCCTGATTGGCTACGATGCCGTCGCCGCAGTGGTGAACAACCGAAACCCGGTCAGGAACCTCACCAGGGAGCAGTTGGCGGGGATCTTTACCGGAGTGATCACCAACTGGTCAGAGGTGGGGGGGGAGGATCGTTCGATTGTTGTCTACACCGTTCGTCCGGAGTCGGCCACCTATCATGTCTTCCGGCGTGCGGTACTGCGAGAGCAGAAGTATGCAGGGACACGTTCTGTCCGGCTGGATCGACACATTATCCCCAGGGTTATGCATGACCGGGATGCCATTGGTCAGATCAGTCTTGCGTTCCTGAAAAAGCAGCGAAAAATGGTCCACCCGCTATTCATCAATAGGGAGAAACCCAGTGCAGACAATGCGGCCTATCCCATTACCCGTCCACTCTATCTGGTAACCCATGGCAAACCGACAGAATCGGTTCAGGACTTTATAGACTGGACTCTGGGATCAGAAGGGCAGACTGAGATAAAACACTACTTTGTAGGGGTGGATTGAGCGAGGTTTCGGACCCTTAACCACTCTCCAGAGGAACATCCAGTGTGGGATACGCTCCAGATTCGACAAAAACTTCTGCTGGTTGTCTTGACTGTGGCCCTGCTGCCGCTGCTGATTGTAACCATGATTGCGCTCAACAATGCAACCGGGGGGCTGGAGGGTGCTGCGCTGGAGCGGCTGGAGGCGGTGCGGGAGATCAAGCGGGACCAGGTTGAGGATTACTTCGAAAAACTCCGTGGAGACATGGGAACCCTGGTGGAGACCGTGGCCACACTCCGGCATGAGGCGATCAACAGGCTGACCGCCATACGCGACTCCCGAAAGGAGGCGGTAGAGCGCTACTTCAGAACCATCTCCGAGCAGATCATCACCCTCTCCGAGGATCGCATGATTGTGGAGGCGATGGTCAATATGACGCCCCATTTTATGACCTATCGGGAGTCCATTGAGCTGGAGGATGAGGATCTTGCAGGGATGCGAGAGTCGGTGGTTGCCTACTACCGGGAGCAGTTTGCTGCAGAGTATGCGCGGCAGAACGGTGGAAAGAGTGTCGATGTCGATTCGCTGCTGAGCAACCTCGATCAGGAGTCGATTGCGCTGCAGTATGCCTACATCAGCAACAACGAGCATCCGCTCGGCAGCAAGCAGCTGCTGGACTGGCCCGAGGATGATGAATCCTACTATGCGGCACACCATAATGACCTCCATCCGGTGATGCGAAATTTTCTGGAGCGTTTTGGTTACTACGACATTTTCCTGGTGGAGATCGAGAGTGGGGATGTCATCTACTCGGTCTTCAAGGAGCTCGACTTTACCACCTCGCTGAGAGATGGCCCCTATGCAGAGACCCATTTTGGAGAGGCATTTCGCCGTGCCAGCGAGCTGGAGCGCTCGGAGGATTTCGTGCTGGTCGACTATGCCCCCTATCTCCCCTCCTATGAGGGGCAGGCCAGCTTTATCGCCTCCCCCATATTCAACGGGGAGGAGAAGGTTGGTGTGCTGATCTTCCAGATGCCGGTGGAGCGTATCAACCGGATTGTCTCCGAACGTACCGGACTGGGTGTAACAGGCGAGAGCTATCTGGTTGGGAGAGTCGGTGACGCCATTCTCTATCGCAGCAACCGCCAGAGGAGCGGACAGACCATCGGGGAGAGGGCCAGTGGTGAGGAGGAGCAGCGGGTTGTGGCAGGAGAGCGTGGATTCTCCAGCCGAACCGGAAGTGGTGGAGAGCACCAGCTGGTGGGCCATGTTCCGCTGGAGATCCCGGGATTGAACTGGGGGATCATCACCTCCATCACCTCCAGCGAGGTCTTCTCTCCCCGCATTACAGGGGAGGAGGGGGACTTCTACAGCAAGTATGTGGAGAGCAATGGGTATGATGACCTCTACATGATCACCCCGCAGGGGGAGGTGATCTACAGTGTGGCACGGGCGGATGATTTCGGTACCAATCTGCTGGATGGCGATTACAGTGACACCTCTCTGGGGGAGTTGATCAGAAAGGTGGTTGGCAATGGTCGCTACGGGATTGCAGATTACGCCCCCTATCCACCTGCAGATGGTGCCCCGGTTGCCTTTGTTGCTCAGCCCTATACTCGCAATGGGGAGACCGAGGTGGTGGTTGCACTGCGTCTGGGGGTGGAGGGGATCAATGCCTTTATGGGGGAGCGCTCGGGGATGGGGGAGAGTGGAGAGAGCCTGCTGGTCGGTCCGAATGGAAAGATGCGCTCCGACTCGCTGATTGCCCCGGGGAGCCACTCGGTGGTTGCCTCGTTTCAGCAGCCGGAGCGTGGGGTGATTGAGACGGATTCGGTTCGGGATGTGTTTGAGAACCGGGGAGTGGGAAGTGGAACCACCATCGATTACCAGAATCGGGAGGTGATCGAGGCTTGGACCCCTGTCGAACTGGGGGACGGGATATTCTGGGCACTGCTCTCCAAGGTGGACCAGGATGAGGCCTTCGCCTCGGCACAGCGGCTGCAGTGGCTGATGGTGGCTGCCCTGCTGTTGACCCTGCTGGTTACCGCCTTTGTTGCACTTCGCATCTCCACCACCTTCTCCAGACCCATCATTGCACTCTCGGAGGTGATGCAGGGGGTTCGGGAGAGTGGAGATTTCTCCATGCGGGTGGAGGTATTCAATGGGGATGAGATTGGGAGCTCTGCCAATGCCCTGAATGAGCTGCTGGAGATGTTGCAGGGGGCGGTTGACGAGATCGGACTGGTGATGGGCGGTGCAGCGAGTGGCAACTATGGAGTTCGTGTGGAGCGCCCTCTTCGGGGGGATCTCAATGCCCTGAAACAGGGGGTCAATACCAGCATGGATTCACTGCAGACCGCCCTGGCAGAGGTCAATGAGGTGATGGCCCAGGTTGCAGCGGGGGCCTTTGAGAGCAGGGTCGCCAGTAATTTTGAAGGGGAGCTGGCTCGCTTCAGGGAGAATGTGAACGGGGCGGTAGAGAGTCTGGGGAATACTACCCGGGCACTGGATGAGGTGATGCGGGCCATCATTGATGGCGACTTCAGCCACCGGATGGATCGTGGCGTCAATGGATCCATCCGGGACAATGTGGATGCAGCGATGCACTCCATGGAGGCGGCCATCCACGCCATAAATGAGGTGATGGAGGCGGTTGCCGAGGGAGATCTGCAGCAGTCAGTGGAGGGCACTTTCCCCGGGCAGCTGGAGGTGTTGCAGCGCACCATCAATCACTCGCTGGAGAACCAGCGTCGGGTGGTTGCCGAGGTGCGCAATGCGGCCAGCAGCATCTCTACCGGAAGTGCAGAGATCTCATCGGGAAACCAGGATCTCTCCGACCGAACCAGCCAGCAGGCGGCCAGCCTGGAGGAGACCAGTTCCAGTATGATGGAGATTGCCGGTCGTGCAGGAGAGAACTCCAGAAGCTCCGTTGAGGCGGGAAAACTGGTGAAAGATACCCGGCGTCGTGCGGAGGATGGGGGTGCAGCCTCGCAGGGGGCGATCCAGGCAATGGATGAGGTTCGGGAGGCGAGTGAGGAGATTGAGGCGATCGTCACCCTGATTGATTCGATCTCTTTCCAGACCAATCTGTTGGCGCTCAATGCAGCGGTTGAGGCGGCCCGGGCAGGGGAGCATGGCAGGGGCTTTGCGGTGGTGGCCAGTGAGGTAAGAACCCTGGCTCAGCGGGCCGCAGATGCTGCCAGTGACATCAAAAGCCTGATCGCCAATGCCGCCGAGAGGATTGCCCTGGGGCAGGAGCGGGTCAATCTCACTGGAGAGAGACTGGACTCCATCCAGGAGGCGATCATCCGGGTGGATCAGATTGTCGGGGAGATCGCGGAAGCCAGTACCGAGCAGGCCCATGGGATTGAGCAGGTCAACCGCTCCAACATGGAGCTGGACAGTGTCAACCAGCAGAATGCGGCACTGGTTGAAGAGGCCGCTGCTGCCAGCAAGTCAATGGATGAGCAGGCACGGAAGCTCAGCAAGCTGATGGAGTTCTTCAAGTAGGCTGTTATTGCACTGTAACTGGTCAGACGAGACCGTTATTGCCATGACTCCACAGATCTGATCTCAGCGGGTTATCTGCAAACTTCTCCTTCCACAGTCGTGGTGTAAGTTCTTCGACTCTGTCAGCCGGATGTTGATCTACCCGCTGCAGCACATCCACAAGATAGATGTATGGGTTGATGTTATGCAGTCTGCAGGTAGTGAGCAGGCTTTGGATGATACCGACATACTCGGCACCCACCCCGGTCCAGTTGAAGAGCCAGTCCTTTCTCTTATGTGGAGCTCCACATAAGCAATGGAATGGTCCGCCCCATCCCTCAAGGTCATACAATGATGACTTTGATAATGGCTTCTACGTGAGCCCAAACGACGAGGTGATGGAGCAGACCATGAGCAATCATAACGAAAAACGAGCAATCAAGAAAATCGGAATCGATCTGGCCAAGAGCAGCTTTCAACTGTATGGGGCAGACGAGTTTGGCAGGAAGGTAACCAACCGCAAGATGAGCAGAAACAGACTCAAAGAGTTCATGATCCGGCAGCAGCCCTGTGAGGTTGCGATGGAGGCTTGTGGAAGTGCCCACTACTGGGCGCGCCTGTTTCGCTCCATGGGGCATGAGGTCAGACTGATTGCGCCCCAGTTCATCAAACCCTTCGTCAAATCCAATCAAGAGTGATGCTGCTGATGCCGAGGCGATCTGTGAGGCGATGCAGCGCCCCAACATGCGCTTTGTCGCCATCAAGGAGACGGGGCAGCAGGATGTTCAGGCAATCCATCGGATGCGCAGCCTGGCTGTGGAGAGACGAACCGCACAGGTCAACCAGATTCGAGGGCTGCTACAGGAATTTGGGATCGAGGTCCCAAAAGGGAGAGCCAGGGTCAACGAACAGCTACCCGATATTCTGGAGGACGGAGAGAATGGACTGAGCAACCTGTTCCGTGCAGAGCTGCACGGACTCTATCAGGAGCTTCAGCACCAGGATCGACGAATCGATCACTATGATCAGGAGATTGAGGCTATTGCAGAGGGTGATGAACAGGCTCAACGATTGATGACCATTCCCGGCATTGCCGCCAAAGGGGCAACGGCACTGTTGGCAGCCATTGGGGACATCAGCCACTTCAAGAGCGGAAGGGAACTGGCCGCCTGGCTTGGGCTGGTGCCCCGACAGCACTCCACCGGAGGTAAATCGACCCTGCTGGGGATCAGTAAACGGGGAGATGTCTATCTGAGGCAGCTACTGATTCACGGAGCAAGGGCCGTTATGCGCTGCATTGAGAAGAAGAGTGACCGGGTCAGTCAATGGGGCAAGGAGATCAAGAGTCGACGCCACGGTAATGTGGCCAGCGTGGCGATGGCCAACAAGATCGCAAGAATTGCCTTTGCGCTACTGAGCAAGGAAGAGAACTATCGGACTGACCCACTACAGAGTGCTGCATAAGCCAATAAGCAGCAATAGATCCAGAGATTCAGAGAGCTACAACGAAAAGAACAAGGAGAAGCGCCAACGAGTTGCGAAGAGAGAAAATCACAGTGATGGCATGAAAGGTAAGACCGTGCTTCTGAAAACCTGGCGGTGACAAGGGCCACCTGATCGTAGGCCGATAAAGTGATGAGGACAGAGGCAAGCGTATTCCATCAGGGTACAGGGAGAACAGATTCCCTATTGAG
>CAYFMF010000066.1:0-5795 GCA_964344135.1 uncultured Piscirickettsiaceae bacterium
CTATTTAACGAAAAGGATGGAAAAATGTGGCCAAACTCAGCTTTATTGCAGTAGGTATTCATAAATCCGACAGGCTTCTAACATATCGGTTCTCTGCCAATCGGCGGAGCAACAGCAGCAGGCCTCACGCCTGGCGGAGCAGCTCTCTCTCCCTCTGGTAGAGGATGAGACCGGTTCCGACTTTTTTATCACCTATACCAATGAACATCTGGAGCTGCGGAAGAGTCACTCCAGGGTGGGCGGGATCCATGCAGACTTTGTTGGCGGCAGGGTGGGGCACCGTCTCCGCTTTGGTGGCGGGCGGGGGCAGCTGATTGCCAGGGCGGTGGGGCTGAAAAAGGGGGAGACTCCGTCCGTTCTGGATCTTACGGCCGGTCTTGGAAGGGATGGTTTTGTGCTGGCATCGCTGGGCTGCAACGTGATCATGGTGGAGCGTTCCCCCATTGTGGCGGCGCTGCTGCGGGACGGGCTGGAGCGGGCGGTGACAGTGCCAGAGGTATCGGAGGTCGTGGGGCGCATGTCACTGGTTGAGCGGGAGGGGGGCGACTATCTTGGTTCCCTCACAGAGGCACAACGGCCCGATGTCTGTTATCTGGACCCGATGTACCCCCATTCGAAGAAGAGTGCACTGCCGGGAAAGGAGATGATGCTGTTCCGTGAGGTGGTTGGGGAGGATCTGGATGGAGGCGAGTTGCTGGAGGCAGCCTGTGGTGTGGCCAGAAAGCGGGTAGTGGTAAAGCGCCCCCGCAAGGCCCCGCTTCTGTCTGACCGTGAACCATCCTTTCAGATAACGGGCAAGAGCACCCGTTACGATATCTATCTACCGTAGTCGCCCTTTCGCTCTGTTTGGAGGCACTGCCTGGACCATTATCTGCGTAACACCTTGAGCCATTTCCAGAAGTTGAGCAGGCTGCTCAGGGAGCCGGCCACATAGGTCAGGGCGGCGGCTCTCAACAGCTTTCTGGCGGCAGCCTCATCCCCCTCTCTCAGATGGTTGCCGGCACGCAGCAGGGGGAGTGCGCGGTTGAAGCTGGCGTCAAACTCGACCGGAAGGGTGGCCAGGTGGACCAGCACCGGGGCACCCATGCTGGCCAGACCCGCCAGAAAGAGGATCAGTGCAGGCAGCGGTCTTCTGGAGATCACGGCAAAGACGGGAGAGGCCATCAGTACCATTGCCCCCAGCTTCTCGGCACCACGGGTCTTGCCGATCAGCCGGGTACGCAGTGCCATTGGTTGGTAGTCGGTATCGTGCTGGATCGCGTGTCCCACCTCATGGGCGGCGATGGTGATTGCGGCCAGGGATCGCCCGGAGTAGTGGGGCTCAGTCAGTCGAACCATTTTCTCCTCGGGGTCGTAGTGGTCCCCCTCCCGGGTGACCTCAATCCCTACATGGTTGAGCCCGTAGCGGTTGAGGATGATGCGGGCCAGCTCACTGCCACTGAGCTCATAGCGGTTGTCGGGAGTGCTGTAGCGTGTCATCACCCGCTTGACCCAGAGTTGGGGCAGGGTAATGGCGGCGAGCAGCAGGATTCCAAGGATTGCCAGAAGCATAATTATCGTTTCCAAAGGTGTTGGCGTTGTTCTGATTGCATCCGCGCCCCCACACCACAACCCTCTGGGTTGCGGTGGTCTCGGGAGAGGTGGCCTCTCTTGCCTGGAGGTAATTCACCTTCTCTGTGGCCATGGAGGGGCACAGTCGAGCTCACATGGAGGTGTCTATGGCGTGATGCAGTCAGGGTGGCGCCAAGAGTAACCGTGGATAGATTGCGGTTGTTCATGCCAGCTCCCCCTCCAGGTCATGCTCATCGGCCGCCACGATCCTGACATCGACCAGGTCACCACGACGCAGGCCGGTAATATCTGGCAGGTGAACCTCCCCATCAATCTCCGGTGCATCCCCCCGGCTGCGCCCAACAGCCCCCTCGCTGGTGGCGCTATCGATAATAATCGTCTCGGTTCTGCCAACTCTCCTCTGCAGTTTTCTGGCACTGATCTCACTCTGCAATTGCATGAACTGCTCCAGCCGCTGCTGCTGGATATCGGGGTCAACGGGGTCGGGAAGCCGGTTCGCTGCAGCCCCCTCCACCGGGGAGTAGGCGAAGGCGCCGGCACGATCCAGCTCGGCCTCCTGCAGAAAATCGAGCAGCTGCAGGAAGTCATCGTTGCTCTCCCCCGGAAAGCCGACAATAAAGGTGCTGCGAATGGTGAGGTCGGGGCAGATCTCCCGCCACTGCCCGATCCGATGCAGCACATTCTCACGATCTGCGGGGCGTCTCATCGCCCTCAGGATGGAGGGGGAGGCGTGCTGCAGTGGTACATCGAGATAGGGGAGGATCCTCCCCTCCGCCATCATCGGGACCAGCTGGTCGATCACCGGATAGGGGTAGAGGTAGTGGAGTCGAATCCAGATTCCCAGCCTGCTCAGCTCCTCGGCCAGAGTGGCAATGCGTGTGGAGAGTACCCCCCTGCTGGTGATCTCGCTGCGGTAGCGCAGGTCGGCACCATAGGCGGCACTGTCCTGAGAGACCACCAGCAGCTCTCTGACTCCACTCTCGACCAGCCGCTCCGCCTCACCCAGCAGCTCCCCAATGGGGCGGCTCACCAGTCTGCCACGCAGGTTGGGGATGATGCAGAAACTGCACTGCTGGTTGCACCCCTCAGAGATCTTCAGGTAGGCGTAGTGGTCCGGGGTGAGTCGTATCTCCCGATCAGGCAGCAGCTGGTTGAGTGGATTTTGCGGTGGTGGCAGCGCGCTGTGGACCGCCTCCATCACCTCTGCGGTTGCATTGGGGCCGGTCACTGCCAGCACATTGGGGTAGCTGGAGAGGATTTTCTCCCGATCCCCTCCGAGGCAGCCGGTCACAATGACCTTGCCATTTTGTGCCATCGCCTCCCCGATGGTGTCGAGCGACTCCTCAATCGCCGCATCGATAAATCCACAGGTGTTGACCACCACAAGGTCCGACTCACCATAGCTGTTCGCCAGTTGGTATCCCTCGGCACGCAGCTGACTGAGAATGCGTTCGGAATCAACGGTTGCCTTGGGGCAGCCGAGGCTGACAAAACCGATGGTGGGGGTTGAGCTCATCGCGAGATTATACCGCCTCAACCGGGGCAGCTGGCAGATCTTGAAAAGTGGAAATATGCCCCCATAAACAGATGAAGAAACCAGGAATTACCGGAGATACAGACCCATGAGAATGGACAAGTTAACGACAAAATTTCAGGCCGCGCTATCGGATGCGCAGTCGCTGGCGGTGGGCAGGGATCACCAGTTTATCGAGCCGATCCACCTGATGCTGGCACTGCTGGACCAGGAGGGCGGAACGGTTCGCCATCTGCTGACACTGGCTGGGGTTCAGGTCAATCCACTGCGCTCACAGCTGGGGGAGGCGCTCGATCGTCTCGCCTCTGTCGAGGGGGTTGGAGGTGACGTACAGCTCTCCAATAATCTTGGCAAGCTGTTGAATCTTACCGACAAGCTGGCCCAGAAGCGGGGGGATCAGTATGTCTCCTCGGAGCTCTTTGTGCTTGCCGCAGTGGAGGAGAAGGGGACACTGGGCGAGCTGTTGAGGGGTGCTGGAGCGGCCAGGGGCTCCCTGGAGCAGGCGGTGGAGCAGCTGCGTGGTGGTGAGAGTGTGGATGATCCCAATGCGGAGGAGCAGCGGCAGGCGCTGGAGAAATATACGATTGATTTGACCGAACGGGCGGAGCAGGGGAAGCTGGATCCGGTGATCGGGCGGGATGATGAGATCCGGCGTGCGGTCCAGGTTCTGCAGCGACGTACCAAGAACAATCCGGTACTGATTGGTGAGCCGGGGGTTGGAAAGACCGCCATTGTTGAGGGGCTGGCACAGCGTATCGTCAATGGTGAGGTCCCGGAGGGGATCAAGGGGAAGCGACTGCTCTCGCTCGACATGGGGGCACTGATTGCCGGGGCAAAATTCCGTGGTGAGTTTGAGGAGCGTCTCAAGGGCGTGCTGAATGATCTCGGCAAGCAGGAGGGTCAGGTGATCCTCTTTATCGATGAGATCCACACCATGGTGGGGGCCGGCAAGGCGGAGGGGTCGATGGATGCCGGTAACATGCTGAAGCCGGCGCTGGCGCGCGGTGAGCTCCACTGTATTGGTGCCACCACCCTGGATGAGTACCGCCAGCATGTGGAGAAGGATGCAGCGCTGGAGCGCCGCTTCCAGAAGGTGCTGGTGGATGAACCCTCGGTTGAGGATACCATCGCCATTCTGCGTGGCCTCAAGGAGCGTTATGAGGTCCACCACGGGATCGATATCACCGATCCTGCAATTGTGGCGGCGGCCACCCTGTCGCACCGTTATATTACCGATCGCCAGCTCCCGGACAAGGCGATTGATCTGATGGATGAGGCGGGATCGCGCATCCGCATGGAGATTGATTCGATGCCGGAGGAGATGGACAAGCTGGATCGACGGGTGATCCAGCTCAAGATCGAGCGTGAGGCGCTGAAGAAGGAGAGCGATGAGGCCTCCAGGAAGCGGCTGGGAGATCTGCAGCAGGAGCTGGACCGCCTGGAGCGGGAGTACTCCGACCTGGAGGAGATCTGGAAGGCGGAGAAGTCTGCGGTCCAGGGGACGACCCATATCAAGGAGGCGCTGGAGCAGTCCCGCATTGAGCTGGAGACGGCACGTCGTGCCGGCAATCTGGAGCGGATGTCGGAGCTGCAGTACGGCAAGATTCCGGAGCTGGAGCAGCAGCTGGCGGCTGCTGCAGAGGCAGAGTCGGAGCAGAAGGAGCACCAGCTGCTGCGCAACAAGGTGACCGATGAGGAGATCGCCGAAGTGGTCTCCAAGTGGACCGGAATCCCGGTCTCCAAGATGCTGGAGGGGGAGCGGGAGAAGCTGCTGCGGATGGAGCAGGCGATCAGAGAGCGGGTGGTTGGCCAGAGTGAGGCGGTGGAGGCGGTCTCCAATGCGATCCGCCGCTCCCGTGCAGGGCTCTCGGATCCCAACCGTCCCAATGGCTCCTTCCTCTTTCTGGGCCCTACTGGTGTCGGCAAGACCGAGCTGACCAAGGCGCTGGCCCAGTTTCTCTTCGACAGTGAGGAGGCGATGGTGCGGATCGATATGTCGGAGTTCATGGAGAAGCACTCGGTGGCACGCCTGATTGGTGCCCCGCCCGGTTATGTTGGCTATGAGGAGGGGGGCTATCTGACCGAGGCGGTGCGCAGGAAGCCCTACTCGGTGATTCTGATGGATGAGGTGGAGAAGGCACACCCCGATGTCTTCAATGTGCTGCTGCAGGTGCTGGATGATGGGCGTCTCACCGATGGGCAGGGGCGTACCGTCGATTTCCGCAACACGGTGATTGTGATGACCTCCAATCTGGGATCTCAGCAGATCCAGCAGCTATCCGGCTCTGAAAACTATGATGCAATGAAAGCCGCGGTGATGGAGATTGTCGGATCCCACTTCCGCCCCGAGTTTATCAACCGGGTCGATGAGTCGGTGGTCTTCCATCCACTGGGCCAGGAGGAGATTCGTGCCATCGCCAGGATCCAGGTGGAGTATCTCCACCGGCGTCTGGCCGATCGTGAGATTGGGCTGGAGATCAGTGATGAGGCGCTGGATCGGCTCGGAGAGGCCGGATTTGATCCGGTCTATGGGGCGCGCCCACTGAAACGGGCGATCCAGAACCGGATCGAGAACCCACTGGCACAGAAGATTCTGGCGGGAGAGTACCTGCCTGGCTCTACAGTACGGGTTGATCTGAGGGAAGAGGATTTCGTGTTTGAGTAGCGGTTCGTGTGGATGGGGAGTGAC
>CAYFMF010000066.1:5895-7410 GCA_964344135.1 uncultured Piscirickettsiaceae bacterium
CTAACCACTAACCACTACCCAACCTCGTCCCTTGGGCGATGAGCTGCAAGAGATTGCCAATCAGTGCCTTCTGGTTGTTGTCACAGCTCTTCCGCATCTCCTGCAGGTTGTTGGTCAGCTCGGTGATCAGCCGCAGATGGGCCATCTTCTCTTCACGCGCCATCCGCAGCTCCAGTCGCAGCCTCTGAACCTGCCCCATCAGGGTGTATGCGTCGGGGATGTGGGCTGTCTGTACCCGGTTGGCGTAGGCATTGTCCTTGATGAAGCGCATCTTCTCCAGAATGGCCGCATCTTCCAGTTGGCTGGCGGCAGGGAAGATTGCCTCTAGCTGTTCGAGCGAAACCTTCCCCTCGAAGGTCTCCAGTTCACCGGACTGGATCTTCTGCTGGATCTCTCTGCGGCTGATGCCCAGTTCTTTGGCGGCCCTGGCAACCGGCAGCGCCTCTTCGCTCATCCAGTCTCCCCCCTGTGGAATAGTTGGATAGAAATATTGTTAATCAGAATATTAGATGACTAAATCAGTAAAATCAATCATCTCTTTCCATCCCCGGATGCCTTGATCAGCAGGCGATCCAGCCAGTGGTCCGGCAGTAGCCGTTTCAGTATTGCAAACAGATGGGTAGGCAGCGTGACCGGGTAGCGGCTCTTGGGGCGGCGACTCTCCAGCGCGTGGATCAGCTTGTCGGCAACGGCATCTGCCGGCAGGGTGAAGGGTGCGGCGGGGCCAGGCTTTTTCAGTCTGCGTTCCATCGCCTCGTAGTTGGCGCGGTGGGGGCTGTGGGTGGGGTCAATGTTCTGTCTGAAGGCCCGGTAGGCGTTGTGGCGGAATTTCGACTCGATCGGTCCAGGCTGAATCAGGGAGAGGTGGATGTTGCTCCCCTTCAGCTCCAGACGCAGGGTATCGACCAGCCCCTCCAGGGCAAACTTGCTGGCATTGTAGGCACCACGATAGGGCATCACCACAAACCCCAGTACCGAGCTGTTGAAAACAACGCGTCCGTGTCCCTGCCTGCGCATCACCGGGATGACGGCATTGGTCAGTTCGGTTGTGCCAAAGAGGTTGGTCTCAAACTGTCTGCGCAGGGTCTCCCGGTCCAGATCCTCCACCGCCCCCGGCTGTCCGTAGGCGCCATTGTTGAAGAGTCCATCCAGGGTGCCGCCAGTTTTCTGGAGCACAAGATTGAGCGCGGCATGGATGCTCTCTGAGCGATCAAGATCCAGTTGTGCAGCCTCAAACCCCTGCTCGGTTAGCGTGGCAACATCCTTCTCACTGCGGGCAGTGGCAAAGACACGCCACCCTCTCTCTCTGAGAATCTCGGCACAGCGCAGGCCGATGCCGCTGGAGCAGCCGGTAATCAGGATGGAGCGTCTGGTTGAATCTTCCGGCATGGGACGGAAGTATAAATGCAACTGCTCAGTAAATCAGTGCGATATGGATCCAGACAGGCAATATCCCAATAACCTTGTGCAGACAGCCTCTCTCCTGGATGGGATTATTGGGAGGTTATATTGCGT
>CAYFMF010000067.1:0-7213 GCA_964344135.1 uncultured Piscirickettsiaceae bacterium
TAATTCTCATTGGCGCCGGCGAGATGGGCGGCGTCTTTGCACGTGGCCTGTTGCGGGCCGGCCACCCGGTTCATCCGGTTACCCGGGCAATCTCCGTTGATGAGACCGCATCAATCATACCCAATCCGGAGCTGGTTCTGGTTGCGGTGGCCGAAAGTGACCTCCATTCAGTCTTGGAGACCATTCCGACCCAGTGGAGAGACCGGTTGGTGCTGCTGCAGAATGAACTGCTGCCCCGCGACTGGGTGCAGCATGGTCTGGAGAACCCAACCGTGATCTCGGTCTGGTTTGAGAAAAAGCGGGGGATGGACTTCAAGGTGATCATCCCCTCCCCGATTTATGGTCCCCATGCCAAAACCATCGCCGAGAGCCTGGGAATGCTGGAGATCCCCACCACTCTCCTCGATAGCCCCGGGGAGCTGCTGCAGGAGCTGGTGCTGAAGAATGTCTACATCCTCACCACCAACATTGCGGGGCTGGAGGTCGGCGGCACCGTCGGCGAGCTCTGGGAGAATCATCGGGAGCTGGCCCAGACTGTTGCCAATGAGGTGATCGATCTGCAGGAGTGGATGAGTGGTGAGACTCTTAACCGGGATGCACTGGTCAATGGAATGGTGGAGGCCTTCAAGGGTGACCTGGACCACAATTGCATGGGTCGCAGTGCACCGGCACGACTGGAACGGGCGCTACAGCTTGGGGAGGAGGCCGGCATCAGCCTCCCAAAGATGGCCGAGATCAGCCAGCAGACAAGATAGCCGATGCACAACCTCAATCCCGCCCACTCCAGCTACCCCCAGGCACGCCGTGCCACCCTGATTGGCGGGGTCATCAACCTGCTGTTGAGTATCCTCAAGGTGGTGGTCGGAATCATTGGCCAGTCACAGGCACTGGTTGCCGATGGGGTCCACTCCCTCTCTGATCTGATCTCCGATGTGATGGTGCTCTATGCGGCCAAACATGGGGGGATGGAGGCGGACGAGAAACACCCCTATGGCCATGGGCGGATCGAGACCGTTATTACCGTTGCCGTCGGGGCACTGCTGATTGCCGTTGCGGTCGGGATCTCTCTCGATGCCATCAGCAGACTTTTCCACCCCGAACAGTTGACCGATCCCGGAGTCATCGTTCTGTTCGCCGCCGCAGTCTCTGTCCTCTCCAAGGAGGGGCTCTACCACTACACGCTGCGTATCGCGAACCGGATTCGCTCCAAACTGCTGCGTGCCAATGCCTGGCACCACCGCAGTGATGCACTCTCCTCGATTGTAGTGCTGGTGGGTGTTGCCGGAACCATGGCGGGACTGGAGTATCTTGATGCCATTGCAGCGGTCGGGGTCTCACTGATGGTTGCCAAGGCGGGTGTCGAGCTTGCATGGGAGAGCATCGAGGAGTTGATCGATACCGGCCTCAGAACGGAGGAGATCGACTCGATCCAGGAGCTGATCAGGAATGTCGAGGGGGTACGTGCCATGCACCGCCTCCGCACCCGCAGAATGGGGGCCAATATCCTGATCGATGTACACATTCTGGTGGATCCACGATTGAGTGTCTCCGAGGGGCACCATATTGCCGACCGTGTGGAGTCGAAACTCTATGAGCAGATCGAGAACATCTCGGATGTCACGATCCATATCGACCCGGAGAATGACGAGATGGTCACCCCCTGCCGCTCCCTGCCGACACGCAGTGCACTGCTACAAAAGATGGAGGGGTGCTGGGAGAAGGTCCCGGAAAGCGGCCTGATCGAGGATGTCACCCTCCACTATCTGGGAGGCGTACTGGAGCTGGAGGTCTGGATCCCGCTCAGCAAGATGGAGAACATGGAGCAGGCCCGACAGCTCTCCGAGACACTGAACCACTGCACTGTTGACGATCCAGAGATCAAGCAGATTCGGGCAGTCTACTACTGACCGCATGCTGGATATCCTTCTGCCGATGGCCACCCTGATCCTGGCCGGAACCCTGTGGCGCCCACTCAAGCCGATGGAGATCGATGCCGACACCGCCCGCAAGGCACTGACCGGGCTGGTCTATCTCCTGCTGCTGCCGGCACTGGTGCTGGATGTGCTCTGGAAGGCGCCACTGGGGATCGACTCCATCAGAATCATCCTGATGTCTGCCACGGGTGTATTGACCGGTGTTGCCATTGCCTCACTGCTCTATCGCAGGGGGCGGATAGCGTCACCAGCTCGGGGGGCGATGCTCCTCGCGGCCTCCTGGGCCAATGTCACCTATCTGGGGCTCCCGGTTCTGGAGCAGACCTTTGGTAGTGAGTACCGCAGTGTTGCCCTGCAGTATGACCTCTTCTCCAATACCCCCCTGCTGTTGACACTGGGGATCTGGATTGCGCAGCGCCATGGGAGTGGCCCAGCGGCAACCAACAGCCTGGTGGAGATCTTTCGGGTCCCCGCCCTCTGGGCCGCCATTGCAGCAATCCTCCTCAACCTGAGCCAGATCTCCGTCCCTGATGGGGTTGGATCGGTCCTCAACATGCTGGGTTCTGCCGTCCCTCCACTGATGCTGATCGCCCTCGGGATGGGGCTGCGCTGGGATACCCTGCGCTGGAACCGACTCCCCCTGCTGCTTCCCGCCATCCTGATCCAGCTGGCCATTGTCCCCCTGGTGGTCTTCTGGATGAGCCAGGCCGTCGGGCTCAGTGGTGACCTGAGGGCAGCGGTCATTCTGGAAGCGGCAATGCCCACCATGGTACTGGGGATGGTGATCTGCGACCGCTACCGCCTGGACACTGCACTCTTTGCCGCCGCGACCACCCTCTCCACCGCACTCTCGCTGATCACCCTGCCACTCTGGTACCACTGGATCGGCTGAGGGATTGATGTAAGATTGCAGCACCAAATTCCAACAACAAGAAGTGAGCAACAAGGAGCGATAATGAACGGACTCATTCGAAGAACCACTACGACTGCGATGGCACTACTGGCAACACTTGCCCTGAGCGGCTGTGGAGAGGGGCCAAAGACGGAGTCAGCCTCCACCCCTGCAGCAACGGCTCCGACTGAAACCTACAACCTGAAACTGGCCCACACCTGGCCCACCAACTTCCCGATCTTCGGTGATGCAATTCACGGCATGGCCGAGATGGCCAACAAGATGTCCAACGGGCGCATCAACATCACCATCGACTCCAAGAACAAGCACAAGGCCCCATTCGGCATCTTCGACATGGTGAAGTCGGGCCAGTATGACATGGGCCACTCCGGTTCCTACTACTGGAAGGGCAAGGTCCCCAACACCCTCTACTTCACCTCCATGCCCTTCGGGATGACCGCAATGGAGCAGTACGCCTGGTTCTACTATGGTGACGGCTTTGAGCTGACCCAGAAGGTCTATGCCCCCCATAATCTGCTCTCTTTCCCAGGCGGCAATACCGGCAACCAGATGGGGGGCTGGTTCCAGAAGGAGATCAACTCCATCGAGGATCTGCAGGGGCTGAAGATGCGCATCCCCGGATTTGCCGGTGAAATCCTCGCCAAGGTGGGTGCAAAACCAACCAACATCCCTGCCGGCGAGCTCTACACCGCGCTGGAGCGCGGCACCATCGATGCACTGGAGTGGGTCGGCCCGTCGCTGGATCTGCAGATGGGCTTCCACAAGATCGCCCCCTACTACTACACCGGCTGGCATGAGCCCGGCTCCGAACTGCAGTTCATGGTCAACAAGGAGAAGTGGGAGAGTTTCCCCGAGGATATCAAAGAGATCCTCCGTGTCGCAATGCGTGTAGCGGCCTATGACATGTACGCCCACTCCACCCATGAGAGTGCCGAGAACTGGGCCTCGATGAAGAGCGAATACCCCAACATCCAGGTGAAGTCGTTCCCGACCGAGGTACTGCAGGCGATGAAGGATGCCAACGACGAGCTGATTACCGAGCGTGCCGCTGCCGACCCACTGGCCAGGGAGATCATCGAGTCACAGGCCGCCTATCTGAAGAAGGCACGGGCCTGGACCAGGATCTCGGACCAGAGCTACTACACGACCATGGAGGCACTGAACTGACCCGATGCCAACACGGGAAATCAAAGGGGCCGAGAGGCCCCTTTTTTGTCCGGTATAATCCCCCCCTTCATGACCATGAAAGAGACCATTGAAAAGAGGATCGGTCAGCTCTCTGCAAGGGTTGGCCAACTCACCGCCATCCTGCTGCTACTGCTGCTACTCAACGTCTTCTACGACGTAATCATGCGCTATCTGTTCAATGATGTCTCCATCGGCATGCAGGAGCTGGAGTGGCATCTCTACGCCACCATTTTTCTGTTGGGAATCTCCTACACCCTGTCACAGGATGGCCATGTACGGGTCGACCTGATCTATCACCAGCTCTCTCCCAGACGGCAGGCGCTGGTTGATATTGGGGGCACACTGCTCTTGCTGATCCCTTTCTCGCTGCTGATCGCCTGGTATGGGGTTGGGTTTGTTGCCGACAGCTATCAGCTGGGTGAGTCGAGTGGTGACCCCGGAGGCCTCTCCTACCGCTGGATCATCAAGGCGATGATTCCGCTCTCCTTCCTGCTGGTGATCATCAGTGGGGTCGGCTTTATGCTACGGGCATGGCGACGGATGGGAGAGAGCGAATGATCGGCATCCTGATGTTTATCACCGCCCTGCTGCTACTGCTGTTCGGCTTCCCGGTCGCCTTCACCTTTGGTGGTATTGCCCTCTTCTTTGGGGTGCTCTCGGAGGGGGTGGAGATCTTTGCCTTCATGCCGTTCCGGATCCAGTCGATCATGGAGAACTCCGTACTGATGGCGGTGCCGCTCTTCATCTTCATGGGGATCATGCTGCAGAAGACCGATCTCGCAGAACAGCTGCTGGAGTCGATGGGCAGGCTGTTCGGCAAACTCTCCGGTGGACTGGCAATCTCCACCATCCTGGTGGGCACCCTGCTCGCCGCCTCAACCGGTGTGGTTGGAGCCAGCGTGGTGGCGATGGGGGTGATCTCGCTGCCGGTGATGCTGAAGTACCACTACAACCGCCCGCTGAGCTGTGGGGTGATCTGCGCCTCCGGCACCCTGGGACAGATCATTCCTCCCTCGATCATCCTGATCATCCTTGGGGATGTGATGGGAATCCCGGTCGGGGATCTGTTCAAGGCGGCGGTCGTTCCGGGGCTGGTACTGGTTGGGCTCTACATTCTCTATGTACTGCTCTACACCCACCTTGTCGAGGGGAGTGCACCACCGATCCCCTTCGAGGATGACGACCGTGTCAACCGCCGTCAGCAATATCTGAATGCGATGAAGGCGATCGTCCCACCGATGATCCTGATCATTGTGGTCCTGGGGTCGATCTTTGCCGGTATTGCCACGCCGACCGAATCCTCTGCGGTCGGAGGGATTGGCGCCATTCTGCTTTCGATCCTCTACCGGAAATTCTCACTCAAGGCGCTGTTCGACAGCGCGGAAGAGACCGTCAGGATCACCGCAATGGTCTTTGCCATTCTGGTGGGTGCGACCGCCTTCTCAATGGCCTTTACCTATACCGGCGGAGACCGCATTGTGGAGGAGTATCTGCTTCAGCTGCCGGGGGAGAAGTGGGGATTTCTGATCTTCTCAATGCTCTTTATTCTGCTCCTCGGCTTCTTCATCGATTTTGTGGAGATCGCCTTTATCGTGGTGCCGATCCTGCTGCCGATTGCGGAGATCCTCGGGATTCCCATGCTCTGGTTTGCGATCCTGATTGCGATGAATCTGCAGACCTCCTTCCTGACCCCACCCTTCGGCTTCAGCCTCTTCTATCTGAGGGGGGTGGCACCAGCGGAGATCCGGACCACCGATATCTATCGGGGAGTGACCCCATTTATCCTGATTCAGATTGTGGTACTGGGGTCGATTCTGCTTCTCCCCGGACTCTATGGACTCTCTTAGGAGTTCATGATCTCCCAAGGGCGGCGAATCTCCTCAATCAGCTCGGCAGGGCTGAAGTTGCGGGATTTGCGCACAAACTCCCTGCCCTCCAGAAAGAGGATGATGGTTGGAACCGCAAAGACCGAATACTGGCCGGAGATCTCCGGAGTCTCGCTAGAGTCGACATAGTAGCGCCCGATCTCGGGATAGTGCACCTCAAAGAGATCCATCAGCTTGGGGCGCAGCACCTTGCAGACATTGCACTGTGGGGTACTGAAGTAGAGCAGTACACCGGGTTCGCGGGTCAGAATCTGCTCAAGCTGTTCCAGGCTCTCCAGATCCTGCTCACCCACTATCGCTGCTCTCCCCAGATCTCCTGGTCGGACCAGAGCCATGCAGCACCTCGTACCCCACTGGAGTCACCATACTGCGCCTTGACCAGCTCGGTCCGCACCTCATCCGAGAAGACATATTCGCCCCAGAGATCCTTTACATGCGGGTAGAGACGATCGATGTTGGAGACACCTCCGCCAAGAACAATAACTTCCGGGTCCAGTAGATTGATCACAGATGCAAGCCCTCGTGCCAGTCGATTCTCATACCGCTCCATGGTCCTGTTCGCATCCCTTTCTCCCTGTTCTGCTCTATCGGCAATCTCATGTGCCGAGGTTCGGACTCCTGTGCGGCGATAATAACTCATCTGCAGGCCAGGTCCAGAGAGATAGGTCTCGATACACCCCTTTTTTCCGCAGTAACACTCGGGGCCTGGCAGTTCAGATCGGTTGGTCCACGGGAGAGGATTATGGCCCCACTCCCCGCCAATTGCATTGACCCCGGTCACAACCTCTCCATTGATTACAACTCCACCCCCCACCCCGGTTCCGAGAATCACCCCAAAGACACTCCTGGCCCCGGCTGCTGCCCCATCCACCGCCTCAGAGAGGGCGAAACAGTTGGCATCATTGGTCAGCCGTACAGGCCGCTGCAACAGCTCCTCCAGATCACGATCCAGCGGGTGGCCGATCAGTACCGTGGAGTTTGCATTCTTGATCAGACCGCTCCATGGTGAGATCGCCCCCGGAACCCCGATACCGACCGAACCATGGAGACCACTCTCCATCTCAACCTCATCGATCAGTGCATGGATCGCCTGCACTGTTCCACGATAATCCCCCTGTGGGGTCTCCACCCGTCTCCGGGCGCGCTCAAGCCCCTCGCGATCGAGCACAACGGCCTCAATCTTGGTTCCTCCAAGGTCAACGCCGATTCTGCAGTTGATCTCCCTCATCTGACTATTCGGTCATGCCGCACACCCTACAACCCTTTGGGTTGCGGTGGTCTCAGGACAGGGG
>CAYFMF010000068.1:0-2785 GCA_964344135.1 uncultured Piscirickettsiaceae bacterium
CCAGAAGGAGATATTTTTCTCCAGGAATTCAGTGACCGGGAGGTGGTGGGTGCCATCACAGGAGAAGTTGAGCTCTACCATGCCCGTTACAATATTCAGGGAGCCACACCGAAGGTAGGCATTTTCATCGGCCAGACGGAGGGATTTGAAGAGCTCCAGCACAGCCATGATCTGCCCCTTGGGGACTGTCGCCATTGAGGAGTAGGGCTGTCGCTTCAGGGTGGAGATGTAACCCTGATCCAGTAGCTGCTCCAGGGTAAGCAGCTGGTCATGGTAGGGGCGATCGTTGAAGCGGATTGTGGTGGTCGAGCTGGAGTATTTTAGCTGCACCTGGAACAGTCCACGCTCAACAAAGAGCTGTTCGAGTAGCCGGTTGATCCGGTCAATCTGCTGCTCCATCGGGCTGATGGTCCGTGTCTGCATAAAGAGCTGCTGACGGATGGAGGGGTCCCCATTGATCTGGGTATGGTGGCGGGAGAGGGGCTGCTCTCTGTATCCTGTCTCACTGTTGTCAAAATCGATGGCGATGACTGCAACACTCTCTCCATCAACTCGAATGGCCTGCAGGGCTGTAATGCAGGGGAGGCTGGTGCCATCACTTCTGTAGAGGCGGGAGAGCAGGAACTCCTGTTGCCCATCCCACTCCATGAAGTAGGGGCGCTTCGAGATGTCCCTGCCAACATATTGGTGATCGACTCCATTGGGGCCAATGGCCGGGGTGATGATCGTCCCGTCTGGAGAGATCAGATAGCAGAGTGCGTATTGCGGGATATCCCCCAGGGCGCTGTGGAGGGCATCAAAGGGGTTGCCGCTACTGGACCAGGCATCCGCACAGGCCGCCGCCGCATTTTTCAGAGGGGTGTCGATCCAGGAGTGAAGAATTTCTCTCTGTTGCGTAATGGTCTGAACCAGTTGCATTGGGCGGTTTCAGCTAGATCTGAAGTGGCACAACAGCAATGTCCAGGGTAAAACCGCCACGCTGAATGGCGTGATAATGGTTTTGAAAGTTCTCATGAACGACTCCTCGGTGTGGTCTGTAGTGCTTCTGCGGCACGATCAGAGAGTAGGGCATCTTCCCCAAACAGGATGTTGGTCATGGAGGGAAATGCATCAATATCCAGCAGCAACAGGGCCATCAATACGATCACAATCGCCACCCCCAGGCCATAGAGGATGCCGGTTACAACCGAGAGAACCATATCGGTTGTGACCGTCGAGCGGGTGGTGTGATCTCCTCCTTGCATTAGGTGAAGACTGTAGTGGCTGTGCAGGGGCGGGGTAAATACGTACTTTTACGTATTTTTCATGCGGTTATATGGTTTCTGTTTAAGGTCTCCACCTCCTGTAACAGGTAGCAGGTGGAATACCACAGGATATTGAGGGGTTACGTCTCTATCCCCGGAGGCTACTCCTCAATGATTCCAACCCGATAGGCGTAGGCAACCAGCTCGACCCCATTCTGCAGCCCAAGCTTCTGCATGATGTTCTGCCGATGTTTCTCAACGGTTCGCGGACTGACAAAGAGCTTCTCCGCTATACCACTGTTGGTCAGTCCCATTGCCAGTGCGCGCAGGACATCCTTCTCCCGTGGTGTAAGCAGTTGTGAGGCGATCCTCTCCATCACCTGCTCGATGGTTTCACCCCGCTCCAGTTCATCGGCAAAGATGGATTGGCTGATGTAGGGGGAGCCACTGGCGACAGTCTTTATTGCACGGATGATCTCGGCAGGAGGGGTCTCCTTGGTCAGGTAGCCGTGTGCCCCCATCTGTAGCATCTCGGTCGCACGATGCTTGTCGGAGATGCTACTGAGTCCAAGAATCAGCACCTCGGGAAATCGTTTGTGGATCTTGATGGTGGTCTCGATCCCATCCATATCCGGCATCCGGACATCCAGGATGACCACATCGGGAGAGCTCTTCTCGATAAGGTCCAGGGCCTCGGAACCGCTTTCGGCTGCCCCTGCAATCACGATCTCCTCTGATTGAGAGAGATAGGCACGAAGTGCCTCACGGATCAGTGGCTGATCATCGACAAGCAGGACTTGAATGGCTTTCATGGCTGTTCCATCTCATTGATTCGGGTTGTGAACTGCTCCAGCAGTGGCTCAATTGTAGCAGGCTCCCGCCGTTCTGCCTGCTGCTGAATCCTCCGCATGATCTCTCCCTGCTCCTGAAGTCCAAGAATCAGGGCATTTCCCTTGAGTGCGTGTGCACTCTCTGACAGTGCCTCCCACTGTCGGCCCTGAAGCTGCTCCCGAATCTTTTCGATACCCTTCCGGCTCTCCTCAATAAAGAGGGTGGCCAGTGCGGCATTGTCGGGCGCAGTCGTTGCGGGGACCTTCTCCTCTTCTGTTGTCTCGTGTTCTCCCTCGCTCTGGTTGAGGGCATGGTGAACCATCAGCAGCAGTTGATCCCGGGAGGTGGGTTTTGGCAGCCAGTGGGTGCAGCCCGCCTGGAGTGCCATTTCACGGGTCTCATCCAGTACATCGGCAGTCATCGCCACGATCGGAACAGCGGGGCGGCCACGCTCTCGCTCGATGGAGCGGATCTTCTCTGTGGCCTCAAGCCCATTGAGCCTCGGCATCCGGATATCCATCAGAATCAGGTCAACATCACCGCTGCGGTAGGTCTCGACGGCCTCCATCCCGTCATGGACCGAGATAACCCGGTAGTCTGGATCGGCAAGGTACCCCTCTATCACCAGGCGGTTGATCTCCGAGTCATCTGCCAGCAGGATTGTTGCCTGTGCCTGTGCCTGTGCCTGTGCCTGTGCCTGTGCCTGTGCC
>CAYFMF010000068.1:2885-6777 GCA_964344135.1 uncultured Piscirickettsiaceae bacterium
TGCCTGTGCCTGTGCCTGTGCCTGTGCCTGTGCCTGTGCCTGTGCCCCGGTGGGGATTGTCGTTGCCCCGGCCTGGTGTGGTGCGGTCTCACTGGAGGCGGTTCTCAGGGGCAGCAGTACAAAAAAGTTGCTCCCCTCTCCCTCGCTGCTCTGTGCCCAGATCTCACCACTCATCTGCTCTACCAGTGATTTTGTGATGGAGAGGCCAAGCCCGGTTCCAGGGGGGGCATCCTGCTGCTCTTCATGGAGACGGTTGAAGGATCCAAAGAGGTGGGGAAGGCTCTCCTCGGGAATTCCGCGCCCCGTATCACTGACCTGGATACGGATGGTGACCTCATTTTCCCCCTCAATCTCCCTGCTGATGGAGAGTGCGATCCTGCCCTGGTCTGTATATTTGATCGCATTGCTCAGCAGGTTCAGAAGGATCTGACGCACCACCTTCTGGTCACCAACCAGCTGTTGCGGAACCTCCGGTTCGAGCCTGCTGGCATAGTGCAGCCCCTTGCGCTCCGCATCCATCCTGACCAGATAGTCGATCTGTTCGATGATCTCAGGCAGTGAGAATGGGGTCTGGTGGAGGGTGAATTTGTTGGCCTCGATTTTCGAGAAGTCGAGGATGTTGCTGAGCAGTTCGGAGAGATGGCGCCCAGAGGTGTTGAGCGAGTCGACATAGCGTCTCTGCTGCTCATTGAGCGGGGTCTCCAGCAGCAGCTCGGAGAGCCCTACAATGCCGTTCATTGGGGTGCGGATTTCGTGACTCATGCGGGCCAGAAACGCACTCTTGCTCCTGTTGGCCTCCTCGGCCCGCTGCTGGCTCTGTTTCAGCGCCTCGGTTCGATAGTAGACATGGTGCTCAAGGTTCTCCTGGTAGTTCTCAAGCTCCTGGGTGTGGTTGTCGATGGTGGCCAGCATGGTCTTGATGGACTGTAACAGCTCATTGATCTCATTGATTTTTGCCGACTTTGGCAGCTCTTTCAGCGCCTTCCTGACGCGATCTCCTTGCGAGATATTGCGGGTAATGTGTGTCAGCTTGAGCAGCGGGCGGGTGAGTGGAACAGAGATGATGAATGCCAGCAGTAGCGCAAAGAGTGCGGCGGCGGTTCCGGTCTGGAAGAGGATGGTTCGGAGACGATCAACGGTTGCAAGGGCGGCATCTTCGGTCTTGAAGAGGGTCATCCCGATATTCAGCTCGGTGAGCGGGCGCCAGGTTGCAAGAATGGGCTGGCATGAGGTATCAATCGCCCAGCCCGAGCCACCGATGCCCTGCAGGGCCTGTAGCATGGGCAGGGAGTCCAGATGGTCACTGCGAAACTTGCGACAGGCATCGTTGGGCTGGGGGGGTTCCCAGTCAACATGGAGCAGGGAGACCCCCTGCTGATTTCTGGAGGCGAGCAGCAGGGCGCTGTTTTGTTGGTCCCTGACAGAGAGGATCTGGTTGAGGTGTTCCAGCGCTACCTCGCCGGCCACCACTCCGGATACCCCACTGGGGGTGGAGATGGGTGCCGCAAGAAAGGTTGAAAACCGTTCATAGGGCTCATAGTAGCCATGGTGTGGCTGCGAGGTGGAGTGGCCGCTTGATGCCTGCCGGAACCCCCTGGCAAGGACGGAGCTGGAGTAGAAGTCGCTTGCCAGATCGATGTCATCATCACCCTCTTCAAGAAGGTCAAACAGAACCTTGCCCTCACTGGAGATCAGTACAATATTCCTGAAGCCTGACTGATTGACCAGTGAGAGGAGGGGGGGGGCAGAGTCGGTCACTCTCCGGGGCTCCTCAGGCAGCATCTGGGGGTGGGGCACCCCAGTGAGCAGATCGTTGACACCCTCCCGGTCGGCACCGTTCACCCTGTTATGGAGCAGCAGCTGCTTCCTTAGCTGTTCAGATTGCGAAAGGTTGATAAGGCGCTGTTTTCTCTCTGAAAAGAAATTTTTTGCCTGCTTTTCCCGGATGTCGGCAACGAAAT
This sequence comes from uncultured Piscirickettsiaceae bacterium, assembly GCA_964344135.1. Classification (GTDB taxonomy): domain Bacteria; phylum Pseudomonadota; class Gammaproteobacteria; genus Thiopontia. The sequence continues at coordinate 4,847 of CAYFMF010000068.1, forward strand.
CGAGGTCACGCAGAATCTCCTCAGTGATCGCCTGTTTTGCCAGATAGAGGGCGACACCGCCCATGATAAAGAGAGGGACCAGTGCAACGATCAGAAACCAGCCAATCTGCTGGGTTGTGAGGTTATGTAGCCGCTTGAATTTCATTGGGTTAGCCATTTTTGCACAACCAGCCGTGGTTGACGATAGAGAACAGCGATTTATTGTGTAGTAACAGTGGCGGCTGATATGGTAGGATCGACCGGAGTTACTGGCCAAGAAAAAATATTAATGGCTGGTAACGGGAGAAATCAATGGAAATTACACTGACGGATGCATTGGTGGTTGCCGGTAGCGGAATGGTCGTTATCTGGTTGTTTCTCTGGTATATCAATACCCATCCAAAGGGGTGCTGCGGGATCAAGCGCAGCATTTTGAAGGATGAGGAGCTGCCACTGAACAAGGTGGCCGCAGAGAAGAAAAGTGAAGATATTGTTTGACAATATCAAGGAATACTAATATAATGCTCCAACAGGCTCTCAGAGGATTTCCTTCGAAAAAGAACCTCCTCCTTCTTTCGTAGGTTCCCCCCTTCCTCTGAGGGCCTTCTATTTTTCCCCATCAACCGGCTGTGCCTATCCAATACCGCATTGATGAGATGTGGGATATCACCACGCTTATGGTCTGTTCAGGGCGCTCCTCCTCGGATACCATCTCCCACTATTCTCTGGGCCTTATAGTCGCTGCTGCCTGACATGTGGAACAATCTGACACGCTCTCTTCGCAACCGAAATTACCGGCGCTACTTTGTGGGACAGTTGATCTCGCTGCATGGTACCCAGATGGCCAATGTGGCGCAGTCCTGGCTGGTCTACAGCCTGACCCAGTCCAGTTTCATGTTGGGGCTGGTCCACTTTACGCTGTTGCTTCCGGTGCTGCTTTTTGGCCTCTTTGGGGGGGTGTTGGCGGACCATGTCTCGCGTCGCCACCTGATGATGGGGTCGCAGGGGTTTGCAATGGTGTTGGCTTTTCTGTTGGCCATCCTGGCGCTGACAGAGCAGGTTGAGGTCTGGCATATTCTGCTGATTGTCTTCTTTCTCGGAATGGCACAGGCCGTCGACATGCCGGTACGACAGTCCCTGTTGGCCGACCTGGTTCCAAAATCGGAGCTCTCCAATGCGGTCGGCCTCAATTCGGGGGCCTTTAATGCGGCCCGTTTCCTCGGGCCGGCGATGGCCGGATTCCTGTTGCTGAGTTGGGATGAGGGGTACCTTTTTGCCCTCAATGGGGGAAGTTATCTGGTACTGCTCTTTGTATTGGTGACGATGCGCCTCCCGACCCTCTCTGACGATAATGCAGCAGCGAGGCTGCGTGGAGCGGGACATCTGGGGGCATTGAGGGAGGGGGTTGCCCACGCCTGGGGCCATTCCGAAATCCGTCCGGCCCTGATTCATGTGGGGGTGGTGAGCATGATGGGGACCGCCTTCATCGTTCTGATGCCGGTCTTTGCGGATCGTCAATTCGGAGGGGGGCCTGAGATGCTGGGGATTCTGCTCTCCTCGGCCGGTCTGGGCTCCATTGCGGGGGCACTCAATCTTGCACGGAGAGGGGAGTCAGATGTTCTGCCACCAGTGATCGCGCGTGCGGGGTTGGTGGGTGCGGTTGTGCTGACTCTGTTTGCACAGAGCACTGCGCTCCTGCTGGCGGTACCAGCGCTGGTTGTTGCCGGCTTCTCGGTCACCACCGTGGTGGCAACGACCAATGCACAGATTCAGATACTGATTGATGACCATCTGCGAGGGCGTGTGATGTCGCTCTTTTCCGTGGTTTTTGTCGGCATGGCCCCGATTGGCAGCATCACCGCGGGCATGCTTGCGGAGTGGATCGGTGTCCAGTTGACGGTGACCCTGTTCGCACTGTTCGGGGCGATGGGATCGATTCTCTATATGGTGAA
>CAYFMF010000069.1:0-6771 GCA_964344135.1 uncultured Piscirickettsiaceae bacterium
AACAGTGAAGAGGATAGACTTAACCATCAAGAGGAGGCACACCATGAATAGAAGAGTACTCTACCCCCTGCTGCTGCTCATCCTGACCACAATCAGAGGGTCAGATACAGCAGCCGCCACCCCACCACTCGCCTACGAGGGGCAGCGGCTCTATCTCTCCTACTGCCAGCTCTGTCATGGCAAGGAGGGCAAGGGTGATGGGGGTCTGGCCAGGGCGATGAAGATTCAGCCTGCTGACCTGACGACCACGGTGCGCTCCCGTAGCGACACAATCCTCAGGAAGATTATTACCGGAGAGGGGCGCCAGACCATTACCGGTCGTGACCGTCACAATCTGCTCAGCAGCGCGATGCCGGAGTGGAGGGAGATCTTCGATGATGCCGAGGTGGATTCACTGATCGCCTTTCTGCGCTTCCTCAGTCGCTCGAAACATGGGCTGATGGGGGATCCGGAGCAGGGGATGGAGCTCTACCAGAAGTACTGTCGGGTCTGCCATGGTGAGGAGGGGGATGGAGATGGCATCATGACCAGACTGATCGGGATGGTACCGACCGACCACACCAACCCCAATGAGACCAACCGCTTCAGCAACCAGGAGCTGGCCGAGGCGATCCTCAACGGCAAGGGGCGATTCATGCCGGCCTGGAGAGGTGTCCTGAGTCAGAGTGATGTCGAGGCGCTGGTCAGCTATATCCGCCTGCTCTCAATCCTGTAACACCTCAGCCAACCTGGCTCGATCCAGCTTTCCAAGGCGGTTTCTTGGCAGGGAGGCAACCACCCTGATGATCCGTGGCCGTACTGCAGAGGGGATGTTCTCGCCAGACCACCGTTTCACCTCCTCCTGACTGCCCTGACCCCGGACCAGAGCAACAATCCGCTCCCCCCATTCAGGATCAGGGATGGAGGTGACCCCCACCTCCTCCACACCGGGCGCCTCCAGCATCAACTGCTCTACTCGAACCGGATCCACCGTTACCCCCCCGCTGATGATGGTCTGATCGAGACGCCCCTGGAGGTGAAGATGCCCCTGTGAATCCAGAAATCCCCGATCCCGGGTCACCAGCTCAAAGAGGGGATCACCAAACAGCTGCTCACTGCGAACACAAACCTCTCCACCAATGCTGATTGAGAGCTCGACCCCTGGAAGAGGTGGCCCCACATCCCCCGGATCCCAGCTGTCGATAGACTCCCGGTTCAGCCGCAACATGGTGATTCTGGAGGCGCTCTCCGTCATCCCGTAGGAGACCACGATCGGCCACCCCTGCTCAACCGCGCGCCGAGCCAGCGGCTTTTGGAGTCGATCTCCACCAATCAGTACCGTCTTCAGTGACCCTGGAGCCGGCTCTTCTCCAAACTGATCCAGCAACCTGGAGAGCATCACCGGCACCAGCGAGAGATGGGTTACCGGATGTTTTCTCAAGTCGAGATGAATTCGTTCTGGATCAAACCGCTCATGGCGCAGCATGGTGGCCCCCACCTCCCTGCAGCGAATCTCAATCGCCACCCCGGAGACATGGTACTGCGGCATACAGTTGAGCCAGCAATCCCCTGGCTGCAGATCCTCCAGCTGCTGCCCCATGCGGGCGCTGGCGCGCAGCATCTCAAGAGGAAGCTCAACCCTTTTTGCAACCCCCTCACTGCCACTGGTCTCGAGGGTGATCTCTGATCTCATATCAATTAAGGGGATCCGGTGGTTGAAAGCTGGAGGTGAATTCAGGCGGATTGAGGCTGCGCAACTTTTGATACGGACAGGATCAGTGTAGCAGGGTTGGCGCCCTACCTTTCTCGCCACTATGGATCGCGGCAATACCAAAGGTGAGGTTGCGGTACCGCACACTCGAGAATCCGGCCTCCTCGATCAGTGACTTCATCTCCCGCTGGTCGGGAAAGCGCCTGATTGACTCCACCAGATAGTTGTAGGCGATTGGTGCCCTGGCCACCCAGGCCCCGAGACGGGGGATGATGTAGAAGGAGTGAAAATCGTAGAAGGGCTTGATCCACCAGGCCGGCCGGGAGAACTCAAGACAGTGGAAACTGCCTCCCGGCCTGAGGACTCGATGGATCTCACGCAGTGCCTCATCCATCCGGGTCATGTTGCGAATTCCAAAGGAGACCGTGAGGCGATCCACAGACTCCTCCTCCAGTGGGATCGACTCCCCGGAACCCAGACGGAACTCCACCCCCTCTATCCCCCGCCTCTCCCCTTCGGCCATCATCTCCTCACTGGGGTCAATCACCACCACCGTCCGATCCGGGGCGGCCATCTTCTGGGCAATGTCTCCGGTTCCACCAGCGAGGTCGACAATCACCTCCCCGGGCTGCGGGTTGACCATCTGCACCAGTTTCCGCTTCCAGAGGCGGTGGATCCCGAAGCTCATCATGTCATTCATCAGGTCATAACGAGGGGCCACAGCCTGAAAAACGGCGCGGATCTTCTCTTCACGCTCCTCTGCCTCCACCTCGGAGAAACCAAAGGTCTGCGAGAGCCGTCCACCCTTCCCCTCCGGAACGGCATCACTCATGGTCGCAGCACCCCGCTCAAGTCGGAGAGGGTGCGGTGAACCCCATGACAACGCGCACAGACCGCAACCCCGACCTCACCCAGCTTTCGCCCAACCCCGGCTGGTTCTGTCTCAACCAGTGTTGCAAGCTCCTCCAGCAGGGCCTCGGTAGCGGAACCGAGGATTCGCTGATGCGGGATCTCATCGCGATGGCACCCCTCACAACTCCCCCCCAGATCCATCACCCGGGTCGAGAAGCTCTCGAGGTATTCGGATGCGGCCTCCATCCGCTGGTCCTCTACCGCAATCTTGAAGCGGTTCATCGATCGGGAGAGGTTGTTCATCGCCTCACTGAAGGGGAGCTCCTCCAGCGTCTCACTATCCTCCACCGTGATATTTCCAAAATTGGGGGCACGGTAGAGTGCAGCTGTGACCGCCCGGAAATCATCATGACAGGAGCGGCAGGTCATCCCTACCTTGCCCAGCGCCTTCCCCATCTTCTCCCACTCCCGGTTCTTGATCACCGCCTCAAGGCGGTTGATCCACCTGGGCTCAACCTCATCACTCCACTCCGGGACCATGGTGGTGATACTGCGATAGTCCTCGATAAATCGGCTGCCCCACTTGTCGAGCCGCTCCTCATCCCTCAATGCCGTGTACTCCTGAATCGCCTGCATCGAGCGTCGCAACCGGAACATGGTATGGAGCCATACCTGACGCTTGCTGTTGGGCTTGTACCACTGGGCAATGGAGTCAGGGGGCAGGGTCAGCTCCAGCTCACCCTCTGCACCTGCACTCCAGGCAGAAACCGATGCAAGCAACATCAGCGCCACAACAAACACTCCCTCTCTCTTCATAGCTCTATCCCCAGTATCATCAAGACCCCAAACAGGACCTGTAGTTGCGCTGTATGCGCCAGTAGTTGGTTCAGCCCCGTGCCATGGGGGATCCGGTAGATCTCCCGCCCCAGATAGAGGGCAATCGGCACTGCCGGGATGATAACCCAGATCAGAAGTGGCTTCTCCATCTCCGCTGCAAGCCCCACAATCAACAGAAACGGCAGCAGGAGCAGCAGCAGATAGAGCCAGCGGGTTATCCGCTTGCCCAGGTGAACAGCCAGTGTACGCTTCCCTGCCCTGCGGTCGGTCTCGATATCCCGATAGTTGTTGACCACCAGCACCGCTGCCGCCTGAAGCCCTGTGATCGATCCTGCCCAGATGACAACAGGGCTCCACTGCAGGGCCATCAGCCAGTAGGTACCTGCAACAGCGGCCACTCCAAAGAAGAGGAAGACAAAGAGCTCACCCAACAGGGTGTAGGCGATCGGCAGCCGGCCTCCGGTATAGGCGATCCCCGCCCCGATGGAGAGGAGACCAATCAGCAGAATGGGAACACCCCCAACCCAGACCAGGTAGATCCCGATCAGCAGCGCCGCAGAGAAACAGCCCAGTGCGGCCCCTCTCACCTGCCCTGCGCCGAGGACCCCCTCTGCAACCATCCGTTTTGGACCGAGCCGATCCGGTCCATCCGCCCCACGCTCTGCATCCCCGGCATCATTGTAGAGATTGGTACCAATCTGGATCAGTAGTGCCGCCAGCAGAATCATCAGCAACAGAAGCGGCTGGAGGGAGACTCCCTCAACATCGGCAAGTGCCGCGCCAACAGCCACCGGCACCATTGAGATGGAGAGTGTTTTCAGGCGGACAGCAAGCCACCACGGGTTACTCATCTGGATGCCTCTTGATCTGAATCAACACGCTACAACTTTCACATCTGATAGGATGGTTTGCATATGATATTGATCACTTCTGGAACCCCTGAACTTACAATCCAATCCATGATTTGAGTCTACCAAATTGATGAAACAACTCCGCAATATTCTCCTGTTACTCTCCATGGCGATGTTTTTTTCTCTGAGTCACGCCGCCAGTGAGGAGCAGTTGAGTGCCATTAAACAGCTTGGAGGGGCCAATGGGATTGCCCTCAATTGTGGCTATATCGGTGAGACCCGTCGCATGAAACGGGCTCTGGTGACCATTCTCCCCAAGATACGGATTCTGGGTGAGGCCTTTGACCAGTCCACCAACGACTCTTTTCTCGGAATGATCCGAACGGGAGATCCCTGCCCAGCAGAATCCCAGCTCAGCAGAGAGGTTGATGCGGGTATTGAGCACCTTGAGGCGCTGTTTCTTGCTCCTCAGCCACCGCATGGCTCCCAGCCCACCCTCTTCAACAAGCAACAGCAATGAGTCTGCCCTCTATTCGACCTCTTCTGGTCCTGCTGCTGGCCACACTCTCGCTTTCAACATGGGCCGGATCGGAACCGCTGCGGGTGGTCACAACGATCAAGCCGATCCACTCCATCCTCTCCAGCCTGATGGATGGGACACGCGCCCCTGAGCTGTTGGTGACCGGCAGTCAGAGTCCCTACAGTTATCAACTCAGCAGCAGACAACGAAGCTCCATCCAGCGGGCCGATGTGGTGGTCTGGGTGGGTCCAGAGCTTGAACGGTTCATGACCGCACCCATCCAGGAGCTTGGCCCCAATACCACCCTCTTTACCCTGCTGGACAACCATGAGATCAAGGTTCTCCCCTCACGCTGGGATGAGGAGCGGCGTGACCCCTTCTTCTGGATGGACAGCCGCAATGTCATCATCCTGGCAGATGAGCTTGCCAGGGGGTTGATGCGTATTGATCCGGAGAGGAGTGCACTCTATGAGAAGAACCGCCACCGCCTGCTAAACCGTCTGGCCGATCTGGATCGCCGTCTCGAATACGGCTATCGGGGGCTGAGGAGTGGAATCGGCATGGCCTACTACGACACCCTGCAGTATTTTGAACAGGCCTATGCACTGAAAATCCGCGGGGTGGTTGCCGAATCACCAGCCACTCCGATAACCGGACAGTCACTACTGGAGAACCATGCAAGGCTCCGAAGTGGTGATTACAGCTGCCTGTTGACGGAACAGCAGATGGATGGTGATGAATACGCGCTGCTCACCATGGGAACCACCCTCAATATTGGTGAACTGGACAGTTTTGGCTCCGGGATCGAGAGTGGTCCGGACCACTATTTCATACTGATGGAGCAGAACACCTCCACCATCAAACACTGCCTGCGGTACGAGCAGAGCAGTTCTACCGGAGATACTATCGGTGAGCAACAACAGCACACCCTGCTGGATGCACCACCCCCTGCCCGAATTGGCGGGAGATTCATGTTGCGTGACCACAATGGAAAGCTCTTCACCGACCAGGATATGGTTGGCAAATACCAGTTGATCTACTTTGGCTACACCTTCTGCCCGGATGTCTGCCCCACCTCACTGGTCACCATCTCCAGTGCGATGGCACAGCTTGATACGCTTGCAGAGGAGATCACCCCCTATTTCATTACCGTGGATCCGGCAAGGGATACCATCGAGGTACTCTCTACCTATGTTGGCTACTTTCACCCCAGACTGATTGGCCTGACCGGAAGCCAGGAGATGGTTGACCGTGTTGCCAGACTCTACAATGTCAAATACCAGAAGGTCATCGATGAATCACGGCCTGCGGATCAGTACATCATGGACCACTCCTCCGGGGTCTACCTGATGGCACCGGATGGTGCCTTTATCACCAAGCTGGCCCATGGCATCTCAGCCGATGCGATGGCAGCCAGAATCCGCGAGATTCTGCCGAAATAGGTGTTAACCGCCCAACACTCAGCCGCACCCCATCCGGAACAGAACCCATCCTATCACCCGGATCCACATATAGAACTGTGGATGAGAGTGCAACATATTGATTCGTAGGGCAACATTATGACTGCGTGGCGTACTTATCCTTAGAGGACCGCAAGCATCGCTTGCAGTGTTCTTGATACACCCAAAGGAATAAGGATTGCCACACGGATCAAGAGGTTGCGCTATCGTCGCGGTCTCTATATGCGGATCCGGGTATAGGTATTTACATGCCTGAATAGATCAGCGATCATTGGTTGGCTATATGACAACCGAAAACCACAACATCTCCACTCCGATTGATGTTCGGGAACTCGACTGCCCGGATCCGTTCAGGGTGGCAACAGAGCGGGCAATGATGCTGGAGCCGGATGAGTCCTTCGAACTGCTGATCGGTGTAGAGCCTCTCCCGCTGTTTGAATACCTGCAGAAAAATGGCTTTATGCTCGAGAGCCAATCCACGGGAGATGGGGACTTCCTGATTACCATTACCGCAACCGGACAGCATCTGGCCAGAAGAGAGGAGATCCTGCGCGATGTTCC
>CAYFMF010000070.1:0-6234 GCA_964344135.1 uncultured Piscirickettsiaceae bacterium
TTGGTCTCCACCCTCTCCCCCTCACCCCACTCCCCGGAGAAGCCCCCAACCCCTGTTTTTGATACTACCCGATGGCAGGGGATGAGCAGTGGAATGGGGTTGTTGCGACAGGCACCCCCAACCGCCCGTGGACTGCTTCCCAGTTGCGCTGCCAGTTCGCCATAGGTGGCCACACCACCCAGAGGGATCTGCCGCAGAGCCTGCCACACCTTTTGTTGAAAAGGGGTTCCTGATGGCCGACAGGGGATCGACTGAAGCGAGGTCGGGCTCTGAAAATAGTGGATGATAGAGCGTTCAACCTGGCGCAGCAGCGACTCCCTCACCCCCTCTTTCTCTTCAAACGACTGCCACTGAAAATCGACCTGGGTAACCGCCCCCTGGTCAACCTGGAGACGAACCCCTCCAATTGGCGAGTTGATGATGCAGGCGTTCATAAGAGGCTGGCAGGCTCACCCCCCCAAAATGAAAAACCCCTGCGGAATCTCCGACAGGGGTCTCCATGGGCCGCTCCAGGGTGCGATCTAGAACGGGATATCGTCATCCAGGTCATCCATTGCCGGGGCCGGAGCTGGAGCAGCAGCTGCCGGTTTTGCCCCTCCTCCATCAAAGCTGGAGGCCCCACCGGAACGGCTGTCGAGCATCTGCATGGTGCCGTTGATATCGACCACCACCTCGGTGGTGTAGCGGTCCTGACCACTCTTGTCCTGCCACTTGCGGGTCTGTAGCCGCCCCTCAATGTAGACCTGAGATCCTTTTTTCAGATACTCGGCGGCGATCTCCGCCAGTTTTCCAAAGAAAACCACGCGGTGCCACTCGGTGCGATCCTGACGCTCCCCGGTATTCTTGTCCTTCCAGCTGTCGGTGGTTGCAACCGAGATATTGGTGATTGCCCGCCCGTCTGCGGTATAGCGCACATCCGGGTCCTGCCCCAGATTTCCGACCAGAATGACTTTATTGACTCCTCTTCCCATCTTCCTTTTCCCCTCTTCAATCCATTGCTACTTGATTTAATCGATGTATGTTCTCATGCCGGGACAATTGCTTCCAGTGATTTTCGGTCCAGAAGCCCCTCGTTTACCTTCAGGTAGGCAACCCGGTCCTCCGCGATCACCACCGCCTCACTCACCCCCGGCACCCCAAGAAACTCTGCTGCCAACAGTGCCGCCTGTGCCTGATCCATCTCCCCTACACGCACCAGTCGGGTCTTCACCGCCTGTGGTCGCTCCATTCCGTTTGCAATCAACAGCCACAGCAGGGCGAGCCCGCCAGAGAAGAGGAAGACCGGTGCAATCTCCAGCCCATCCGACCAGCCGAGAATCCAGCCACCGAGCAGCCCCCCCATGAAGGCCCCAAAAAACTGCGAGCTGGAGTAGAGCCCCATCGCTGTCCCCTTCTTGTCGACCGGCGCCATCTTCGAGATCAGCGAGGGGAGCACCGCCTCCAGCAGATTGAATCCACTGAAGAAGAGCACCATGAAGAGCAGGATTCCCCAGAGTGTTCCGGACATCTGCCAGAGTCCAAACTGCGAGAGTGCAATCAATCCGACGGCAAGGGTGAAGATCTCCTTCATCCTCCCCCTCTTCTCTGCCTGGATGATCATCGGCACCATAAAGAGTACCGCAACCAGAACCACCCCCAGATAGACCATCCAGTGGTCGCCCGGATCCATTCCAGCATCCCGGAGGCCGATCGGGATCACCACAAAGATGGCGGTCAGAATCAGATGGAGGGCAAAAATCCCGAAATTGAGCCGTAGCAGCTGGAAATCCCCCAACACTGTCCAGATCTGGGAGAGGTCTGCCTCTGCGTCATGGTGCATGTGGCTGTGGGTGGGTGTCGGCACCACACGAAACAGCATCACAAGAGCCAACAGGGCCAGCAGCGCGGTTAGCCAGAAGATCCCGGAGACCCCAATCCAGCTATTGAGTACAGGCCCGAGAATCAGTGCCAGGGTAAAGGAGATACCGATACTCATCCCAAAGGTCGCCATCGCATGGGTTCGGTACTCCTCGCGGGTCAGGTCGGCCAGCAGTGCCATGGTGGCGGCGGCAATGGCCCCCGCCCCCTGGATTGCACGCCCGATGATGACCCCCTCAATGGTCGTGGCCATTGCGGCCACAACACTCCCCACTGCAAACAGCAGCAGCCCTGCAGCAATCACCCGCTTGCGCCCAAGCCGGTCCGAGAGCACTCCAAAGGGGATCTGCAGCAGTGCCTGGGTCAGGCCATAGATGCCGAGGGCAACACCCATCAACATCGGGGTTGCCCCGACAAAGCTCTCGGCATGGAGGGAGAGGACGGGAAGGAGCATAAAGAGGCCCAGCATCCGCATCGAGAAGATCCCTGCCAATGAACCGGCTGCCCTGCGCTCCGTGGGCAACATTCCCTGTTTTTCACTCTTCCTCATCCAATCCTCCGGCTCTCTCATCCATGATGGGCGGCTCACTGGCACGCTCTTGTTCTGTTCACTCACCTCCGGCTCAGTCCCGTTTCATGACGATAGGGGTCGAGCTGAGATAAAAGTTGAGCTATATTATCAGGTTTTCCGGTTGCAAAAAGCCCTATCATCGATCATGAACAAGATTCATATCCGTGGAGCCCGTACCCACAACCTCAAGAACATCAATCTCGATCTGCCACGAGAGAAACTGATTGTTCTGACAGGCCTCTCCGGGTCGGGCAAGTCCTCTCTTGCCTTTGACACCATCTATGCAGAGGGGCAGCGCCGCTATGTGGAGTCGCTCTCCGCCTATGCCCGCCAGTTCCTCTCGGTGATGGAGAAGCCGGATGTGGACCATATCGAGGGGCTCTCCCCGGCCATCTCCATCGAGCAGAAGTCCACCTCGCATAATCCACGCTCTACGGTCGGAACCGTTACCGAGATTCATGACTATCTGCGTCTGCTCTATGCCCGTGTCGGCACCCCCCACTGTCCACAGCATGAGACGGTTCTGGAGGCACAGCCGATCAGCCAGATGGTGGATCAGATCCTCGCGCTGCCTGAGGGGAGCAAGATCCTGCTGCTGGCACCACTGGTGCGGGGTCGCAAGGGAGAGCATCAGCAACTGCTGGAGGAGCAGCGTGCGCACGGTTACCTGAGGGTTCGGATCGACGGTGAGCTTCATCAACTGGAGCACCCCCCCACCCTGGATGGAAAGAGAAAGCACACCATCGAGGTGGTAGTGGACCGCCTCAAGGTGCGGCCCGATATCCGTCAGCGCCTGGCGGAGTCACTGGAGACGGCCATCGCACTCTCCGATGGCCTTGCATCCGTCTCGCTGATGGAGGAGCCGGAGAAGACGCTGCTCTCCTTCTCCGCACACTTCAGCTGCCCGGAGTGTGGGTACAGCCTGGATGAGCTGGAACCACGCCTCTTCTCCTTCAATAATCCAGTCGGTGCCTGCCCCTCCTGTGAGGGGCTTGGGGTAGAGCAGTTTCTCGATCCCGAGCGGGTCGTCACCCATCCGGAGCTCCCCCTCTCCGGCGGCGCAATCCGCGGCTGGGACCGCAGGAATGCCTGGTACCACCAAACCCTGCGCTCACTTGCAGACCACTACCAGTTTGATCTGGAGACCCCCTTCAACCAGCTGCCAGGGAAGATCCAGCAGATCATCCTCAATGGCTCCGGGGACGAGGTGGTCGAATTCAGCTACTTCAACAGCCGTGGCGGGGTGACACGGAAGGAGCATACCTTTGAGGGAATACTGCCCAATATGGAGCGCCGTTACCGCGAGACCGACTCCAGCTCGGTTCGGGAGGAGCTCTCCAAGTACCTCAACAGCCGCCCCTGCCCGGAGTGTGGCGGGAGCCGCCTCAGGGAGGAGGCACGACATGTCTTTATCGGAAACCACCCCCTGCATCAGATCAGCAGGCTCTCGATCGGAGAGGCCGCCCGTTTTTTTGAACAGCTGACCCTCCCCGGGTGGCGTGGGGAGGTGGCCACAAAGATCATCAAGGAGATCTCGGAACGGCTCGGCTTTCTGGTCAATGTCGGACTCAACTACCTCTCCCTGGAGCGTAGTGCAGACACCCTGTCCGGTGGCGAGGCACAGCGGATCCGACTCGCCAGCCAGATTGGTGCCGGACTGGTGGGGGTGATGTATGTGCTGGATGAGCCCTCCATCGGACTCCACCAGCGTGACAACCAGCGCCTGCTCGACACCCTGATTCGCCTGCGTGATCTCGGAAATACCGTCATTGTGGTTGAGCATGACGAAGAGGCGATCCAGAGTGCCGACCATGTGGTCGATATCGGCCCCGGGGCGGGCACCCACGGAGGGCATATTGTGGCCCAGGGAACCCCGCAGGAGGTGATGAGAAACCCGCAATCCCTGACCGGACAGTACCTCTCCGGGATTCGCTCCATCACCACACCACAAAGTCGAACCACACCAACAAAGGGGCAGCAGCTGGTCATCCAGAAGGCGAGTGGAAACAATCTGAAGTCGGTCAATGTGGCAATCCCTGCCGGGCTGATGGTCTGTGTCACCGGGGTCTCCGGATCGGGAAAATCGACCCTGATCAATGACACCCTCTACCGCTCCGTTGCCCAGCAACTCAACCGCTCAAAGGAGAGTCCCGCCCCACATGGGCAGATTGACGGAATTGAGCTCTTTGACAAGATTGTCAATATCGATCAGAGCCCGATCGGACGTACCCCGCGCTCCAACCCGGCCACCTATACCGGGCTCTTCACCCCCATTCGTGACCTCTTCTCGGGGACCGAGGAGTCGCGCGCCCGCGGCTATACCCCCGGTCGCTTCTCCTTCAACGTAAAAGGGGGGCGCTGCGAGGCCTGCCAGGGGGATGGGGTGATTCGGGTGGAGATGCACTTTCTGGCCGATATCTATGTCCCCTGTGATGTCTGCAAGGGGAAGCGCTACAATCGCGAGACCCTGGAGATCCACTACAAGGGGCGAAACATCCATGATGTGCTGGAGATGACCGTCGAGGAGGCCCGCACCTTCTTCGATCCGGTACCGGCGATCGCCAGGAAGCTGCAGACCCTGATGGATGTCGGGCTCAGCTATATCCGCCTGGGACAGAATGCGACCACCCTCTCCGGCGGCGAGGCACAGCGGATCAAGCTCTCCCGGGAGCTCTCCAAGCGGGATACCGGCAAGACCCTCTATATCCTGGATGAGCCCACGACCGGGCTCCACTTCCACGATATCGAGCAGCTGCTCCATGTTCTCCACCGCCTTCGTGACCACGGCAATACCATTGTGGTGATCGAACACAATCTGGATGTGATCAAGACCGCTGACTGGATTATCGACCTGGGGCCGGAGGGTGGCGCCGGTGGCGGCACCATTGTCGCCACCGGAACCCCGGAACAGGTATCAGAGAACCCGGACTCCCATACCGGACGGTTCCTGAGAGATCATCTGTAATGGCATAGTCAGCTCTAATCCCCACAATAGATCAGAACATGTTTATGAGCACAACCATTAGCCAGGAGGTGATCGAGGGAAGACAGGTCGGGTTATAGCTCATTCCTTGCGAGCTTCTCTCTCCTCAGTTTTCTGTTGAGCCGCAGGCTATCGGCCCATTCGCTTGAGAAATCCTTCTGCATGCGATAGTTGACAAGAGCGGTAATCGACATCGCGATCAGTGCCCCAAGAGTGGCCAGGGCCATATCCTTGTGGCCATCCCAGATATCGCCCTGGATGCCGAGAAAGGCCATCCCCAGATCACCACCAAAGAGCTCAGCCGCAGCCCACTCAATCAGCTCAAAAGACATGGAGCTGGACATCGTCAGATCGAGCGGAAGGAAGTATCCCCAAAAACCCCGCACATTGGCCACATAGAGGAAAATCTCCCGAACCGGATAGGCGATCAGCAGCCCATAGGCAAAGTGGATGGCCCGGTCGAAGTGGTTCCGCTCCCACCCCATCAGCTCATTCAGGGTCGATCCGGTCAGTGACTGAAACCACTGATTGTAGGGCACCTCGGAGTAGGTGTAGTGTGCCCCGATCTCGTGCAGCCCAAGGAAGAGAAAGATCATCAGATAGGAGGTGTTGGAGAACGGAAACGATCTGCGCCCATAGAGCAGAATGGGAACCGCTATGATCACCAGAACATTCTCCAGCAGCCAGTCCTCCGGGTAGAGTGGATCGATCGCAAGCACAACCCACTCGACCAGAAAGAGAGAAAAGATCAGGTAAAATAGCCTGTTTGCTGTCAATGCCATGCTGTCCCAGTACCTCATTTTCCTTCTCCCAATCAGCATAC
>CAYFMF010000071.1:0-6075 GCA_964344135.1 uncultured Piscirickettsiaceae bacterium
GTATTGATCTTCATCAAGGAATTGCCCAGGTTGCAGCGGGTAGAATCTGGCGAATCAGCACCTCTGCAGAGCCATCGAAATGATGGCCTCCGTCAGGAGAATAATAGTATACTGCCGGTTGCGGTCAGGATGGGCCGTGATCCACGGTTATTGTAGTCAGAACCCTTAACACAAGGTAGTGAGCAGGCACCAAATCATGATAGTTAAACCAGTTACTCTTCTTCTGTTGTCGATCTTTTTGATCGGATGTGATCAATTGAGTGAGGAGGACAGGTCAAAGCGTGAGGAGAACTTTGTTCGGGTCACGGCGGATGGCTCCGTCTACAGTGGCAGTGGAAACTATGAGGAGGAGCCATGGGACTGTGTCTATGACAAGTCAACCGGCCTCCACTGGGAGGTGAAGCAGAGTCAGTCTGGTCTGCGAGCAGCAGGGAACACCTACACCTGGTATGACCCCGATATGCGTGAGAACTTTGTCGGCACACCCAATGGTGGTAGCTGTGCTGGAAGTGACTGTGATGCAATCTCCTATGTGAATGAGGTCAACAAGGAGGGGATCTGCGGCCTGAAGGGGTGGCATCTGCCGCAGAATATCGAGATGGGCTCCATCGTCTTTGTCAGCAAGGACCGGTCGATTGATCCGGTATTTCGCAACTTTTTTCCTAATACGAAACCGGCGGACTACTGGACGGCATCGACCTACGCATTTCAGGGATCAAGTGCATGGGCATGGGACTTTCAGCTCGGTTTTGACCATGTGGATTGGCAGAAGAATCCAAAGCACATACGTCTGGTCAACGGCAAGGTTGCAGATGAGTATATAAAAGAGCACAAGAATGAGCTCTTTGGCGAGAAACCGGAACGCAGGGAGTAACTGCTCTCCACCCGGTTGGGGGAAGAAAAAGTAATGTTGCGCACGCTGGCCGTCTCTATCCTTGTACTGGTCATTACGCTCAATTTCACGAGTGCATTTCTCAGGCACGCAAAGTCGGGCCTGATGTGCCCAGACCGCCCACTCTGTTATGAACAGGTTGGAAGCAGTGGTGAGGCCACCGTCTACAGAGGAGAGGAGTCGGTGCTCTTTGCTCTGGCCACGAAGGCACATCGACTGCTTGCGACCGTGGCTGGCGTGCTGGTGCTGCTCCTCAATACCATGATTTTTCGTTCCCACTCCCTTCAACCCTTGCGCCCGGTTGCGGTGGTGATGGTGGGGGCCGTGTTGTGGCTCTCGATTCTCGGGGTGGCTGCTGGTGCCTCACTGGAGGCTGGTGTGGTGCTGGGCAACCTTGCAGGTGGAGTGCTGCTGCTGGGCGCTACCACCGTACTGGTGGCCAGACTCTTCGGGTGGGAGCTGTCCCCCCCTCGGGGAGGAGGGGGAATATTTGTCGGTATCGCGTTGTTGCTGATGCTCTTCCTGCATGGCGGGTTGATCTCCTCCGCCTTCTCGGGAATGTCTTGCAACACCCTTTCCGGTTGCAACGGGGCGTGGTGGAGTGACAATCCTCTGGTTCAGATGCAGCTGCTTCACCGCCTGCTGGCGGTCGTGACCCTGCTCTACTTTCTGCAACTCCTGCACCGCCTCTATTGGGGGGGAGGGCAGGGGCAGAGGATATTGTCACTGGCCACACTTTCATTGCTGATCATGCAGATACTGTTGGGGGTTGTAATCACACTGCAGCAACTGCCACTGGTTGCCACCTCCCTCCACTCCCTCTCTTCTCAACTTCTCATTGCCCTTCTGGCCGCATCTCTTGCCATTAGTGGAAGTGGGGCCTCTACTGCTATGGAAAATGGTGACCATGGATAATACATTCTCAAGAGAGAGCTATAACCGTCAGATTGGATACTGGCTACTGGCCGTCTGTCTGTTGATCTATGCAATGGTGGTATTGGGCGGGGTAACACGCCTCACGGGATCGGGGCTCTCGATGGTGGACTGGGATCCCCTGATGGGATGGATCCCGCCACTGAGTCAGTTGCAGTGGGAGCAGCTCTTTGAGATGTACAAGCTCTCTCCAGAGTACCAGAAGATCAATGTCGGCATGGAGCTTGAGGGGTTCAAGTCGATCTTCTGGCTGGAGTATCTGCACCGTGTTCTGGGGCGCCTGATCGGACTCTCCTTTCTGCTGCCGTTTCTCTATTTCTACTTTAGTGGGAAGATCCGGCGAAATGCTGCACCAAGGTTTATCCTGATGTTTGTTCTGGGCGGTCTGCAGGGGGTGCTGGGTTGGTACATGGTCAAGAGCGGGCTGGTCGACAACCCCCATGTCAGCCAGTATCGGCTGACGGCACACCTTGCCGCCGCCTTTCTGATCTACGGCTATATCTTCTGGGTGGCACTGGGGTATCTGGTACCGAAGAGAGAGTTCAGGATGGGAAGAGCATTGTCGAGCAGACTCTTTGGCACTGCGCGCTGGCTGACGATCCTGACTGTTATTACCATTCTCTCTGGCGGTTTTGTGGCCGGACTCAAGGCGGGGTACGGCTACAACACCTTCCCGGACATGAATGGAATGTACATTCCGGATGGGCTGTTCCGGGAGAGCCCGCTCTGGATCAACCTCTTTGAGAACAGGACTACGGTTCAGTTTGATCACCGGATACTTGCAATCACTACACTGGTTGCAACCATTGTGGTCTGGTTCCGCTATCGACTGCAACCACTCTCACGCTATGCCCGTCTTGGGGTCAATGCACTCCTTGCCATGGTGATGATTCAGGTTGCACTGGGGATCACTACCCTGCTGCTGGTTGTCCCGACCGCACTGGCCTCGATCCACCAGGCTGGTGCAGTGGCACTCTTTACCATCGCCCTCTTTGTCACCTTCATGGCCCGTCAGGGGAAGGGGGCAGGGCTCTGATTGAGTCGCAAGACGACTTAATCGGGGTGCTGGGAGGCTGTCCTCTATTCTCGGACAGCCTCCTAGTGGCTGGTCCCCTCGGAGCGGGTGATCTTGTTGTAGACGTTGTATTTTCCAACCGGCTTCCTCATCGGGATCCGCTTGACCTCCTCCAGGGTATCCCCGTCATAGACCACCAGCGCGCCATCCTCCTCCCAGATACTGAGCAGGAGGTAACGACCATCCCGGGTGAATTCGACATGGGCAGCGGTCTTGCCGGGGGCAGGCCTCACTGTCTTGATGATCTCCAGGCTCTGCTTGTCGATCACATGGACGAGATCGCGGTTGGGACCAAAGAAGACATCCGCCCAGGCATATCGACTGTTTTCATGACTGCGCATAAAGAATCCGGGCCCCTTGGTCTTGATCTCCTCAACGGTCTCCCAGCTCTCCATGTCGATCACGGTCAGAGCTCCCTTGCGCAGATTGGGTGAGGCCATCACGGTCTGGTTGCCCCGCTTCCAGGTGATTCCGGATCCCAGGTGGGGCATCCCTTCGAGGGCGATATCGGCGATCTTGACCCCATGATCGAGGTCAATCACCTGCCCCTGCCCCTCTCTTGATGAGCCAATCAGGTGGCGATACTGCTGGTCAAAGAAGAAGTCATCGAGGGTCTCCTGCAGCCTGATTCTGCGAATGGAAGAGCCATTCTGACCATTCCCTGAATAGGGGATCTCCCACACCTCGGGCAGATCCTTGAGCGCAAGGATAAAGCTCTCTCGTGGGTGGGCATCGTATACTGCGCTGACGCGCGAACTCTCTCCCTCCGAGAGAACAGGAATCACCCTGTTCAGTGTGAGATCCCTTGCATTCAGCAGCACCAGGTTGTGGGGGAGGTAGTTGCCCACCGCAACCAGTGACCCGTCACTGGAGATGGCGATGTTCCGCGTGTTGATGCCGGCCCGGACCTCGGCCACCTTCTGCATGCTGTGGAGATCGAACTGGGTGACCCAGCCGTCACGGGTGGCAAAGTAGACAAAGCGCCCATCCGGTGAGTATTTGGCACCGCCATGGAGGGCAAAGCGGCTCTTGAAGCGGTGGATCGGCTCCAGTTTGTCCCCATCGAGGATAGTGACATGGTGGTCACCGGCCTCAACCACAAAGAAGAGGTTGAGTGGATCGGCACCATGTTGTGGACCACTGGGCAGTGCATCAAGGGCCACAAACTGGATATGGCTGCTGCTGATCTCCGGGGTTGTCCAGCGGGGAACCTCAGGTAGTGGACGGTAGATGTGATCGACCAGGGCAGTGACCTGCTCTGTGGTCAATTTCTCTCCAAAGGCGGGCATCTGGGTGGCGGGGCGGCCATGGGCGATGGTCTCGATGGCTGCGCTCTTGCGCAGTCGCTTGAGATTCTCTGGAAGCAGTGCGGGGCCAATCAGCCCCAGCCGGTCTGCACCATGGCAGGCCGCACAGTTCTGCTGGTAGAGGTCCTCACTCTGTTGGGCTGTGGCCACAGTGGCTGCGCTGGATAGCAGCAGGGATACCCACAAGTGCGACATGATCTTCATTCTATTCCAATCTCCTGGTCACTGAGATAACAACCGGGATCCTCGGCCCAGAGATCTCCGGTCAGCTGCTGGGCGCGTACCCGGGTATTGCCGCCACAGATCTGCAGATAGCTGCATCTGCCACAGCGCCCCTTGACCGGGCGGGGTTGCTGCTTGAGACCGGCCATCAGGGGGTCGCTGGTATCCTCCCAGATCTCGGAGAAGGGGCGCTCACGCACATTTCCAAGGTCGTAGTGCCACCACATGGTATCGGGGTGGACATTCCCCAGGTTGTCGATATTGGAGATGTTGAGCCCCGACTGGTTGCCGCCCCACTGGATCAGCTTCTCCCGGATATGTTCCGCAT
Organism: uncultured Piscirickettsiaceae bacterium; assembly: GCA_964344135.1. Taxonomy (GTDB): domain Bacteria; phylum Pseudomonadota; class Gammaproteobacteria; genus Thiopontia. The sequence continues at coordinate 4,758 of CAYFMF010000071.1, forward strand.
GCTCCGGATGGTTCCTCTTGACCCACTGCAGCAGATAGACACCATCTGCATCATTGTTTCCGGTCACAAACTCCCGCTTGATACCGTGTTGCACTGCACGCATGGCAGCATCAAAGAGGAGATCCATGGCGCGTCGTGTGCTCTGGTGGTAGGCATCGTCCTCGCGATTCTTGTTGCCCCGCCCGGCGTAGTTGAGGTGGGAGAGGTAGAACTTTTCGATATTTTTCTCATCCAGCATTTTCAGTAGCTGGGGGAGCTCATGCTCATTGTCCTGCGTCAGGGTAAAGCGCAGACCAACCTTGATCTGGTGCTGCATGCAGAGGCGTATTCCCCTCATTGCCTCATCAAAGGCCCCCTCCTTGCGGCGAAAGCGGTCATGGGTCTCACGCATGCCGTCGATACTGATTCCAACATAGTCATAGCCAACCGCTGCAATCTGGTTGATGTTGTCGTAATCGATCAGGGTGCCGTTGGTGGAGAGTCCAACATAGAAGCCCATCTCCCTGGCACGGTGTGAGATATCGAAGATATCCGGTCGCATCAGTGGCTCTCCACCCGAGAGGATCAGCACCTTGACCCCATACTGCCTGAGGTCATCCAGTACGCTGTAGACCTCCTGGGTGGAGAGCTCCCCCTTGAAATTGGTATCAGCAGAGATGGAGTAGCAGTGCTTGCAGGTGAGGTTGCAGCGCCGAATCAGATTCCAGATGACCACGGGGCCTGTAGCGGGGCGTGGGGGCTGGATTGGAGTGGGCGTGCGCAACTCTTTCATATACTGGGTAATACGAAACATGGCTACTACTCACTCTGAGGGTTGTTTCTGTCATGTGCCCGTAACAGTCGGAGCCCTGCCTTCTTCAGGATGGCATCGCTGAAGAGGATATCATGAGAACGGACAGACTCTCCCATGATTTCACCAATCTGCGCTGCCTTCTCCATCACCTCGCTGCGGGTCTTTCCATGAACCATGGCAAACAGGTTGTAGGGCCACTCCGGCAGATGCCGCGGGCGCTGATAGCAGTGGCTGACAAAGTCGAGCTTTCCAATCGCCTCACCCAGGCGATCGATCTCCTCGTCAGGCACATCCCACACGGTCATTCCGTTGGATTTATAGCCCAGCTTGTAGTGGTTGGGGATGATGCCAATTCGTCGGATCACACCAGCCTCAGCCATCTTCTGCATTCGTTCCATGACGCTCCTGGTGGAGATCCCCAACTCCGCTGCAACCGCCTGGTAGGGGTTGTGCACAAGCGGCAGCCCGGTCTGGGTTGCGGTGATTATCTTGCGGTCAATTTCGTCCATGGTCGGTTACGGTTAG
>CAYFMF010000072.1:0-5995 GCA_964344135.1 uncultured Piscirickettsiaceae bacterium
TTTACTTTTGCATCGCCCGGTGCACTACTCTGCTAACCGTAGAGTAGTGGAGTGAAAAGTGATCTCCAATCTCTTTCAGGGTATATCCCCCACTGTGGTATGCCGCAATGATCGCCTCATCCCTGCTGTTGCTGATTGCGCTGTAGTGGTCAAGGCTCCTTGGTATGGGCCTCTGTTGTGCCTGTGGGATTTCAGATCGTCCCCCTTGCGCGGCAGAGAGCTCAGACTCTGTCCGCGAGATAAACCGGTCACTGCCCAGATAGATCTGCTTCTTGAGTCTGGACCATGGTGAGGGTTGTGCTACCCCCTCTGCGACAAACTGCATATATTGGTGGAGCGCTGCCTGGGGCTCCTCTCCAAAGAGTCCCAACAGCCATTCCCGATCAAACCATTCAGGAGGGGGATAGCGGCCCGTCATCATCAGGTAGCTGCTCCAGCGCCACTCTCCCGCATCCTCGACCATGCCGGCACGCACGGGATTGAGCACAATGTAGCGCGCCAGCTCTAGCAAATAGCTCTCCTTTTCCACCAGGATCGCCTTGAAGCGTCCCTGGAAAAGGTGTCCCACATGGGAGTGGGCACGATTGAAGCGCTGGGTATAGACGCCGTTGAGATAGCGCATCCCCTTCGACAGGTTTGCATCTGGGGTCTCTACCAGCAGATGGTAGTGGTTGCCCATCAGGCACCATGAGTGGACCGCCCAATTGAATAGATCGCAGGTCTCACCAAGTACTGACATGAATAGTGCGCGGTCGGAATCATTCAGGTAGATCTCGTTGCGCCCATTCCCTCTGGTGGTGACATGGTAGAGGGCACCAGCAAACTCAATTCGTAATGGTCTTGCCATGATGGCCATTCTAATCTCTGGTTGATGCAAAAAGAAAGACCTGACCCCCATGCGTGTTGCATAAGAAATCCCTAATTTTTCACAGGCGGGGCATGGACGTTTTGGGGCGCTCGGAGTAGAATTTGCCAAATCTCCCCATTCTGGGCGGATACTTGGACCGACTGGAGTTTGATAACGGGATTCGCACCATCTGCATGGGTCCCGTTTTTTCTGCGCGAACCGATTATGACAACACCTGCAATTCTGGCACTTGAGGACGGCAGCCTCTTTTATGGGGAGTCGATAGGCATTACTGGAGAGAGTGCAGGTGAGGTGGTATTCAATACCGCGATGACCGGTTATCAGGAGATTCTGACCGACCCCTCCTACATGCGTCAGATCGTGACGCTTACCTACCCCCATATCGGCAATGTCGGGACCAATCTGGAGGATGAGGAGTCCTCGTCGGTGATGGCCGCAGGGCTGGTGATCCGTGACCGCTCCCAGATCACAAGCAGCTGGCGCAGCGAGGAGGATCTCAGCAGCTATCTTGTGCGCAACAATACCGTGGCCATTGCGGGGATTGATACCCGCCGCCTGACGCGGATTCTGCGCGAGAAGGGGGCACAGCGTGGTGCCATTGTCGCCGCTGAACAGATTGATGAGCAGGCTGCGATTGAGGCGGCCAGGGCATTCCCCGGACTTCAGGGGATGGATCTTGCCCGAGAGGCCACCACCCCGGAGCCCTACCGCTGGGAGCAGGGGAGCTGGGCGCTGGAAGAGGGGCTGCCCGCCCCGACAGAGGATCCCTCTGCGCTGCCATGGAGTGTGGTGGTCTATGACTATGGGGTGAAGCGCAATATTCTGCGGATGCTGGTCGATCGCGGCTGTCGCCTGCAGGTGGTCCCGGCCGAGACAGCGGTGGAGGAGGTGCTCGCCCTCAACCCCGATGGGGTATTCCTCTCCAATGGCCCCGGCGATCCGGAGCCCTGCGACTATGCACAACAGAGTATTCAGAGATTGCTGGAGGAGAGGATGCCGCTGTTCGGGATCTGTCTCGGCCACCAGCTGCTCTCGCTGGCCAGTGGTGCCGAGACCCTGAAGATGAAGTTTGGCCACCACGGCGCCAACCACCCGGTACAGGACCTGAGCAGCAGAGAGGTGATGATCACCAGCCAGAACCACGGTTTTGCGGTTGATGAGTCATCGCTTCCGGAGAATCTGGTGGCAACCCACCGCTCCCTTTTTGATGATTCCCTGCAGGGTGTGGAGCGTAGCGACTGCCCCGCCTTCAGTTTTCAGGGGCACCCCGAGGCGAGTCCGGGCCCTCATGATGTGGCACCGCTGTTTGACCACTTTATCGAATTGATGCAGCAGCGGCGTGATGCCGGGCAGGAGGTGTAACCGTGCCAAAGCGTACCGACATTCAATCCATCCTGATTATCGGCGCCGGCCCAATCGTGATCGGGCAGGCGTGCGAGTTTGACTACTCCGGTGCCCAGGCCTGCAAGGCACTGCGTGAGGAGGGGTTCCGGGTCATTCTGGTCAACTCCAATCCGGCAACCATCATGACTGATCCGGAGATGGCCGACTCGATCTATATTGAGCCGATCCACTGGGAGACGGTGGAGCGAATCATCGAGAAGGAGCGCCCCGATGCACTGCTCCCCACCATGGGTGGGCAGACAGCACTCAACTGTGCACTCGATCTGGAGCGCGAGGGGGTTCTGGAGCGTTACGGGGTCGAGATGGTTGGGGCAACCCGTGATGCGATTGACAAGGCGGAGGATCGCGAGCGTTTCCGTGATGCGATGCACAAGATCGGCCTCGATACCCCCAAGTCCGCGATTGCCCACAGCCTGGAGGAGGCACAGCAGGTACAGATCCCGCTCGGCTTCCCGGTCATCATCCGCCCCTCCTTTACCATGGGCGGCAGTGGCGGCGGCATTGCCTACAATCGTGAGGAGTTTGTGGAGATTTGCGAGCGTGGCCTCGACCTCTCCCCAACCAATGAGCTGCTGATCGAGGAGTCGGTGCTGGGCTGGAAGGAGTATGAGATGGAGGTGGTGCGTGACCGCAAGGACAACTGCATCATCATCTGCTCAATCGAGAACTTCGATCCGATGGGGGTCCATACCGGAGACTCCATCACTGTTGCTCCGGCACAGACGCTGACCGACAAGGAGTACCAGATCATGCGTAACGCCTCGCTGGCGGTGCTGCGAGAGATCGGGGTCGATACCGGTGGCTCCAATGTACAGTTTGCGATCAACCCGGAGAATGGGCGGATGATCATCATCGAGATGAATCCGCGTGTCTCGCGCTCCTCGGCGCTCGCCTCCAAGGCGACCGGATTCCCGATTGCCAAGGTTGCGGCCAAGCTGGCCGTTGGCTACACGCTGGACGAGCTGCAGAACGAGATTACCGGGGGTGCCACGCCGGCATCCTTCGAGCCGGCGATCGACTACGTGGTGACCAAGATTCCACGCTTCACCTTCGAGAAGTTCCCGCAGGCGGAGGCGACCCTGACCACCCAGATGAAGTCGGTGGGAGAGGTGATGGCGATTGGACGTACCTTCCAGGAGTCGATGCAGAAGGCGCTGCGCGGTCTGGAGACCGGTGCGGATGGGCTGGACGAGAAGATTGCACTGGATGCCGAGGATCTGAAGGAGGTGCTGCGCAAGCAGCTGCGTGTTCCGGGGCCTGAACGGATCTGGTATGTGGCGGATGCCTTCCGTGCCGGCTGGTCGATGGAGGAGATTTTTGAGGAGACCAAAATCGATCGCTGGTTCCTGATCCAGATCGAGGATCTGGTTCGGGATGAGGCAGCGGTTCGTGGTGGGGGCGTGGAGGGGCTCACTGCACTGAAGCTGCGACTGCTGAAACGCAAGGGCTTCTCCGATCGTCGTCTCGCCACCCTGACCGGTGTGGATGAGCATCTGATTCGTTCGCACCGCCATGAGATGGGGGTTCGGCCGGTCTTCAAGCGGGTCGATACCTGTGCGGCAGAGTTCCCGACCAATACCGCCTACATGTACTCCACCTACGAGGAGGAGTGTGAATCCAACCCCTCCGACAACAAGAAGATCATGGTGTTGGGCGGCGGCCCCAACCGGATCGGGCAGGGGATCGAGTTTGACTACTGCTGTGTCCATGCGGCACTGGCGATGCGTGAGGATGGCTACGAGACCATCATGGTCAACTGCAATCCGGAGACCGTCTCCACCGACTATGACACCTCGGATCGACTCTACTTTGAGCCGCTGACCCTGGAGGATGTGCTGGAGGTGGTGGAGAACGAGAAGCCGGCCGGGGTTATCGTCCAGTATGGTGGCCAGACCCCGCTGAAGCTGGCACTCGACCTGGAGCGGGCCGGTACTCCGATTATTGGAACCACCCCCGATGCGATTGATCTGGCAGAGGATCGTGAGCGTTTTCAGCAGGCACTCAACAAGCTGGGGCTGCTACAGCCCCCAAACCGTACCGCCCGTGCCGAGGATGAGGCGCTGACGCTGGCGGAGGAGATTGGCTACCCGCTGGTGGTGCGTCCCTCCTATGTGCTGGGCGGGCGTGCGATGGAGATTGTCCACGATGCCGAGGGGCTGCAGACCTACTTCCGCGAGGCGGTGCAGGTCTCCAATGAGAGCCCGGTTCTGCTGGACCGCTTCCTCAATGATGCGGTTGAGGTCGATGTCGATGCGATCTGTGACGGAGCCGATGTGGTGATCGGCGGCATCATGCAGCATATCGAGCAGGCGGGGGTTCACTCCGGTGATTCGGCCTGTTCACTGCCCCCCTATGATCTCTCTGATGAGATTCAGGATCGACTGCGCGAGCAGGCCCGTGCACTCGCGCTGGAGCTCAATGTGCTGGGTCTGATGAATATCCAGTTTGCGATCCAGGGTGAGAATATCTATGTGCTGGAGGTGAATCCACGTGCCTCCCGTACCGTCCCCTTTGTCTCCAAGGCGATCGGTCAGCCACTGGCCAAGATTGCGGCGCGCTGTATGGCGGGCCAGTCCCTGAAGGAGCAGGGCTTCACCGAGGAGGTGGTTCCGAGCTACTTCTCCGTCAAGGAGGCGGTCTTCCCGTTTGTGAAGTTCCCGGGGGTGGACCCCCTGCTGGGGCCGGAGATGAAGTCAACCGGAGAGGTGATGGGGGTCGGTTACAGTTTTGGAGAGGCCTTTGCCAAGTCACAGCTTGCAGCCGGTGGCCCGCTGCCACACTCCGGTCGCGCCTTTATCAGTGTGCGGGATGGGGACAAGGAGGCGATTGTCGCTGTGTCCCGACAGCTGTCGGATGCCGGTTTTGAGCTGGTTGCCACCCGTGGAACGGCCGATGTGCTGAATGGCGCAGCGATCGAGTGTGAGAAGATCAACAAGGTGACAGAGGGGCGCCCTCATATTGTGGACCAGATCAAGAATGGCGAGATTGATCTGATTATCAATACCACGGAGGGGAAGCAGGCGATTGCCGACTCCTTCTCCATCCGTCGCGAGACCCTCAACCACAAGGTGACCTACTTTACGACCATTGCCGGTGCGCAGGCAGTGGCCCATGCCCTCTCCAGACTGGAGGATCGGGATGTAAACCGTCTGCAGGATCTGCATGGGGTCTCTGCATGAACAAGATCCCACTGACGGTAAAGGGTGCAGAGAAGCTGCGTGAGGAGCTACATCGTCTGAAATCGGTGGATCGTCCGGAGGTGGTGGAGGCGATTGCCGAGGCGCGCGCCCATGGCGATCTGAAAGAGAATGCGGAGTACCACGCGGCACGGGAGCAGCAGGGCTTTATTGAGGGGAGGATCCAGGACCTGGAGGCGAAGCTGAGCAACGCCCAGGAGATTGATATCACTACGCTGCCGCAGAATGGTCGGGTGGTTTTTGGGGTGACCGTCAACCTGGAGGATGAGGAGAGCGGTGAGGAGGTCAGCTACCAGATTGTTGGGGATGACGAATCCGACATCAAGGAGGGGAAGATCTCCGTCAACTCCCCGATTGCCAGAGCGCTGATCGGCAAGGAGGAGGGGGAGGTTGTGGTGGTTCAGGCACCGGCCGGCGCCAGGCACTTCGAGATTGTTGAGGTGCGTTATATTCCCTGAATTACTGCGGGAAGTAGCAAGCAACAGCAGTAACCTCCTGGTAGCCTGTGACTGGTAGCAGGGTTGGG
>CAYFMF010000073.1:0-5860 GCA_964344135.1 uncultured Piscirickettsiaceae bacterium
TACCCCCGGAGAAGGGGTACGGTAGCAGAGATCTGGAAAAGGTTACCGCAATCCCCAGAGAGCAGTTTAATTTTGATGGCGAGCTCCATGCCGGAATGCAGTTCTACACCCAGAAAAATGGTTTAGATATCCCCGTCATCATCACTGCTGTCGACGACCAGAAGGTCACTGTTGATGGAAACCACCCACTTGCCGGAGAGACAATGAACATTGATCTTGTCATTGTCGAGGTTCGTGAGGCAACGGCTACCGAACTGGAGAGTGGAAAGATTCAGCTTGATGAAGAGCTCTTTGCGCTCTAGGCGGCTGTCCAGGGCAGGCTCCACAATACATCAACTGAGGCACACCACGTAAAAAAGACCCAACCGATTGCTCGATTGGGTCTCTCCATGGGCTTGAGGTGGTTACAGTCTGGAGACTGCCTCATCTACCCCATGGCATAGACGAGTTTTGGGAGGTATTACTTGCCTACATTGGTGAACTCTGGATAGGCCTCCAGCCCACACTCTGCCAGATCCGCGCCATCGTGCTCATCCTCCTCACTGATGCGGATACCGATCAGTGCCTTGATCACGCCCCAGACAATCAGACTGGTGCCAAAGACCCAGGCGAAGATGACCCCTGCTCCGGTCAGCTGTCCGATGAAGGTTGCGCCATCATTGGTGAGCGGAACAATCATCAGTCCAAAGAAGCCCACCACGCCATGAACCGAGATGGCACCGACGGGATCATCAATCCTCAGCTTGTCGAGGGAGACAATGGAGAGGACCACAATCATGCCGGCGATAAAGCCAAACAGGGTTGCCATCAGCGGGGTTGGGGTTGAGGGCTCTGCCGTAATGGCTACCAGTCCCGCCAGTGCACCATTCAGGGTCATGGTGAGATCTGCCTTGCCAAACATCATCCGTGCAAGCAGCAGTGCACCCACAGCACCACCGGCAGCCGCGGTATTGGTATTGAGGAAGACCATTGCCACCGAGTGCGCGCTGGCGATATCGCCCAGCTTCAGAACCGAGCCGCCATTGAAGCCGAACCACCCCATCCAGAGGATGAAGGTACCCAGGGTTGCGAGTGGCAGGTTGGCGCCGGGGATTGCCCGAATCTCTCCATCCTTGCCATATTTCCCCTTGCGTGCACCCAGCAGCAGGACACCCGCCAGTGCGGCAGCTGCACCCGCCATATGGACAATGCCGGAGCCGGCAAAGTCACTGAACTCCAGGGCAAACATTCCAAAGACCTCCTGGCCACCCCAGGTCCAGGATCCCTCCATCGGATAGATGACGCCGGTCATCACCACCGCAAAGGCGAGGAAGGCCCAGAGTTTCATCCGCTCGGCCACCGCACCGGAGACAATCGACATCGCGGTTGCCACAAAGACCACCTGGAAGAAGAAGTCGGAGGCCCCGGAGTAGACCGAGTCACCGCCAAAGCCATTCTCGGCGGAGGCCTTCAGGGCATCCTCAACAAAGGTCTCTCCGCCCATGATCCCGCTCAGGAAGTAGCTGCCGCCATACATCAGCTCATATCCCATCACCAGGTACATGATGCAGGCGATTGCAAACAGCGCGACATTCTTGGTCAGAATCTCTGTTGTGTTCTTGGAGCGGACCAGCCCCGCCTCCAGCATTGCAAAGCCGGCGGCCATCCACATCACCAGTGCACCGGATACCAGGAAGTAGAAGGTATCCATTGCATATTGAAGTTCAAAAATCTGATTTTCCATAATTCTCTCCCTAGATGGCCTCTCTGCCCGATTCGCCCGTACGGATCCGGATCACCTCTTCCAGTGCGGATACAAAGATCTTGCCATCCCCGATCTTGGAGCTGTTGGCGGCACCCCGGATCGCCTCGATGGTGCGGTCCAGCAGATCTGCCGGGATCGCAATCTCCATCTTTACCTTGGGAAGAAAATCGACGGTGTACTCTGCACCACGGTAGAGTTCGGTATGGCCTTTCTGACGGCCAAATCCCTTGACCTCGGTAACCGTGACTCCATTCACTCCAATATCGGAGAGCGCCTCGCGAACATCATCCAGCTTGAAGGGCTTGATGATGGCTGTAACCATTTTCATTGTTGTGTTACTCCTTGGTTAATCAATACGGTCCTCTTGAAAGAGGGGCTACCGCAATAACTGCAACCACCGTGCCAACCTTAAAAAACAGCATACATTTCATGCTGTTATCTAAAATGTGGCGCTCATTCCAAAGGGTCCACTCAAATCAATGCGCACCGCCGGGGAGCAAAGTGGTGCGCCGATTGCACTAGATGGGTGCCACCCGAAACAGCCCCCCTCTCTGCACCACAATCTGGCACAACTTGTGCTTTTCTGATCATCCATTGTGCGTCCCGCCCTTTTCCTTCCGCCTCCTCCCTCCCGGAGCGAGCTCATAAAACTTGTTGTAAAACAGTTGATTGGAAATGGTTATGCGGTGATGGCACGGCTATTGCTGTTTCCAGCCAATAGAGGAGGATCCTCTGTCAGCCAGTATCACACCCCGGGAGACAAGCCATGAAAACAGGAAGTATCAATCTGCTCACTTTCAGCGGGAAGACCAAAATTCTCCACCTCAGCTGGATCGCCTTCTTTATCACCTTTGTCATCTGGTTCAACCATGCACCGCTGATGGCCGCCATTCGTGAACAGTTTGGCCTCACCCCACAGGAGGTGAAGACCCTGCTGATCCTTAATGTGGCACTCACCATCCCGGCCCGAATCATCATTGGAATGCTGGTGGACCATTTTGGCCCCAGGATCATCTACTCCATTCTGCTGGCGGTCGCCGGGGTTCTCTGTTTTCTCTATGCGCTGGCCGACAGCTTTGAGCAGCTGGCAATGACCCGCTTCCTGATGGGGTTTGTCGGTGCCGGCTTTGTGATTGGCATCCGGATGGTCAGCGAGTGGTTTCCCGCCCGCGAGGTGGGAGTCGCCGAGGGGATCTATGGTGGATGGGGAAACTTTGGTTCTGCTGCCGCGGCAATGACGCTCCCCACCATTGCACTCCTCTTCGGTGGTGAGGATGGCTGGCGCTATGCCATTGGCTCAACCGGTGTCATCGCCATTCTCTACTCCTTTGTCTACTACCTCAATGTCAGCAATACTCCGAAGGGGTCCACCTACTTCAAGCCCAAGAAGTCAGGAGCGATGGAGGTCTCCAGCAAGGGGGATCTTATTCTCTACCTGGTGATGAATCTGCCCATGTATGGGGCGCTGGCGGTACTCAACTGGAAGTTAAGTCCGGACAATCTGGGGCTCTATGGAGAGGGCATCTCTCTGCTCCTCTACGGCCTGCTCTGCTCTCTCTATCTGATCCAGACCTTCAAGATCCTGCAGCTCAACCGCCATGTATTGAAGGGGGATGTTCCCGAAATGGATCGCTATTCATTCAGGCAGGTTGCAATGCTGGATCTCTCCTATCTGGTCACCTTTGGATCCGAGCTGGCGGTCGTCTCCATGCTTCCCCTCTTCTTCCTCGACACCTTTGAGATCACACCGGTACTGGCTGGCATGGTTGCCGCCGGATTTGCCTTCATGAATCTGGTGGCTCGCCCCAGTGGAGGGCTGCTCAGTGACCGCTTCGGGCGCAAGACCACACTCTCCATCCTGCTGCTGGGACTCTCTGTCGGCTATTTCGTCCTGAGCCATATTGATGCCAGCTGGGCACTGCCCGTTGCCGTTGTTGCAACCATGGCCTGTTCATTCTTTGTACAGGCCGGTGAGGGTGCCGTATTTGCAATGGTCCCACTGGTGAAGCGCCGCATGACTGGACAGATTGCGGGAATGGCCGGTGCCTATGGTAATGTAGGGGGCGTGGTTTTCCTTACTGTACTCTCCTTTGTTGAACCCACAATTTTCTTCCTGACGATTGCCGCCTCGGCGCTGGTTGTTCTGGTCATGGTTCAGCTTCTCCTCGAGGAGCCGGAGGGACATATGGCCGAGGTATTGCCGGATGGTACTGTCGAGCTGATTGAGGTGAAGTAGATGGAGTACATCTCTGCGGGACAGACCTCATTGGCCGGCAAGAAGTCGGCCAATGATGACACCTGCAACTATGCAATCCCTGAGGGGACACAACTCTTCAGCAAGGGGGCCGTTGCTGCCATTGCCGACGGGGTCAGCTCCAGTGCCGGAGCCAGCGATGCCAGCCACGCATCCGTTCAGGGCTTTATCTCCGACTACTACAGCACACCGGACTCCTGGACCGTAACCACCTCCGCCAGCAAGATCTTCTCCGCCCTCAACCACTGGCTGCTTGGGCAGGGACAGCGGCTCTTCTCAACCCAGGGAGAGATGGTCACAACACTCTCAACCGTGGTGATCAAATCCTCAACCGCCTCTCTCTTCCATGTGGGGGATAGTCGAATCTACCACTGGCGCGAGGGAAAACTGGAACAGGTCACACATGACCACCGGGTCAGCGGGCGGGGAGAGAAGGAGTACCTGGGGCGTGCGATGGGGATCAACACCCATGTTGAGGTGGATGTACACCGATTGCCGGTCCGTGCAGGGGATGCCTTCCTGCTCTGTACCGATGGGGTTCACGAGTTTCTCTCCAGCCAGGCAATGAGGGAGATCATCCACCAGCAGATTGGGAGCCCCCAATCCATCGCAGAGGCCATCTGCCAACAGGCACTGGAGAATGGCAGTGATGACAACCTGAGCTGCCTGTTCCTGCTCATCAACCAGCTGCCAGAGCTGGATGACCAGAGCCACTACCAGAGGCTACAGGCCCTCCCCTTCCCGCCCGACCTCTCCCCCGGGATGGAGATGGATGGCTACCGAATCCTGAGAGAGCTTCACTCCAGCCCGCGCACGCAGGTCTATCTTGCGCTGGATCTCCGGGCGGAGAAGGGTGAACTTTCCAGTCGAGAGGTTGTGGTCAAGACCCCCTCCGTCAACTTTGAGGATGATCCAACCTACCTGGAGACCTTTCAGCATGAGGAGTGGGTCGGGCTTCGGCTCCACTCCAACCACGTCCTCCATGTCCACGACATCCGCGAGCGGCGACGATTCCTCTATACCGTTACGGAGCACATCAATGGGGTCACTCTGCGCCAGTGGATGAGCGATCACCCCAACCCATCACTGGTTGAGGTGCGCCAGATTGCCGAGCAGATCATTCGCGGCATGCGCACCTTCCACCGGATGGAGATGGTTCATCGTGATCTGAAACCGGAAAATATCATGATCGATCCACACGGGACCGTCAGGATCATCGATTTTGGCTCAACACGAATCTCCGGGATTGAGGAGATTCGTTCCCCCATTGATTACACACGGATCCACAGCACCAGGAATTACACTGCGCCTGAAATTCTCCAGGGCGGGCCGGGCAGCCCCCTCTCCGACCAGTTCTCATTGGGGGTCATTCTCTACGAGATGCTCTGTGGAAAACTTCCCTATGGGGAGCTGGGGGACCACCCCTCTGTCAAAAAGATTTCCCAAAAGATACAACACCGCCACTACACAGCGCCACATCACTACCGCGAGGATCTACCGCACTGGATCAGCAGCACCCTGCAGAAGGCGATCTCTCCAGCTGCCGCGGAGCGCTATCCGGCACTCACAGAACTCTATCAGGATCTCACCCGGCCGAACCCATCCTTTCAGGTGGAGTCGTTCCAGCCGCTGATCGAACGAGACCCACTACTCTTCTGGAAAACCCTGTCACTGATTCTGCTGACCCTTAATCTTCTGCTGCTGGGGGGGCTACTGGGAGGCTGACCTCCGCCTCTGCGTTAGCGGCTCCGTACAACCCCAAACATAAGGGGCGCGGCTCTGCCGCGCCCCTTTGATGCACTTGTTAGAATTCTCTGGATCTGGATTCAGAAATTGCATTCAGTATATCTTTTGTTGTTGCT
>CAYFMF010000074.1:0-5845 GCA_964344135.1 uncultured Piscirickettsiaceae bacterium
TGTAAAATAAGGATTGCTTCTGAGCTGTGCCCAGTTATAGAGAAAGGTTATGGCCCCTGACCGAGAGAGATAGGAATGGTGGCAGGGAGGTGGGTGGGTAGAGGGTTGGGATACGCCGCTGCTGGGGTGCGACAGGGTCACGATATGGTGCCCCTCCCGCCAGAATCCTTGCAATCAGGTCCATCCTGTCCTCCTCCAACGGTGGGGCACGAGGATTATATCATTCCCGCACTAGTAGTGGGAGAGTCTGCGCTCTGCCCTGCAGTCACGAACCACATCTCTCATCGCCAGGAAGATATTCCTTCCCAGCCAGAGCAGTGAGATCACGCCGACAACAGCAATCAGGAGTGCATCAAGATCATGTTGGAGATTGAACATGATGACATCTTAATGGGAGCAGAAGAGTATAAAAATACGTAGAACTACGTATTTTATCGCCAATCAAACAGTTTTATTGATCTGCTTGAGGGTGATCTCGATCGCCTTGAAGGCGGCCGCCTGAGCAACGGTTGCGGTAACCGCAACACTGGAGCCATAGCCGAAGGCACAATCCAGTGAGAGTCCTGGAACACCAGGCTTGCAGTGGGAGACCTCTCCCGCCGCAGAGGGGTAGCGCTGCTGTTCCGTTGAGTAGACGCAGGGGATTCCAAAGCTCCGTTTCGGATTTCTGGAGAAGTTGTAGTTGCGCCGCAGTTCGGAGCGAACCTTGGCCGCCAGTGGATCATTGGTGGTCCTGGCGAGATCACGAATGGTCACCTGGGTGGGGTCGAGCAGCCCCCCTGCCCCACCAGTTGCGACAATCCGGATCTTGTTCCTCTTGCAGTGGTAGATCATCCCTGCCTTGGTGCTGATGCCATCAATCGCATCCACCACACAGTGGTAGTCTCGCTCCAGAAGATCCCGCATGTTGTCATGACCGAGATCCGACTCGATCGCCTCACACCCACACTCCGGATTGATCTGCAGAATACGCTCCCGCATCACCTCGACCTTCGACTGCCCCAGAGTGGACTCAAGGGTGTGAATCTGGCGATTGCTGTTACTTCGGGCGATGGAGTCACCATCGATCAGTGTAATCCGTCCCACGGCGGAACGGGCCAGGCTCTCCGCCACCCAGGATCCTACCCCGCCAATCCCCACCACACAGAGGTGAGCGCGGGAGAGCTGCTCCAGACCACGCTGACCATAGACGCGGGAGAGGGCACTGAAGCGTTCACTGAAATGGGACATTCAAAATATTCTCAACATTAGAAAAGGGATATATAATCACACCCACGATGAGAATCAAATTTAACCGTAATGACAAGGGGGAGCTCGCAGATGGTGACATTCTGCCGAGTGGCGACCCCATCCGGGTTCGGGTAACCGATCTCGACATCTCCTTTCTCTCCCTGATCTGGCTGGTGATGAAGTTCATGCTCGCCTCGGTCATTGCCACCCTGATCATTGCCGTCATCCTGATGGTGATCAGCTCCGGATTTGGTCTCAACTTCCACTCCATGCAGGCCCTCACCCTGTAACCCACGCCCAACTCCAGGAGCTTGTCGGACTCAGGACGCCGTAGCGAGGGAAAGCTGATTTGAGGCCTGTTTATCCATCGTTTAAGGCAAGTAGTGGGCACTATTGAACGAAAAGGATAGGAGAATATGGCCAAACTCGGATTTTCCACAGCAGGCGATCATCAACCCAACAGGCTCCTGGTGGTTTGCTAAAGCTTCTTACACTGATTCGGGCGCAGAGCGTGGCCACTGTCGCCCTCATCCTGCTCCTGCTGACCATAGCCGTCCTTGTCGAATCGACCACCCTGCTACTCCTCTCTGCTTCTCTTCTGCTGCCAGTCGTTGTCGCCCGGTTTGGCAGCAAGAGAGGCGCGCCTCCTTCTCATGAGGAGAGCTCATCTACAGATAATCAATTATGCAGCAGTCAGTTAGAAGATAATATTCATGTAGATAATAATGCTCAAGAGCCAGACAGAGCGGTGACAACAGAGCATCTACAGCCGACACCCCCTCAACCCTCCCCCTCACCATCCGATAGCACAGATCCCTCCCCTACCGCTCCGGCATTTGAACCACCGACAGACAAACAGCTGACAGATGAGGCAGAGGAGGCAGAGCGAGAACAAGCGGATGAGCGTGAGCCAGAGAGCGAGTCCCGTACTCCTGAAGGGGGTCAGGAGGGGCATGAGTGGCTCTCTACCCGTGACCGGGCCGATGCCCTGCTTCGGATCAGCCGGATCCATCAACAGATTCGGCCCACTGCGGTTCCGCTCTCGATACTGATCGGTGAGGCCACAACCGAGTCGCTCTCCCAACTATCGGGAGAGGCACTGGACCAGGCCATTGCCTGCAAGGAGGCGATCGACCTGACCGCATCCGACTTCGGGATTGAGGGGGGACAACAGCTGTTTGACCAACTCCTCTACTGCAGCCTGAGCCATGAACGATCGGACCGCATTGGTGAACTGCTGAACGCATGCACCCCACAGCTGATGCACTGTATGGGGGTTCAGGATGCTGAGGAGCGCAGTAGCTGTCTTAGCCAACTCTTCGACCAGCTGACATCACTCGGGGAATTTCTCCCCTCCGAGCGTGGTGAGGCCACCGCCCTCTGGGAGCAGGAGTTTGTCCCGGAGTTAGCGGAAGAGGTCATTGAGACTGAGGAGGAGAGGGTTGCCCAGGCACTGGAGAAGATTGGACGGGAGCGAATCGATACCCCGCTGGTCGAGCTAAAGGAGAAGATCGAACACCGACCAAAGCCGAAAAAGAGGAGTAGCGAGGAGCGACTACGCAATAAAAGGGTGGCACATGCACGCAAGTTGATCCAGCGCCACGGAATTCACCTGGAGCAGTTGATCGGCAAGGAGGAGAGCGATCAGGAGAGGAGTGAGCAGCTGCTGAACCTGATTCTCTCTGCACGCGGGGAGGCCGGAGAGGAGTACTCCGGTCATATGGGTGGAACCGCAGCGGATTTGATGGTTGAATCGATTCTGCGGATCAGGCTTCAGAACCGGATCTGTCAACTCTACCGGAAGCACCGCAATCTACCCGGCCATGAGGCCATCGAGGAGAGGGTCATGGAGTCACTCAGTCACGAGTTTGGAACCGTCGTCATCAGCAACCACCGCAGCTCGATCCGCCACCACCTGGAGTGGGCGGCCGGCACAAACTCCCCCTGTAGCAACAATATCCTCAAACGCAACCCCTGATCCATGGCCATCCGAAACAGAATCACAACCGCCCTGCTGATTGCCGCCATCTCCGTGATCGGCGGCGGCCTCTACCATATCAACACCCTTCTCGGGGAGATCACCCTGCTCAAGGGGTACAAGCAGCAGGCTGCCCAGCTTCTGAAAAAGAACAGGAGACTGCAGTCAACACTGGAGCGCAACCATGTTGAGCTGGCGCAGCAGAAAAAGCGGCTATCCGCTACAGAGAAGAGACTTCACACCACAGAGACAGAGCTCGAGAACACCAACCGCAAGCTGGCAAGGATCGAGGCAGAGAAGCCCAAAGGGGCGCGCAAGATCGCCCGCGGAGCCTCCAGGATACCGGTCATTGGAACCATCGCCTCAGTGGGACTGATTGCTGCCGATGCCGCCCAGGCCGCTGAGGCATGCTACAGGGAACAGGAGCAGTGCAGGGAGGATGCCTCCAGACTCTATGAGGAGGCGAAAGAGAGCGCAGGCAGAGGCGCGGAGAGCGCCAATACCTGGATCTCGGAAAAGGTGGAGGAGACGAGAGCCTACTTCGCGGATTCCGGGGATACTGCTGGCTCAGGCGCCAGATAGCACTGGCCCGAGTAGGTGGTCTCCTTGGCCTTGTGGCCGCGGATTCTCAGGAATGGCGATGGATCAAAGTTGGTGCTGCCCACAACCTTGCCGCTTGCCGCCTCGATCGAGCTGGTCTCGTACTTGATGATATCCCCGTCAATAACCTTGCGGAATCGATAGTTTGAGTGGGTTGGTGTGATCTCCCACTCCTCAATGATACGGTCGCTATTGTAATAGGATAGTGCCCGCACATTTCGGGTACTCTGATCCGGCACACTGACCCGGACATTGTCGGTATGGGTCAGTTCATCCGTTGTCTTGTTGATCTCATCCATGCTGCAGATCAGATCGGTCGTTCCGGCCTGCACACCAAATGCGGCCAGGGTCAGCAACAAGCCTGTAACTCTCTTCATCGTTCACTCCTTGCGTTATCAGTATTAACCACCGTTCGAGGATAACACCGAAAAACCGGATGTCCAGCTACTCCTCCAGCACCTTGTGACTCCCGTCACAGTAGGGAGCTGTCTTGGTCATGCCGCAGCCACAGAGCGCCACATCACTCTCCTCGCTGACCTCGAACTCAACAGGACCATAAGAGCCCTCCAGTTGCTGATGGGAACCATCACACCAGGGAGGCGTTTTGGTGTGACCACAACTGCACCAGTAGTAGACCCCGGGACCCAGCACCGTCTTGCACGGCTGATTACTCTTCTCCCCCATCATCTCTCTCCTTCTATTTGTTGTTGCCCCTCTGAGAATAGCACACTCAACCCATTTTTCGAGTCGGCAGCCTGAGCGAGAGGAGTGCCGAGAGCAGCACCATCACAGCCGACCACCAGAGACACCCCTCAATCCCCTGCTGCTGGTAGACCCACCCGGAGAGTACGGTCCCCATCAATCTCCCGCCAGCATTGGCCATGTAGTAGAAGCCGACATTGGTGGCCACCCGGTCCTGGTCAGAGAGTGCCAGGATCAGAAAGGAGTGGACTGCGGAGTTGATGGCAAAGACCACCCCAAAGAGAGAGAGCCCCAGCAAAATCGCAAGCTGTGGTGCCACCTCCTGCTCCAGCATCAGTGCAATCCCGACCGGAACCAGCGCCAGGACCAGGGCCCCAAGATGGGCGGTCCTGCCATCCGGAATGGAGTGGGAGCGCCGCAGCAGCAGCGGAACCACCGCCTGGACCACCCCATAGCCGATAATCCAGAGCGCAATGAACCCGCCCACCTCCATATGCCCCCAACCAAAGACGGAGGAGAGATAGATCGGCAGTGCCACCACGAACCAGATGTCACGGGAGCCAAAAAGGAAGAAGCGGGCGGCCGAGAGCCAGTTGATCTCCGCCCGCTTGGAGAAGAGCTGGGTGAACCGCTCTTTCACCTTCGACCTCCCCACCCCTCGTGGCAACAGGGTTGCCGTAACCATCAGCACAACCAGCAGCATCCCCGCCAGCCAGAGCAGGGCATCCCTGAAACCGACCAGTGAGAGCAGCAGTGCCCCGAGAAAGAACCCCGCCCCCTTCAGTGCATTCTTGGAGCCGGTCAGGGCCGAGACCCATTTGAAGAGGCGTGCCCCCTCCCCCCCTTCCGGATCCGGCGGGAGCATCAGCTTGACACTCGCCTTGGCGCTCATCTTGTTGAGGTCCTTTGCAATACCGGAGAGCGCCTGTGCCGCCATCACATAGGGTACGGTGAGCCACACCTCGGGAACCGCGAGCATGGAGAGTGCAACCACCTGTAGCACCATCCCGAGTTGCATTGTCAGATTGAGGCCGATCCTGGAGCCGACCCATCCACCCACAAGGTTGGTCACCACCCCAAAGAACTCATAGAAGAGGAAGAGCATCGCAATCTCCAGCGGGCTGTAACCCAGCTGGTGAAAATAGAGCACCACCAGCATGCGGATGGCGCCATCGGTCAGGGTAAAGGCCCAATAACCGAGCGTGACCGTGAGATAGTTGCGAAAACCTGCGATTGATTCAGCCATTGGTGGATGCGAGTATACTCCTGATCAAAACAGTCTATAAAGTACCTTATCAGCTCCTCCATATTGGTTTTCCGGGGCGTCGTTAGCCA
>CAYFMF010000075.1:0-5237 GCA_964344135.1 uncultured Piscirickettsiaceae bacterium
GCTATCCAGTTGTGCCACGGGGAGAAAGCGGGGAATTCTACCATGGGTTAAGATCTGTGGGCAGGCGCTGATGCGGAGATTGGTTGGTGGAGAAGAGATACAGGATTCTGGACAGGCAGATTGTCTATGACGGTTTTTTCCGGATGGAGAAATACCGTCTGCAGCACACCCTGTTTGAGGGGGGGTGGTCGGAGCCGATGTCGCGGGAGCTCTTTGAGCGCGGCCATGCGGTTGCGGTGTTGCTCTATGATCCGCGGGAGGATGCGGTGGTGTTGGTGGAGCAGTTTCGAATCGGGGCGCTCGAGAGTGAGGGCGGGGCCTGGTTTCTGGAGGTGGTGGCCGGGATGGTTGATGAGGGGGAGAGTGAAGAGGAGGTCGCCAGAAGAGAGACAGAGGAGGAGGCGGGCTGCAGTGTCGGGAAGCTGGAGTTCATCGCCCGCTACTGGGTCAGCCCGGGAGGGACCTCGGAGACGATGGTGCTCTACTGTGGGGAGGTGGATTCAACAGCGGCTAGCGGGGTTCATGGGCTCGACCATGAACATGAGGATATCCTGGTCCATGTGGTCCCCTATGACGAGATAATGGGGCGGCTGGAGCGGGGGGAGATCAACTCCGCAACCCCGATCATGGCCCTGCAGTGGCTGAAGGCAAACCGGGAGCGCCTGCGCAGGGAGTGGTAGAATAGGGCCATGTTGCAGGCAGTCATCAAGGAGAGGAGGGGCTTTGAGAAACCACGGTTTCTCAGGAGGCTGCTACGCCATGATCTGAAGAGTCTGATGGCCCTCTATGAAGAGAACTTCGACCTCTTTTTCCGGCTCGCCCCGGAGGTGCGCTCACTGCCCTGCCAACAGGATCTGGTTGCGGAGGGGGAGTTTCCCCTCTTTCTCACCATTGTCGAGGAGAACCCCTACACCACCACCCTGATTCTGACCCACCGTTTCAGGCAGCTGTCTGGCCATGAGGAGGAGCCCTCGGCGCGGATCCGTCTCTACCACGACAGCCAGCAGGGTGAGGTGCTGTCGATGAACCGTGGTGAGTCACTGCTCACCTTCCTCTCTCTGGTGGATGAGGGGATGGAGAATCTCGATGCCCGCTGGCGCCTCAACCTCTTTCTCAACCACTGGCTGAGGCACTGCCTGGAGCGTGGTTATCAATTCACTCAGGATTCCCAAAAAGAGGAATAGCGGGGGTTGAAAACCCCTGCGGTTGCCCCCATGGAGTGAGGGGGAGAGGATCGTTATTCTCACAATAAACTATATTCAGGTTTAGATAACCTGAGCAACTATCTGAAAGTAAATAGTAATGGAGTAGAAAAGGAAGATGGCTACAGATACAAAAACGGATGCGCACAAGGAGACAATGGGATTTCAGGCGGAGGTCAAGCAGCTGCTCAAGCTGGTGATCAACTCGCTCTACAGC
Organism: uncultured Piscirickettsiaceae bacterium; assembly: GCA_964344135.1. Classification (GTDB taxonomy): domain Bacteria; phylum Pseudomonadota; class Gammaproteobacteria; genus Thiopontia. The sequence continues at coordinate 1,420 of CAYFMF010000075.1, forward strand.
AACAAGGAGATCTTCCTCAGGGAGCTGGTCTCCAATGGGGCGGACGCCTGTGACAAGCTCCGTTTCGAGGCGCTCTCCGATGATGCCCTCTATGAGGATGATCCGGACCTGCGAGTCGAGATCACCGCCGACAAGGATGCCAAGACCCTCACTATTGAGGATAACGGTATCGGCATGAACCGTCAGGAGGTGATGGAGAACATCGGTACCATCGCCCGCTCCGGTACCAAGGCCTTCTTCGAGAAGCTGACCGGAGACCAGCAGCAGGACTCCCATCTGATTGGTCAGTTTGGTGTCGGCTTCTACTCCTCATTCATTGTTGCCGACAGGGTGACTGTTGAGACTCGCCGTGCCGGCCTCACCTCCGAGCATGGGGTGCGCTGGGAGTCGAGTGGCGAGGGCGACTACACACTGGAGACGATCGAAAAGAGCCGTCGTGGTACCCGCATCACCCTCCATCTGCGTGAGGATGAGGGTGAGTTCCTCGACAGCTGGAAGCTGAAGTCCCTGGTCCACAAATACTCCGAGCACATTACCCTGCCGATCATGATGGAACCGGATGCACCACCCCCTGCCGAGGAGGGCGAGGAGCCGAAAGAGATGGAGCCATGGGAGCAGGTCAACAAGGCGACCGCGCTCTGGTCGATGAACCGCAACGAGATCTCGGACGAGGAGTACAAGGAGTTCTACAAGAGTGTTGGCCACGACTGGCAGGATCCGATGGAGTGGGTCCATGCCCGTGTCGAGGGCAATCTGGAATATACCCAGCTCCTCTATCTCCCCTCCAAGGCCCCGTTTGACCTCAATGACCGTGAGCGTGCCCACGGCATCAAGCTCTATGTGCGTCGTGTCTTCATCATGGAGGATACCGAGAAGCTGATGCCAACCTACCTGCGCTTTGTGCGCGGTGTGATTGACTCTAACGACCTCCCGCTCAACGTCTCGCGTGAGCTGCTGCAGAGCAGCAAGGTAGTGGACCAGATCAGCAAGGGCTCCGTGAAGAAGGTACTGGGCATGCTTGAGGGGATCGCCAAGAAGGGTGAGGAGGAGTACGCCAAGTTCTGGAGTGAGTTTGGCCCCGTCTTCAAGGAGGGTCTGATTGAGGACACCTCCAACCAGGAACGCATCGCCAGGCTCTGCCGTTTTTCCACCTCGGAGAGTGAGAGTGCCACCCAGGATGTCTCGCTTGAGACCTATCTGGAACGGATGAAGGATGGGCAGGAGAAGATCTACTACATCACCGCCGAGACCTACAATGCCGCCAAGCACAGCCCGCACCTTGAGGTCTTCAAGAAGAAGGGGATCGAGGTACTGCTGTTGAGCGACCATGTGGATGAGTGGGTGGTCAACCACCTGCGTGAGTTTGATGGCAAGTCACTCGAGTCGGTAACCCAGGGTGACCTCGATCTCGGTGAGATGGAGGACAAGAAGGAGAAGAAGGAGCAGAAGAAGGAGGAGGAGAGCTTCAAGAGCCTGATCGAGCAGATGAAGGGTGTGCTGGGTGAAGAGGTGGAGGATATTCGTGTCAGCCACCGTCTCACCGACTCCCCGGCCTGTCTGGTTGCCAATGCCGGTGCGATGGATGCCAACATGGAGCGCATCATGAAGAGCATGGGGCAGGAGGTTCCCTCCTCCAAGCGGGTGATGGAGATCAACGTCGAGCATCCTCTGGTAGAGCGTCTGCAGAGTGAGACCGATGAGGAGCGCTTTGCCGACTGGACCCAAATCCTCTTTGATCAGTCGATGCTGGCGGAGGGGAGTCAGCTGGATGATCCAGCCAGCTTTACCCGCCGTCTCAACGGACTGTTGCAGACGCTTGCGGGGTAAAACAGCAACAGCGATCTCACGCAAAGACGCAAAGAACAGCAATAACAATTTGTTGTAACCTTGTGTCTTTGCGTTTTGTTGTTGGGGTTCTGAGTTTTAAAAGTGGAAAACAGCTTATCAACCAAATAAGTATTGATAAACAAGCAGCATCTATAAAATCTCAATACAAGATCAATAAGCCTGCTTTCTCCTTTGCGTCTCAGGATGAATCGCGTCCGCGCAAGAGGGGACGTTTTGGGACGTTGCATCTTTGTGCGAGCCTGCTTTTTCTGTTGTCTGCTCAACAACCCTCTTATGCTGGTCTACAGTCTGACCTGGATGCCATTATTGAGGCCCCCAGTACCCCTGCGGCACTCTGGGGGATCCATATTGTTGAGCGTGACAGTGGAGATGTTCTCTACACGCGCAATGGGGCCACCCCCTTTGTCCCCGCCTCGGTGGTCAAACTGGTCACAACGGCTGTGGCACTGGATCGGCTCGGCCCCGACTACACCTTTTCAACCCATCTCCAGTTTCCCGCTCAGCAGCTTCCTGCCGATGGGGTACTCCATGGGGATCTGCAGCTGATTGGTGGGGGAGACCCCACCCTCGGTACGCCGGAGGGGGCGGTGGGGCGCGCTGTTTTCGACCGTTGGGCCAAGCGGCTGAAAAAGGAGGGGGTGAAGCGGATTGAGGGCAATATCGTCGGTATTGATGACCTCTTTGTGGAGGAGCCCCTGAGCGAGGGGTGGGCGTGGGATGATGAGAACTACGCCTTCTCGGCGCAATCCTCTGGGCTGACCACACATGGCGGGGTTTCGGGCTACCGTATTGAGAAGAACCGAAGGCAGCGGCTCAACAAGAGCCAGATCCACCTCTATCCGCGAAGCAGCTATTTGAAGCCCGAGGTGGCGCTGACTGGTGAGCAGAATCGGGTCGCGGTGGGTCGCGAGCGTGGCACCAATAATTTTGTGGTAACGGTTCCGAAGAAGATGCGCCGCAATCCGGAGATGTCGGGCAAGGTGACAGTGGATAACCCGACTGCCTATGCTGCAACTCTCTTTATGGAGGCGGTAGCGAGAGCCGGTATTGAGGTTGCCGGCAAGGCACTGGATAGCGATACCATCAATGGGTACCAGCAACAGAAGGGGCTGGTCTGGAGCCATCACTCCAACCCACTGAGCGAGATCCTCCCGCTGGCAAACAAGCGAAGCATCAACCTGGTGGCAGAGCATCTGCTGCGTACCCTCGGGGTGAAGCGAAACAGAGCGGGCGAGGTGGTTCGGCAGGGGTCGGTTGACCGTGGTCTGGAGGTGGTGGACCGTTTTCTCAAGGAGCTGAAGATCAAGCCCTACCGCTACCACCTGGTCGATGGCTCTGGCCTCTCCCGCTACAACCTGCTGCGCCCGGAAGATTTGGTCAAGGTGCTGGATGCGATGGAGAGACACCCCAATGCCAGGGTGTTCCGGAGCTCGCTCTCTCGTGCCGGACATGATGGCACCCTGCGTTATCGCTTTCATGAGACCCCGCTGCAGGGGAAAGTGTGGGCAAAGACCGGTACACTCTCCGGCATTCGTGCCGTTGCGGGCCACCTGAAGACTCCAAAGGGGAGGGAGCTGACCTTCGCGGTGCTGGTCAACAACTACGCATCAGGCAAGAGAAAAATCAGAAACAGAATCGACTCGCTGCTGATCAAGGCGGCTGAGTGGGCAGACAGGGAGAGGTAATCATGGAGCTGGCTGAGATCAAGAAGAGAATCGAGAATGGGATACCCGGCGCCACCGCACTGCTGGAGGGGGATGGCTGCAGCTGCGAGGCGACCGTCATCAGTGATAGCTTTGAGGGGCAGGGGCTCCTCGCCCAGCAGCGGGCGGTGATGGCCACCGTGAATGATCTGCTGGCCAGTGGTGAGCTTCATGCGCTGGCGATCAAGACCTATACCACGGGGCAGTGGGAAGAGAAGGAAAAGTAGACCACACACCACAGGGTGAGATCACAAACCGAATCACCGG
>CAYFMF010000076.1:0-4929 GCA_964344135.1 uncultured Piscirickettsiaceae bacterium
AGAACCCGGAGATGGCCAGGGAGATTGAGCAGCAGATCCGGGAGAAACTGTTGCCAAACCGTTCACCTGAGCGGCGTGCAGTGAATGACGGCGGAGAGTAGCAGCGAGCTCTGGAATCGGGCACTGCGCCTGCTGACACGTCGTGAACACTCTGTTCTGGAGCTGAGACAGAAACTGCAGCGCAAGGGGTATGAGGCGGAACAGGTTGATCCTGTGCTGGAACGTCTGGTTGCGGAGGGGTTGCTGAACGAGCATCGCTTCGCCGAGAGCTTTACCCGCCTGCGGGTGGAGAGAGGGCTGGGCCCTCACCGCATCCGCAGAGAGCTGCGGGAGCGAGGCATTGGAGAGCGTGATATTGAGGGGGCGATGGCGCCATTTGGCGACACCTGGATCGAGCGAGCCATTGCAGCAAGAGAGAAAAAATTTGGTACGGAGCCGGTTGAGGCGTTTCGCGAGCAGGCAAGACAGCAGCGCTTTCTTCAATATCGCGGGTTTACCCATGAGCAGATCCGGGCCGCAGTTGAAACGATTTTGAGTTGAGTGAATACGATACAGCCATGAAAAGTAGTGAGATCAGAGAGGCATTCCTGGAGTTCTTTGAACAGCATGGACATGAGGTGGTTGAGAGCAGCCCGTTGGTTCCAGCCAACGATCCAACACTGCTCTTTACCAATGCGGGCATGGTGCAGTTCAAGGATGTTTTCCTCGGGCAGGAGAGGCGCAACTACAGTCGTGCCACCTCGGTACAGCGCTGCCTGCGTGCCGGTGGAAAACACAATGACCTCGAGAATGTCGGTTATACGGCGCGTCACCACACCTTCTTCGAGATGCTGGGAAACTTCAGCTTTGGAGACTACTTCAAGCGTGAGGCGATTCAGTATGCGTGGGACTTTCTGACCAACACCCTGGGGCTCCCGGAGGAGAAGCTCTGGGTCACGGTTTATGAGGAGGATCCCGAGGCGGAGGAGATCTGGCTCAGGGAGATGGGGATCTCGGCAGAACGGTTCTCACGCTGTGGTGCCAAGGACAACTTCTGGTCGATGGGGGACACCGGCCCCTGCGGCCCCTGCTCCGAGATCTTCTATGACCATGGAGAGGAGATTGATGGAGGCCCTCCAGGATCACCGGATGAGGATGGGGATCGCTATATCGAGATCTGGAACCTGGTCTTCATGCAGTATGATCGCGATGCCGAGGGCAACCTCAACCCGCTTCCACACCCCTCCGTCGATACCGGCATGGGACTGGAGCGGCTGGCCGCAATCCTGCAGGGAGGCCACAGCAACTACGATATCGATCTGTTCCAGAACCTGATGCGGGCCGTTGCCACAGCAACGAACAGCAGTGACCACAACCACACCTCGGTGAAGGTGATTGCCGACCACATCCGCTCCTGCGCCTTTCTTGCGGTGGATGGGGTGGTCCCCTCCAATGAGGGGCGTGGTTATGTGATGCGCAGAATCATTCGCCGAGCGATTCGTCACGGCTACAAGCTGGGCCAGAGCGAACCCTTCTTCCACCAGCTGGTCGCCCCGCTGGTTGCCGAGATGGGGGAGGCCTATCCGGAGCTGCCGGCCGCACAGCAGCAGGTGGAGCGGGTGCTGCTGAAGGAGGAGGAGCGATTTGCCGAGACCCTGGAGCAGGGGATGCGCATCCTTGAAGAGCGCATCGCCGGGCTTGAGGGGGGTGAGATCCCCGGAGAGACCATCTTCAAGCTCTATGACACCTACGGCTTTCCGGTCGATCTGACCGGCGACATTGCGCGTGAGCGTGGCCTGACACTGGACCTGAACGGTTACGAAGAGGCGATGGCGGAGCAGCGTGATCGCGCCCGCTCTGCCAGCAGCTTCAAGAGTGCGCAGGCAGAGGGGGTGGAGATTGAGGGAGAGACCGAGTTCACTGGCTATGAACAGCTGGAGGACCGCTCCCGCGTCACTGCGCTCTTCAGTGACGGGACATCCGTTGAGACCCTGGAGGAGGGGGATGAGGGGATGATCGTGCTGGAACGTACCCCCTTCTATGCGGAGTCGGGCGGGCAGGCGGGTGACCTCGGCATTTTGCAGGGGGAGGGGCTGGCCTATTTCGAGGTGGAGGATACCCAGAAGCAGCCCTCCGGAGCCATCCTCCATATCGGTCATGTCGGCGTTGGGTCCATTGCAGTCGGTGATTCGATTGAGCCCAGGGTGGATGCCCATGAGCGCAAGGCCACCGCACGCAACCACTCGGCAACCCATCTGGCGCACGCCGCCCTGAGAAAGGTGCTGGGTGACCACGTCCAGCAGAAGGGGTCACTGGTGAACGGCTCGCGTCTGCGTTTCGACTTTGCCCACTTTGAGCCGATGAGCGAGGCGCAGATTCACGAGGTGGAGCGCCTGGTCAACGGGCAGATCCTTGCAAGCTACCCGGTCGAGAGTCGGGTGATGTCGATTGATGATGCCAGGGCGACCGGTGCAATGGCGCTGTTTGGCGAGAAGTATGGGGATGAGGTGCGTGTGGTGGGGATGGATGCGTTCTCCACCGAGCTCTGTGGCGGCACCCATGTCTCCTCAAGCGGTGAGATTGGCCTCTTTCGGATCCTCTCAGAGAGCGGAATCGCCGCCGGTGTACGCCGTATTGAGGGGGTGACCGGGGAGGGGGCGCTGGAGCATGTGGAGTCGGGTGAACAGACCCTGCAGCAGCTCGCCCTCCTGCTCAAGGGGAGTCGGGAGAGTGTCGGCGAGAAGGTTCAGGCGCTGCTGGAGCAGAACCGAAAGCTGGAGAAGGAGCTGGAGCGGATGAAATCGAAGCTTGCCAACGCCTCATCATCCGATCTGGTTTCTGCGGCGGTAGAGGTCGATGGGGTGAAGATTCTGACAGCCCACCTCGAGGGTGCCGATGTGAAGACCCTGCGCTCCACCATGGATCAGCTGAAGGACAAGCTGGGGACCGCAGCGATCCTGCTGGCAACAGCCAGTGAGGGGAAGGTGGTTCTGGTTGCCGGTGTCACCAGCAATGCGACAGAGCGTATCAAGGCGGGAGAGATGATTCGTCATGCGGCCCCACTGGTGGGTGGCAAGGGGGGAGGACGTCCCGACATGGCGCAGGGGGGTGGCAACAACCCGGATGGAATTCCACAGGCGATTGAGTCAGCCCGTGAGTGGGCGCAACAGACCCTGCAACAGTAAAGAGAAATGGCAGCAATTCAAGAATGGCACTGATTGTACAGAAATATGGTGGCACCTCGGTTGGTACGGTTGAGAGAATCGAGGCGGTAGCCGACAAGGTGAAGGCGTGGCGTGATCGCGGCAACCAGATGGTGGTTGTGGTTTCTGCGATGAGTGGCGAGACCAACCGGATCATCGGCCTGGCAAGAGAGATTGACCCCAACCCCACGCCGCGCGAGCTGGATGTGGCGATGGCAACCGGTGAGCAGGTGACGATAGCACTGCTGACCATCGCACTGGAGAAGCGCGGGGTCCCTGCACGCTCCTACACCGGACCGCAGGTACAGATCCTGACCGACAGTGCCCACAACAAGGCGCGCATTCTCGATATCGATGCACAGCGGGTTCGGGATGATCTGGAGGCGGGACGCGTCATTGTTGTGGCCGGTTTTCAGGGCACCGATGAGGACGGGAACATCACCACACTGGGGCGTGGTGGATCGGATACATCCGCTGTTGCCATTGCCGCCGCGGTCAAGGCGGATGAGTGCCAGATCTATACCGATGTGGATGGTGTCTATACGACCGACCCGCGGGTCGTGCCCAACGCGCGCCGCATGGACCGAATCACCTTCGAGGAGATGCTGGAGATGGCCAGCCTCGGCTCCAAGGTGCTGCAGATCCGTGCCGTGGAGTTTGCAGGAAAATACAACGTACCGCTTCGGGTACTCTCCAGTTTTGAGGAGGGGCCCGGAACACTGATTACATTTGAGGAAGAAGGAATGGAACAGCCCGTAATCTCAGGAATTGCCTTTCAGCGTGATGAAGCCAAGTTGACTGTCCGTGGTGTCCCCGACAAGCCAGGTGTCGCCTGCAAGATTCTGGTGGCTGTTGCAGACCGGAATATTGAGGTCGACATGATTGTCCAGAACATCTCCCACGACGGCACCACCGACTTCACCTTCACCGTCCACCGCAACGACTACCAGCAGGCAATGGAGGCGCTTGAGGCCATTGGGGGCGAACTGGGTGCCCGAGAGATCGAGGGTGACCAGAATATCGTCAAGCTCTCCCTGGTCGGTGTCGGGATGCGTTCCCATGCCGGAATTGCAAGCAAGATGTTTGAGTCGCTGGGCAACGAGGGGGTCAATATTCAGATGATCTCCACCTCCGAGATCAAGATCTCCGTCATTATTGACGAGAAATACCTGGAGCTGGCCGTCCGTGCACTTCATGACTCATTCGAGCTGGAGGCAGAGCCCGAGATGAGCTGACGGGGCAGGGGAATTTCATCAGTGAGTGAAATTCTAATGTTCTAGCAATTATTTGATTGGGCGGTATACTCGACTCTGTCAACGGCATGAAGCCGTTGAAAACATAATAATAAATGGAGAGAGGGATGCTGATACTGACAAGGCGAGTCGGAGAGACGGTTAGGATCGGGGATGATGTATCCATAACCGTGCTTGGGGTAAAGGGCAATCAGGTGCGTATCGGGATTGATGCGCCACGAGAAATTGCCGTACACCGTGAGGAGATCTACCAGAGGATCCTCAGCGAAGAGAGTGAGGATAGCGAAGACTACGCTGCCTGAACCCGATAAAAAACTTTCCCGCCACCTTTACCTGATGCCCCAGTGCGGGTATCCTTTGCGCCGTTCAAAAGGCAGGGTCTCCTGTCCCCAACGACACTGGAGAAGTGGCCGAGAGGCTGAAGGCGCTCCCCTGCTAAGGGAGTATGGGGTTAATAGCTCCATCGAGGGTTCGAATCCCTCCTTCTCCGCCAT
>CAYFMF010000077.1:0-4744 GCA_964344135.1 uncultured Piscirickettsiaceae bacterium
CAGGGGCCGGTTCCTCAGCGATACTCACCGGTTCTGGTTGCTCTGCTGTGGGTTGCAGAGCGGGTGGTTGAACCCTGGGTGCAGCCACCCGCCTGGGTGGTGGGGGTGTTATCTCTGATAGCGGGGTGCCACTGGAGCGGGCGACCTCATCAGGTGGGCCACAGAGCCAGTCGCCATCACTGCCTGCCACACAACGGTAGAGAGGTGCTGCCACACTCTGGGTGGAGAGCGCACAGGCCAGTGTGGAGAGCAGAAGTCCTGTTGTTTTGCAGATTTGTAGGTTCAAGCGACTGTTTTCAGGAGGCGATAATTTAACGCCCGATTATACATGTCCTGTTCCGTAAAGAGTACAATTCGGGCCATTATGGGGCAGCGTCTGGAGCAGTTACAGCAGTGGGCCGGTGAGATGGTGGGGGGAGAGCCATTTGTGGTTGAGCCCGCCTCTGCGGATGCCAGTTTTCGGCGCTATTTTCGGCTCCACCTCTCCAGAGAGGGGGCGGGGGAGAGCATGATTGTGATGGATGCCCCTCCTGACAAGGAGGACTCCCGCCCCTTTGTCTCGATCGCCCGGGTACTTCGGGCGTGTGGAGTGAATGCCCCGGAGATTCATGCGGTGGATCTGGAGCGGGGGTTCATGCTGCTCTCCGATCTGGGCGTTACCTCCTACCTCGACCGGCTTGATGGTGAGAGCGCGGACTCCCTCTACCGCGATGCGATGGAAACGCTCCTGGCCCTGCAGCAACGGTGGCCCCGGGAGGCGCAACTCCCCCCCTATGACCGAGAACTGTTGATGCGTGAGATGGAGCTCTTTCCGCAGTGGTATCTCGGTGTTCATCGCGGCGAGCGCCCCACCAGTGAGGTGCGGCAGAGACTTGAACAGCAGTTCTCGCTGTTGGCCAGCGCTGCACTGGAGCAGCCGCAGGTGGCCGTCCATCGGGATTACCACTCCCGCAACCTGATGGTGGTGGAGGGGGAGCAGCCCGGGGTGATCGACTTTCAGGATGCGGTCCGGGGTGCAATCACCTACGATCTGGTCTCCCTGTTGCGGGACTGCTATATCGACTGGCCTCAGAGCCGGGTTGAGGGGTGGGCGCACGCCTATTACCAGAGGCTGGTTGAGTCCCGGCTGGTGGAGGGTGTGGAGTGGCCACAGTTTCTGCGCTGGTTTGACTGGATGGGGGTGCAGCGCCACCTCAAGGCGATCGGTATCTTTGCGCGGCTCAACCACCGGGATGGCAAGCCGGGCTACCTCGGTGATATCCCAAGAACCATGAACTATATTGTGGAGGTGAGTGGTCGCTATCCGGAGCTGGCTCCACTCCACCAGCTCACCAGCAGACTGCAGGGGGGCGAGGCGTGAGGGCGATGATTCTGGCTGCCGGCCGTGGTGAGCGCATGCGTCCACTGACGGATCGGATACCAAAGCCCCTGCTGCAGATCAATGGCAAGGCGTTGATCGAGTACCATATCGAGGCGCTGGTTGCGGCGGGTATCCGGGAGCTGGTGATCAACCATGGCTGGCTCGGATCGAAGATCCCGGAATTACTTGGTGATGGCTCCTGTTACGGGGCCACCATCCACTACTCACCGGAGCCGGAGGAGGCGCTGGAGACCGGTGGTGGCATTGTTCAGGCGCTGCCGTTGCTGGGGGAGGAGCCATTTCTCGTTGTGAACGGGGATATCCATACCGACTATCCACTCTTCGGCCTGGCGGGGCTGGGCGACTATCGGGCCCATCTGGTGCTGGTTGACAATCCGGGCCACAACCCGGAGGGGGATTTCCAGCTGCAGGGCGGTGTTGTCACTGGATATGGGGGGCGCGGTGGCGCCCCCCAGCTGACCTATAGCGGCATTGCCGTTTTCCACCCCTCCTTTTTCGACGGGGTTGTCCCGGGTCGTTTCCCGCTGGCCCCGTTGCTGTTTGATGCAGTGGATCGGGGTCTGGTCTCTGGTGAACACTACCGGGGCCACTGGTCCGATGTCGGTACTCCGGAACGGCTGGAGAATCTTCAGGGGTTCCCTGAATAGATGCGAGTGATATAGTCCCCTCATGGGGCAGGAGATCACCACAGACCATTTCCAGAAGCGGGATTTTCGCCGCTTTGAACAGGTGCTGGCGCAGGAGACCGAACTGCTGGGGGCGTGGTTCTCCGAGGGGCAATTTCAGGGGACAGAGCCCGTCGTCGGTTTTGAGCTGGAGGCGTGGCTGGTCGACCGTTCCCTGCGACCCGCCCCATCCAATGCCCCCTTTCTGGAGGCAATGGAGAATCCGCTGGTCGTGCCTGAACTGGCCAGCTTCAATATCGAGTTCAATGGGACCCCCCAACCGCTCTCCGGCTCCCCCTTTGCCCTGCTGGCCGATGAGCTGGATCAGACCTGGAGCGAGGCCAGGAGAGTGGCCAGTGGAATGGATCTGGGGCTTGCAATGGTCGGGATCCTTCCCACCATCAGGGCAGAGGATCTGACCCTGGCCAACATGAGCAACATGCAGCGCTATCGGGCGCTGAATGAGCAGGTGATGCGGATGCGTAGCGGATTGCCACTCCACTTCCATATTGAGGGCAGAGACCATCTGGACCTGATCCACCATGATGTGATGATGGAGGCCGGGGCCACCTCACTGCAGATCCACCTCCAGGTCCCTTTCCGGCAGTCGGTAGAGGCCTTCAATGCGGCAATCCGGCTCTCTGCACCGATGGTGGCACTCTGTGCAAACTCCCCCTATCTGTTTGGAGAGGATCTGTGGGATGACAGCCGCATCCCACTCTTCGAGCAGGCGGTCAATGTGGACCCACTGGCCCACAGTCTGGGGGTGGGGCGGGTCAGTTTTGGTACCGGTTATGCGGAGGAGAGCCTGTTTGAGATCTTTCAGGAGAATCTTGACCACTACCCGGTGATGCTCCCCATCTGCCAGCCGGAGCCCAGGGCGCAGTTGTCCAATCTGATGCTCCATAACGGTACCATCTGGCGCTGGAACCGGCCCCTGGTGGGGTTCGATGCAGCGGGGCGTCCCGGTCTGCGCATAGAGCACCGGGTCGCCTCAGCAGGCCCCACACCGCTGGATGTGGTGGCCAACAGCGTATTCTTCGTGGGGCTGGTGATGGGAATGGTGCAGAACCCAGAGCGTGCCGTCTCCACGCTCCCCTTCTCCGTGGCAAAAGAGAACTTTTATCTTGCTGCCCGCCATGGGATGGCGGGAACCGTGCGCTGGGAGGGGGGGAGACGTGTGGCCGTTCGCGAGCTGCTGCAGCAGGAGCTGTTGCCACTGGCAGTAGCCGGATTCGAGGGGCTGGGGCTGGAGAGAGGGGAGTGGGCCCCATGGCTGGAGATTATTGAGGGGCGGATAGACAAGGGGCAGAATGGAGCGCTGTGGCAGCGTGAGTGGGTGGCACACAATGGGCGTGAGATGGCGGGTCTGCTGGAGGCCTATCTACAGGAGCAGCACTCCGGGAATCCGGTTCATCAATGGGAGATTGATCGATGTTGACAACACTGGAACAGATACCGCAAGGTTTGCTGGAGCTGGAGGCAGAGCAGCTCCATACTCTTCTTCCGGGGCCTACATTGATTCATCTGGAGGGGCGCCGCAAGGAGCCACTCTTTGTCACGGTGCTGCTGCATGGAAACGAGATTACCGGCTGGCTGGCACTGCGTACCCTGCTGAGGGACTATCAGGATCGAGCGCTTCCCCGCTCCCTCTCCTTTTTTATCGGAAATGTCTCTGCGGCGGCAACCGGCGCGCGCCATCTGCCTGATCAGCCCGACTATAACCGGATCTGGAGCGGGGGAGAGGGGGCGGAACAGCAGATGGTGAGAGAGGTGGTGGAGCAGATGCGGCAACGCAGTGCCTTTGCCAGTGTTGACATACACAACAATACCGGGCGCAACCCCCATTACGGCTGTGTCAATGCGCTGGAGAACAGCCATCTTCATCTGGCGACACTGTTTAGCCGTACCGTGGTCTACTTTACCCAGCCCTCCGAGGTCCAGTCGATAGCGATGTCGGCACTCTGTCCTGCGGTTACCGTGGAGTGTGGACGGCCGGGAGAGCCACATGGGGTGGCGCATGCACACGAGTTTCTCGACAGCTGCCTCCATCTTGCCGAGATCCCGTCTCACCCGGTTGCCCATGGGGATCTGGACCTCTTTCACACCGTGGCAACGGTAAAGGTTCCCCGAGAGGTTCGGTTTGGATTTGGCAGGCATGGTCATCAGGGGGCACTGGATCTCTGTTTTGAGGAGGATCTGGATCGGCTCAATTTTCAGGAGATACCGGCAGGAACCAGTTTTGGTGAGGTCTGTTCAGGGCGTGTTGACCACTTTGAGGTCTGGAGTGAGGCGGGGGAGGATGTGGGGGACCACTTTTTCTCGGTGGAGAGTGGGCAGCTGCGTACCATGAGAGCGGTGATGCCCTCGATGCTGACCCGGGATGAGGAGGTGATCCGTCAGGACTGCCTCTGTTACCTGATGGAGCGGCTGGCCTTGCTAGGGAACCCCTGAATAAGTCATGTGTAAATGCCTAACGCCCATAGCATCCAATATCTTCGTTGAAAATCTTGCTAATAGCTGGCTATTGGCTGCGATCTTTCCAGGTGAGACGCATTGCGTCGAGAGGGACGCCCTGGGGTGCGCCTTGATCTTGGATGCTATGGGCGCGATCCAAATTACCCAGACTTTTTCAGAGGTTCCCTAGAGACTTGATCTCTGTGGACAGGTCATATCTTGAAATATTTTATAACTGATT
>CAYFMF010000078.1:0-4649 GCA_964344135.1 uncultured Piscirickettsiaceae bacterium
TTTTATATGGCTCCCCCGACTGGACTCGAACCAGTGACCCAAGGATTAACAGTCCTTTGCTCTACCAACTGAGCTACAGGGGAATAGATGCGCGAATGTTACAGAGGCCCCCAGTTTTGGTCAACAGATTGAGGGCGATTTTTTATGTCTCAGAGAGGTGTCAGAGGGTGTTGGCAATTCTCTTCAGGGCACCTCTGAGGTTCTCCATGCTGGTGGCAAAAGAGAGGCGAATATACCCCTCGGCACCGAATGCGGCACCGGGTACGACGGCAACCTCGGCCTGGTTCAGCAGCATCTCTGCAAGCTCGGTATCGTTGGAGATGGCGGGCAGTCGCTCGATCACCCCCTCAACATTGGCAAAGGCGTAGAAGGCGCCCTGCGAGGGGAGACACTCCACCCCGGGGATGGCATTGAGGCGCTCGACCACGAACTGGTTGCGTTCGCGAAAGGCGCTGTTCATCGTCTCCATGAAGCTCTGCTCTCCATTGAGGGCGGCCTCCGCTGCGACCTGGGCAATGGAGGTCGGGTTGGAGGTGCTCTGGGACTGTACCTTCTTCATGGCGCCGATCAGTTGAGCCGGGCCTCCCGCATAGCCGATCCGCCAGCCGGTCATGGAGTACCCCTTGGAGACCCCGTTCATCATCACGGTACGGTCGTAGAGATCGGGGTTGGCCATCAGCAGGTTGCTGAACGGTATGTCGCTTAGCAGGATATGCTCGTAGATGTCATCGGTGGCGACGACCACATGGGGGTGACGCCTCAACACCTCTCCCAGTGCCTCCAGCTCCTGTTGGGTGTACATCACGCTGGTTGGGTTGGAGGGGGTGTTGTGGACAAACAGTCTGGTCCGGGGGGTGATCGCTGCCTCCAGCTGCTCGGGGGTGATCTTGAACTCCTGGTCGATTCCGGCGGGGACGATGACGGGTGTTCCATCGGCGAGCATCACCATGTCGGGATAGGAGACCCAGTAGGGGGCGGGGATGATCACCTCATCACCCGGATTGAGCAGTGACTGGCAGAGGTTGTAGAAGACCTGCTTGCCACCACAGCTTACCATCACCTGGTTCAGTGCATACTCAACACCGTTCTCTCGGTGGAACTTGTCGACCACCGCCTGTTTCAGGGAGGGGGTGCCATCAACAGGGGTGTACTTGGTGAACCCATCGGCGATGGCCTGTGTGGCGGCCGCCTTGATGTGGTCCGGGGTATCAAAGTCCGGTTCACCGGCGCCCAGGCCGATAATGTCCTTTCCCTCGCTTCTCAGCTGTGCAGCGAGGGCAGTAACGGCAAGGGTGGGGGAGGGCTTGACCCGCTCTACCCGGTTGGAGAGTTGAATGGTCTGTGGGGAGCTCAAGAGCTGTTCTCCGAATAAAAAATAGGTGGTTCCAAATCAGGACGATACTATACTTCACTGCTTTCCTTTCTGCACGGACGAAACCGCATCGCAATGAGTGAGCGCCCATTTCAGATTGTCTCCCCGTTTGAGCCCTCGGGGGATCAACCCTCGGCCATTCAGGCGCTGGTGGAGGGGCTTGAGGATGGGCTGGCGCATCAGGTTCTGCTCGGGGTGACCGGATCGGGGAAGACCTACACCGTTGCCAATGTGATTCAGCGGGTGCAGCGTCCAACCGTGGTGATGGCCCCCAACAAGACGCTGGCGGCACAGCTCTATGGGGAGATGAAGGAGTTCTTCCCCAACAATGCGGTGGAGTACTTCGTCTCCTACTATGACTACTATCAGCCCGAGGCCTATGTGCCGACCACTGATACCTTTATCGAGAAGGATGCCTCGATCAACGAGCATATCGAGCAGATGCGGCTCTCGGCCACCAAGGCGCTGCTGGAGCGGCGGGATGCGATCATTGTGGCGACGGTCTCGGCAATCTATGGGCTGGGAGATCCAAAGTCCTATCTGGGGATGGTGCTGCACCTCTCCCGCGGCGAGCTGGTCGATCGCCATCACATCCTGCGCCGTCTGGCCGAGCTTCAGTACACGCGCAATGATGTGGAGCTGCATCGCGGAACCTTCCGTGCGCGTGGCGAGATCATCGATATCTTCCCGGCAGACTCGGAGCGCGAGGCGATCCGTCTGCAGCTGTTTGACGAGGAGCTGGAGGGGATCTCCCGCTTTGATCCGCTAACCGGGGAGATCCTGCACAAGCTGCCGCGGGTTACTATCTACCCCAAGAGCCACTACGTGACACCGCGTCAGACCATTCTGGATGCGATCGAGCAGATCAAGGTGGAGCTGAAGGGGCGGCTGGAGCAGCTGAGGGAGCTCAACAAGCTGGTGGAGGCGCAGCGGCTGGAGCAGCGGGTCAGGTACGATATCGAGATGATGCTGGAGCTGGGATACTGCTCCGGGATCGAGAACTACTCCCGCTATCTCTCCGGGCGTGCTGCTGGCGACTCCCCCCCAACCCTGATGGACTATCTGCCGCAGAGTGCGCTGCTGGTGGTCGATGAGAGCCATGTCACCATCCCGCAGATTGGCGGGATGTATCGTGGTGACCGCTCCAGGAAGGAGACACTGGTGGAGCATGGCTTCCGGCTCCCCTCGGCACTCGACAACCGTCCGCTGAAGTTTGACGAGTTCGAGTCACTGGCGCCACAGATGATCCATGTCTCGGCAACACCGGGCCCCTATGAGCTGGACCACTCCGCAGGGGACGTTGTTGAGCAGGTGGTGCGCCCCACCGGACTGCTGGACCCCGAGGTGGAGGTGCGACCTGCAACCACCCAGGTGGATGATCTGCTGAGCGAGATCCGCAGGCGTGTGGCGGTGGAGGAGCGGGTGCTGGTTACCACCCTGACCAAGCGGATGGCGGAGGATCTGACCGACTACCTTGCGGAGCATGGGGTGGCGGTCCGCTATCTTCACTCCGATATCGAAACCGTGGAGCGGGTGGAGATTATCCGGGATCTGCGGCTGGGCGAGTTTGATGTGCTGGTGGGGATCAACCTGCTGCGTGAGGGGCTCGATATGCCGGAGGTCTCACTGGTTGCGATTCTCGATGCCGACAAGGAGGGGTTTCTCCGCTCCGACCGTTCCCTGATTCAGACCATCGGGCGCGCTGCACGTAACGTCAATGGCAAGGCGATTCTCTATGGAGAACGAATTACCGGTTCCATGCAGCGGGCGATTGGCGAGACCGAGCGACGACGCAGCAGGCAGCAGCACTACAACGAGACCCATGGGATTACCCCGGAGACGATTCGCAAGTCGGTCTCCAATATTCTCGAGGCAGCGCCGGGTGCCGGCAAGGGGAGGAGAGGGCGCAGAGTGGCTGAGGAGCCGGCACTCTATGGTGGGAATGATCCGCAGCTGCTGCAGCGGGAGATTGATCGCCTGGAGAAGAGGATGTATGCCCACGCCAGGGATCTCGAGTTCGAGCAGGCGGCACAACTGCGGGATCAGGTGGAACGGCTCAACCGGCGGCTGATTGGGTAGACAACAGCAACAGCATTTACCGCAGGGGTTTTATCTCTTGGTCTCAAGCAGCTCAAACAGCCGCTGGATCAATCCACGAATCTCCGCCTGAAAGAGCATCATGTCGGCGATAAGGAGTGTTTCTGGATCCTCGCCATCCAGCGCCTCCTCTCGATGGTTGTTGATCAGCTCCAGTGGTCGGATTCTGCGCAGGGTCAGATCCTGATCCAGCATGAAGGAGATATGGTCGTCCCAGCTCATGGCAAGACGGACTACACTGCTCTGGTTCTCCAGGTGCTTGCGTACCGCTCCCTGGGTGATGTCGATATTCTTGCAGCGGATGGTACCGCCGGACTCGCTGTTCTCCCTGATTTCACACTCATCATCGAGCGTAAAGCCGGCGGGTGGAGTGCCGTGAAAGAGCCACTGGCTCATCGCTCCGGCAGGAGAGAGCTCACTCTCCGGGTTGGAGATATCCAGGGTGCCGAGTGTCTCGCGCAGGAGAACGGTCAGCTCCTCGGCACGTGCGCGGCTGGCCGTATCCACCAGTAGCCACCCATTTTCCGGGTCAATCATGACATGGGTAGTTCGTGAGCGGCTGAATGCACGGGGAAGCATCTCAACGGTGATCTCCTCTCGCAGCCGCTGTCTCTCCTTGTTGCGTACCTCGCGCTCCTCCGTCGCCTCGATCTCCGTGATTCGCTCATTGAGTGCCTCACGTATCACCGAGGCGGGCAGTATCTTCTCCGACCTGGTTGCAGCAATCAGGATGGATCCATCAATGGGAAGCGTGAGTGTCTCTCCATTGGGGAGTGGGCTGCTCCACCCCACTGTTGAGGTCTCCAGCGGCCCACAGTTTCGTGCCGTACGTTTCGAGAGTTTCTCCTCCAGGGAGTCGATGGAGACCCTGAAGGGGTTGTTGAACTGGAAGAGGGTGACGTTTTTGAACCACATGTGTGAGCAGCTCCGGAGGGTGAAGCGAGTTGGAAAGGCGCGAAGTCTACACCAACAGGGACGAAAAAAAACCGGCTGAGTGGCTCAGCCGGCTCTCTTTTTGAGAATGGTCTGGTTGACTATTCTGCTGGTGCCACCGGTGCGGGTGCACGGGGTGCTGCCGGCGGGGCATAGTGGGGCATCGGGCCGTAGGGAGGCATTGGACCATAGCCACCACCATATCCCGGGGCGTAGCCTGGACCACCATAACCGTAGCCACGATAAC
>CAYFMF010000079.1:0-4369 GCA_964344135.1 uncultured Piscirickettsiaceae bacterium
CCAAGAAGAAGGCCGTAGCCAAGAAGAAGGCTGCTCCCAAGAAAAAGGCAGCACCGAAGAAGAAGGCAGTAGCCAAGAAGAAGGCCGCCCCAAAGAAGAAGGTAGCAGCCAAGAAGAAAGCTGCACCAAAGAAGAAGGCCGCTTCCAGAAAGAGAGCGAAGAAGTAACGCCTTAATCTGACCACCTCCCCTCTACCGCCACATTTGTGGCGGTAGAGGGGAGGCACTAGCTGCCGCCAAGAGATTCTGATGCCCTACTATCTGTTCAAGATGTTTCCCAACCGCGAGGTTGAGGTGATTGAGCACCATGAAAAATATCGTGCTGCTCGTGATCGAGCCCGTTCAATGCGAAAGGAGCTCACTGTTTCTGATAACTACCAGGTCAAGATCATCTTTGCCGCCAATGAACAGGCGGGTGCCAAGTTGTTGACCACGGAGCGTGAGCCGATCCCATGGGGGGATGACTAGGAGGCTGTCCTAAGATGACCGCAAGCAGTGCTCGTAGTGTTATAGCTTGCGCCACAACCTCTTCAGCCGGTCTGCAGAGACCGGTTTTTTTGTCCCCAGCTCCTGGGCAAAGAGCGATACCCGGAACTCCTCCACCATCCAGCGGTATTCGGTAAAGGCGGCTGAATGGTTCTCGCCGATTCGTCCCTCGAAAGGGTCCCAGTGGGGTGCAAGCTGTTGCGCCCGCTGCCGATCAGCCTGTGGGTTCTGTTGCAGCTTCTCCAGACGCTTCTCTGCGGCGTGAAGGTAGCGCGGCAGTTCCGGCAGCCACTCTGTTGGCGTCTGCTGCAGAAAGTGGGGGTGGATCAGTGTGGCCAGATGGCTCTTGATTCTGCTGTAGGTCATCAGGTGGGCAGGCGCTACACTCCCCTTGAGCTGCTTCATCAGATTATGGTGTATGCCTAGTGACTCCTCGGCAATTCTGCCGAAGCGCTGCAGTTGTTGGGGCAGTGCGGAGAGAGCGTGCTGGCTGCGCTGCCGGTACGCATCCTGGTCTCTTGGTGGAGAGGGGTCGGTTCCAAACAGCGCCTCCTCTGTTGCCACTGTCAGTAGATCCTCAATCAGCTCCTCACAGCGGCCGATTGACAGGTAATGGAGACAGAGCCTCTGCTGGTTCAGCTGCTGCTTTACCAGTATGTGAGCCTTGGACCGCTGCTCCAGCAGAAACAGTGCGGTGATCCCGTTGCGGCTATCGCTCTCTGCCTGCTCCAGGCTCTCCAGCAGTTGCAGGGAGATCTGTTTGCCGTTGTGCACCAGTGCCGGGTAGAGGGTGATGACAATTCCGTGCCGCTCCACCTCAACTGACTCCGGCAACGATCCAAAGTCCCAGGCAGTGATGGTGGCACGTTCCAGCGGGTGGGTTGCGGGTCTGCTCTTTTCCGTGCTCCTTTTTTGTTGGGCCGGTTTGGAGGGTGCAGGTTTCCGCTCTTGCAGTCTCTGCAGATCACGCCCGCTCTGTATGATCGCTCCGTCCATATCAATCACCTGAAAACGCATCCTGAGATGGTCGGGTAGTCTGATCTCATTCCAGATCCCCTCCGGCAGGGTGACCCCGGTCATGTGGCGCAGCCTGGCGGAGATCTGTTCTCCCAACGGCCCACCGTTCTGAACCAATACAGGAATCAGTGCATTGGCAAAATCGGGTGCGGGGACAAAGTTGCGTCGCCACTGTTTCGGCAGGGCGCGTAGCATGGCGATGATGCGATCGTGCAGCAGCCCGGGTACCAGCCACTCGAATCTCTCCGGATCCAGCTGCTGCAGCAGTTCAGCGGGGATGGTGAGCGTCACCCCGTCACTCTCACTCTCCGGCTCAAAGTGGTAGCTCAGTGGTAGTCTGGCGGGGCCAATGGTGAGGTGGTCAGGAAACTGCTCGCTATCCCGTACCGCCTCGGCATCGTGTTGCATCAGGGTCTCTTCGGTGAGATAGAGCAGCGAAGGGTTCTCCCTCTCTGCCCCCTTGCGCCACTTCTCGAAGGTGGGGGCAGAGTAGATCCCATCCGGGATGCGCTCGTCATAGAACCGGTAGAGGGTCTCGTCATCGGCCAGAATGTCACGACGACGGGACTTCGCCTCGAGGGATTCGATCAGCTCAACCTGCTTGCGGTTGATCGCAAGGAATTTCCCCCGTGTATGCAGCTCTCCCTCCACCAGCGCCCGACGAATAAAGATCTTGCGCGACTCCTTCGGGTCAATCGGGCCAAAGTTGCTCTTGCGTCGGGAGACAATCGGGATGCCATAGAGGGTGACCGTTTCGAATGCGGCCACCTGCCCACGCCGCTTCTCCCAGTGGGGTTCGGCATAACTCCGTTTCAGCAGATGTCTGGCCAGCCGCTCCAGCCACTGGGGCTCAATGCGGGCGACGGTACGGGCGTAGAGTTGTGAGGTCTCCACCTTTTCGGCAGCGACAATCCACTTCGGGTTGGCCTTGAACTGGCTCGATCCGGGCCAGATCCTCATCTGCACCCCACGTGCGGCGTTGTAGAGATGCTTTTCGCTGCTGATGGTGGCGATATGGCTCAGCAGGCCGGTCAGCAGGGCACGGTGGATCATCCCGTAGTCGGCGGTCTGGTCATTAGGCCTCAGCCCCATCTCTCGGGTCAGTTGACGAAGCTGGCTGTGCACCTCGCGCCACTCGCGCATCCGCATCCAGGAGAGGAAGTTGCTCTTGCAGAGTTTTCGCAGCTGGTTGTTGGAGAGCTTCTCCTTCTGATCCTCATAGAAGTGCCAGAGGTTGAGGTAGAAGAGGAAGTCGGAGGCCTCGTCGGCAAACGGCTCATGTTTCTGGTCGGCGGCCTGCTGTGCATCGAGTGGGCGCTCGCGTGGATCCTGAATGGTGAGTGCCGCGGCAATGATCAGGATCTCGGTCAGGCAGCTCTCCCGCTCCGCCGCCAGCAGCATCCGTGCAATCTGCGGATCGACCGGAAAGTGCGCCACCCTCTTCCCAAGCGGGGTGATGGAGTTGTCTTTGCGCACCGCTCCCAGCTCATGCAGTGTACGGAAGCCGTCACGGATCAGTCGCAGATCAGGGGGGTCGATGAAGGGGAACTCATCCGGCTTGCCCAGTTTCAGCGCCGCCATCTGCAGAATCACCGGGGCCAGGTGGGTGCGCAGGATCTCCGCATCGGTAAACTCCGGGCGGGTGAGAAAGTCCTCCTCACTATAGAGGCGGATGCAGATGCCATCGGCGACACGACCGCAGCGCCCCTTGCGCTGGTTTGCTGCCGCCTGTGACACCTTCTCGATTGGCAGTCGCTGGATCCCGGTGCGGTGGCTGTAGCGGCTGATGCGGGCGGTGCCGCTGTCGATCACATAGCGGATGCCGGGCACCGTCAGTGAGGTCTCGGCCACATTGGTGGAGAGGACAATGCGGCGCCCCCCATGGCTGGCGAAGATGCGATTCTGCTCCTTGGTCGAGAGGCGGGAGAAGAGTGGAAGAATCTCGGTCTGTCCCAGTTTGGCCTTGGTGAGGAACTCGCCCACCTCACGGATCTCGCGCTCTCCGCTGAGGAAGAGCAGAATATCACCTGGCCCTTCCCGGCCCAGTTCGTGAATGGCCTCCAGAATTGCCTGCTGCTGGCGTGCGGTGCGGTCCTGTTGCTGTTTTCGATTACGCTCTTCCGCTTTTTTCTCGTCTGCTTCTCTCTCTTCCGGTGGTCGGTAGCGCACCTCCACCGGATAGGTGCGGCCGGAGACATTGAGGATTGGTGCACCACTGAAGTGGCGGGAGAAGCGCTCCGGGTCGATGGTGGCAGAGGTGATAATCAGCTTCAGGTCGGGACGTTTCGGCAGTAGCTGCCTGAGATAGCCCAACAGGAAGTCGATATTGAGGCTGCGCTCGTGCGCTTCATCAATGATGATGGTGTCATACTGCTTCAGCAGCGGATCGGACTGCGTCTCCGCCAGCAGGATGCCATCGGTCATCAGCTTGATGCGGCTCTGCTTTCTGCTCTGATCACTGAATCGGATCTTGAAACCGACCAGCTCTCCCAGAGAGGTATGCAGCTCCTCGGCGATTCGGGTGGCCACCGCACGGGCCGCAATGCGGCGCGGCTGGGTGTGGCCGATCTTCTGCTCTGCTCCACGCCCCAGTGCGAGGCAGATCTTCGGGAGCTGGGTGGTCTTGCCGGAGCCGGTCTCCCCGCAGAGGATGGTGACCTGACTGTTCTGGATGGTCTTGGCAATCTCCTCTCGCCGCTGGTTGATCGGCAGCGTCTGGTCAAAGTCGATCTGGAAAGGAGGAGAGTCACTCATGATGGTTTTCTGATCTCCATCTGTAACATTTTGTTACAGAAAAACATTTATGAGAATCTGGGGTCGAATGATAGCATCAGAGGTATGGGGCAGTCGGAGGATTTCTATAGTTA
>CAYFMF010000080.1:0-4179 GCA_964344135.1 uncultured Piscirickettsiaceae bacterium
ACAAGCGCATCCTGAAGACGTGCCCACTCCCCCTCACTGGCAGGCAGACCAAAACGGAGCGAGGAGGGGCGGTCAAAGAGTCGAATCAGGACCCCCTGCCGCGCCAGCTGATGGGCAATCTCCGCTGCCTGTGGCGTGGCAACCCACTGAAACAATGAGGTACTACCCACTGGCCGCAGACCGACAGCCTCCAGAAGCCTGAATAGCCGGTCGCTCTCATCTGGCAGCTGGGCACACATCTGTTGCTGCCAGCTACGGTCCCGGAGTGCCTGCTCTGTCACCCACTGTGCCGGGTGGCTGAGCGACCACGGCCCCAACAACCGCTCCAGCCTGTCCAGCAGTTGTGGCATGGCAAAGACAAATCCGGAACGAATCCCGGCCAGCCCGAAGAATTTCCCCAGTGAGCGCAACACAACCAGGCCGGTTTTTGGCTCGACGAGAGCACAGAGACTCTGTTCCGGGGTGGCGTCGATAAAGGCCTCATCCACAACCAGCCACCCCCCACGGTCTGCCAGCTGTTGGTGCCATCGCAACAGCCGCTCCAGTGAAAACCGCTCCCCTGTCGGGTTGTTGGGATTGACCACAACCAGTACATCCAGTGCCGGCAGGCTCTCCTCTATTGCATCTGAATCGAGAGCCACCACCTCATGGCCGGCCATCTCCCACCCAGCCCGATGTTCGGAGTAGGATGGGGCGAGTATCCCGACATCGCCCCTGGGGCGCAGCCGGGGCAGTGCCATGATCGCCGCCTGGCTCCCGGCTACCGGCAGCAGGGATCGTGTCCCATAATAGCGCTCTGCAACATCCAGAAGTGCTGGTGAGGACTCCGGCAGACGCTGCCAGACGCCGGCTGGCAGCTCCGGAACAGGCCAGCCATGGGGGTTGATTCCGGTGGAGAGGTCCACCATCTCACCCTCTTGAAGCCCATAGCGCTCCGCCCAGTAGCGTCTGCTACCTCCATGCTGCGGTCTCTCTTCTCTATCCATACAGTTTGAAAATCTCTGAAAAGGTTGCAATGGTCCATAACAGTGCCAGCCACAATATGGCACTCCTGTTCACCAGGGAGAGGGTACGGCAGATATCACTGGCAGCTGCCTCTCTGCCCCCGCCAAGCAGCGGCTTCTCCTCAACCACCCCATGGTAACTCGATTGCCCCCCCAGCTGGAGCTGCAGTGCCCCCGCACCGGAAGAGATCACCACCCCTGCATTCGGACTCCTGGACAGACCAGACTGCTCTCTCCAGCTCGATAGTGCGTTAGATGTTTCTCCCAACAGCGCGTAGCCTATCGCAGTAAGGCGTGCCGGAAGCCAGTTCATCCAGTCATCGGCTCTTGCCGAAAACCACCCAAAATCGAGAAACCTGTCGCTCCTGTAGCCCCACATCGCATCCAGTGTATTGACCGCCCGGAACAGCAGGGCACCGGGGAGCCCCGCAACAACAAACCAGAAGATCGCCCCAAAGATGGCATCATTGCCATTCTCCAGCACCGACTCCACCGTTGCCGTTGCCACACCACGCTCATCCAGTTGGTCAACATCCCGGCTCACAATCCACCCCACACGCTCCCGGGCCAGCGGCAGATTACTGCTCTCCAGCGCGTCACCAACCAACATCGCATGGGAGATCAGGCTGCGGCCACCGATCACAAGATAGAGCCCGGCAATCTCTACAGCGATGCTCCAGTAGCCATCGAGGTATTGTGACAGCAGTGCCAGAAAAAAGACCGGCATCACCATTGCGGCCCAACCCACCATGCCGCAGACTCTGGTTGAGCGCTCTCGGCCTCTAAAGAGAATCTTCTCGACCCTGCCTGCAATCCACCCAAACCCAACCAGAGGGTGGAACCTCTTTGCCTCTCCAAGCAGCATATCGAGCAGCAGGGCAGCCGTAACAATGATCGCAATCTCCAACATTGGGCTATCGTATAATGGGTAGCCATGAATTTCACCCTACCCCCCAGGGGGTTCTCTCTGGACACTACGTGTCCATTCACCTTACCCCCCAGGGGGTTCTCTCTGGACACTACGCGTCCATTCACCTTAATGGTTCAGGGCACCACCTCGGATGCAGGCAAGAGCGTCATCGTGGCAGGGATCTGTCGTCTGCTGCACAACAGAGGGTTCTCTGTTGCACCCTTCAAGCCACAGAACATGGCGCTCAACAGTGCGGTTACAGTCGATGGTGGCGAGATTGGGCGTGCACAGGCACTGCAGGCAGCCGCTGCCAGAATTCCTGCAACCACCGACATGAACCCGATTCTGCTGAAGCCAACCACCGACATCGGGGCGCAGGTGATCCTTCACGGCAGGGCCATCGGCAATCGTGATGCAAACAGCTACCATCAACTGAAGCCCCAACTGCTGGATGAGGTGGTTGCCGCCTACCGGCGACTCTCATCCAGACACCAGACCATTATTATCGAGGGGGCGGGCAGCCCGGCAGAGATCAACCTGAGGGATCACGATATCGCCAATATGGGATTTGCAGAGGCGATCGACTGCCCGGTGATACTGGTTGCCGATATTGATCGGGGAGGAGTATTTGCCCATCTCGTCGGCACCCTGGAGCTGCTCTCGGAGAGTGAACAGGGCCGGATCCAGGGCTTCATCATCAACCGCTTCCGTGGTGACCTCTCACTACTGCAGCCAGGGATTAAGTGGCTGGAAGAGAGGACCGGTAAGCCGGTACTTGGCGTCCTCCCCTATCTGCAGGGACTCCATCTGGATGCAGAGGATGCCCTGAACCGGGAACAGTCCACCGCCGGAGAGGTGAGATTGAAGGTGGTCGTTCCGGCACTGCCGCGTATCAGCAACCATACCGATCTGGACCCACTACGCCACCATCCGGAGATTGATCTGGAGGTTGTTGCACCCAACACGCCCCCTCCAGCGGCTGACCTGATTCTGTTGCCGGGGAGCAAGAGCGTACGTTCCGATCTGCAGTGGCTTCGTGAGCAGGGGTGGGAACCCGCAATCCAGAAACATCTGCGCTATGGCGGAAAGGTCCTGGGGATCTGCGGAGGCTTCCAGATGCTGGGGGATACGATCCACGACCCGGATGGTATTGAAGGCAGGGCTGGATCCATACACGGACTCGGCCTGCTGGCGATGGAGACCCATCTGGCTCCGGAGAAGCAGCTAAGAAATGTCTCTGGAAAACTGACGATCAATCATGCATCTGTCTCCGGATATGAGATTCATGCCGGGGTTTCCTCTGGCGATGCACTTGGCCGGCCACTGGTTCGGTTGGACAGCGAGACTAACGATGGCGCCATCTCGCATGATCAACAGGTTGCCGGCTGCTACCTCCACGGACTTTTCGACCATCCTGAGGGGCTGAAGGCACTGCTCTCATGGGCAGGAATGGGAGAGAGCGGGCAGCAGCTGGATATCGATGAGCTGCGGGAACAGAGTCTTGATCGCCTGGCCAGCGAGATTGAAAACCACATCAATCTGGATCTCCTGCTTGGTGGACTCAAGCAAGAGACGTAACTTCTCAATAGACCCCCATGCAAGGATCTTTTTCCGGACAGCACAGGGTGGTCTGTTGCAGGAGACGCCGTATATACCTCCCTGCAGGCTTGAGTGTGGCGTCATGCCGCAGACACTCCTGCAACAGGCCACCCTGCACGATCGCTCATTGAGAAACCACTTAACAAGCTGATTTTCTGAAAAAAATACGTATTTCTGCGTAGAGACAATCTCGGCACAACCCGTCAATATGGACCGTCCCGGTGTTTCCGATAGGTATGGTTATGTTGAACTCAACAAAAAACGAGAAATGGCTTCCTGACGTTGGAACAACCACTGCCGTCATTCTGGTCGAAGCAGGTCTGTTTGGCTGGGTTGTGATCTCCGTGATTTCGACCATTGCCGGAGGGTAGGTGGATGCCCTCTCACAAAGTAGTTTCGAAAAAACAGCAGAGCGCCAACCGTTTTGTCCAGAGAACGGCAACGCAACAGAAAAAAAGAGCGGAGAAACAGGAAGTCAGAAAGGAACCCTGGTCACTGGCCTCCCTATTCTGCATCTCATAGAACAACCTCTTTTCTTGGTGAGGATTGTGGTTGGATAGCCTGGCAATTTGCCCCAACCACGCAGGCGCCTGACATCTTATTGATGACAGGCGCTTTTTTATTACCTATCGATGATGGGGGTCAGGTCTTTCATTTTGCGTCATG
>CAYFMF010000081.1:0-4113 GCA_964344135.1 uncultured Piscirickettsiaceae bacterium
GGTGGCAAGGTGATGGGGGGGCACCCCCATTTACTCCTCCGCATTGACCACAATCACCACCCGCCGGTTTCTGTTGCGCCCCTCTGCAGTCTGGTTGTCGGCAACGGGGCGTTCGGAGCCATGTCCCGCAGCACTCAGCTGATAGGGGTTGACACCAAGGCGCACCAGCTCCCGCACCACTCTGCTGGAACGATAGACCGAGAGCTCCCAGTTGGATGCAAAAAGCTCATTGTGAATCGGTATGTTGTCTGTATATCCCTCAACCCTGATCGGGAAGTCCACCTCCATCAGGGTATCGGCAACAGTTCTGAGCAGCGGAATCGCACGTAGCGAGAGGTTGGCATTTCCCGACTCGAACAGGATATTGCTGTCCAGCTCAATCTCGATATAGTGCTCCTGCTGGCGAACATGGCCGGCAACCCCCTCCTGGTTTCCTCCCCCCCTGGGGAGCCCCTTCAGTTTCTTGTCTGGAGAGGGGAGTATCACCCCTCCACTCTCCGCAGTGCGATCTTCCTTCTCTCCCTTTCTGCCCCTCTCCCCCGATCCGCTGTCGGGCAGGGAAGCCCTCCTTTCGAGCAGCCTGTTGATCTGCTCGGCACTCTCCATGGAGGGGTCTCTCCCTCCTCCTGGATTGAAAATCCGGCTTACCTGCTGGACGAACCCCTCCAGCCTGGTCTCATGGTAGAGCGAGATGGAATAGAGTGACGCAACCAGTGCAAACATCAGGGTCATGAAGTCGGCATAGGTGATCATCCAGCGGCCTCTCTGGCGGGAACTGCTGCTGAACCTTCTTGAGATCACCCTGTGCCCCCCTGAAGCATCGTCCTGAGTGGGGCAGGGAGGTTGGAGGGATCGGCCCGTATCACGATCAGGACCCGGCGGTTGAGTGTCTGGTCACCATCCGGTTTACCCCCCTCTCTGGGGCGGAACTCCCCATAACCGACAACGGTCAGACGTGCAGGGTCGACCCCATTGTTGATCAGCTCGCGGGTGACACTGGCGGCGCGGGCGGCAGAGAGCTCCCAGTTGGAGGGGAAACGGCCAGTGCTGATCGGAATTGTATCGGTATATCCCTCAACCTCAAGCGGGCTGGAGATGGTGTTGAGCGAGAGCGAGAGATCCTCCAGTCTTCTCCTTGCGTGGCTGGTCAGATCGGCGCTTCCCCCCTTGAAGAGCAGGTTGCTGTTGAGTTCGATCTCCATCCGCTCTGCCCTGGAACGGGTGCTTCCATGGTGGAGCAGCTCTTGGGTCGGGTTGTCAGTGGCTTCGCCCCCGCCATCCGCCACGCTCCCTGCTACAGGAGGTGCCGTTTCCGGGGAGGAATGGGAGCGTTGCTGTAGTGACTCGATCTCTCTCAGTATGCTGTCAAGCTGCGTGCTGTCCATGGTATCGACGGGATATCCCTGCGAGACGGAGAGCGTGGTGACGAAGGTGGAGAGCCCCTTCTCATTGAAGTAGGAGATCGCATAGAGGACCAGAAACATCGCAAAGAGCAGGGTGACGAAGTTTGCATAGGTGGCCAGCCAGCGATTTCTTCGGTCACTGTCATCGTTTGCCGGAGTTTGAAATCGTGATCCTCGCATCGTGGTGCACCCTATTCGGGAGTGGGCGGATGCGAGATGGAGAGCCCCTCCTGATGGTGGCACATATAGCTCTCCAGCCTGTTGTTGATCACATTGATGTTGTCACCCTGGACAATCGATGTTGCACCAGCAGCAATCATCTCATGGTATCGGGAGCGGAAGATCACCAGCGCCTTCAGCTTCTCTGCCAGGGGAAGATAGATCAGGTTGGCAAACCCCACTCCATAGATGGTGGCCACAAAGGCCACCGCAATACCGGTCCCCAGTGCCTCCGGATCGGCAATATTGTTCATCACCTGGATCAGCCCCAGAATGGCACCGATGATGCCAATGGTGGGGCTGTAGCCCCCCATGCTCTCGAAAACCTGCACAGCGTGCATCCCGTCCTCATGGGACTGCTCCAGCTCCACATCCAGAATGTCTCTCACCTTGTGGTGGTCGGACTGGGTTCGCAGCAGCTGCAGGGTCTTGATGATGAAGGGATCCCGCTGTGCATCAATCAGCTGCTGAATGCGCTGCTGGTTGCCGGAGCGCATCGTCAGGTTCCAGTCCCAGATATCCGGCAGAGAGACCTTGCAGGAGATGTTCTTGCGGAACAGGGTGGTGGCAACCATCCTGATAGCGTGAAAAAATACCTTGGGGCAGCTCTGGGTCATGGTGGCACCAATAGTGCCACCAAGAACAATAATCAGTGCCGAGGGTTGGAACAGGAAGGAGAGTGTCCCCCCCTCCAGGATATTCCCGACCACAACCGCACCTATGCTGATGATCAGTCCGAGAAGGGTCATCAAATCCATAATTGAGAGCCACCAGGTTTTGCAGAGATAGTGACCCTCCAGTCTACCCAATTCTGCGCAATAATCAAGTATTTTCTGTTTTACTTATATATCAAGCAAGGGGTCAGATCGCACGCCGTTACCGGCAATTGATCTAGCGGGTTAAAGTCCCGTCCCGGGAATTGCTCATACGCCCCGGTAGTACTGCGGAGCAGTAGGTGAGTAATTGCCTGCTGTAAGTTCCCTTATCCTGACCTTCCCCCCCCTCAATGGGGGAAGGAACTTTGGCCCGCATGCTTATTGAGGAGTTACCGGGCAGCATAGCAACCATTTGATATTTTTGGCGTTATGCTGTCTTCTGCTCTAATTTCATTTTGTGCTGATGGCATCACCTTGTCATCAACGCAAAATGAAAGACCTGCTCTTGTGGCAAAATAAAGAGGAACCCTGCAGTGAAAATCCTGTAGCATAGACGGTCGTGATATACGGGGAAGCATCCATGTCAGAGAACCGTGCAGCAGCAGATGAAACGAGAGATGTTGTCAGCTCCATGGACAGGCTCTTTCTGTCGATCTTTACCCGGTTGGCACAGCAGGCGCGTGACCATGCTGGCGAATCGGCCCAGTATGTGATGAAAATCTCCGAAGGGTACCTCTCCGAGACAGCCAGCCGTGCGCTGGATGATTTCTACAACATCTACTTCTCGGACAGTGAGCGGGTTGAACAGAGCAAGGTTGACGTCAACCAGGAGGTGGACTCTATTGTTGATGAGGTTCAGGCCCTGATCGAATCGGGGGGAGATCTCGGCCAGCTGGAGCTGATTGAGGAGGATGAGGATCTGAAGAAGATACGCCTCGGCCTCTCCGGGATACAGAAAGAGCTGGAGAGCATTATTCGTCTTGAGGAGGGGATCCGCGAGAAGCTGGTGCCGGTCATGGTCAGCATGCAGTTTGAGGATGCAATGAATCAGCGCCTTCAACATATTGTCGCAGGATGGGAGATGATCATGGAAGCCTCCAGGGAGGGGAGGGTGTTTGATCCGGAGCGTATCGGCGCTGCAATTGGCGCCATGACATCCTCTGTCGAGGAGAGTGAACTCTTCTATCGTGAGGTACTGGGGAGGGAGGCCCCGCGGGAGATGAAGAACAGGAACCATACGCTGCTGGACATGTTTGGATGATGGTGGATCAGAATCAGTTTATTGGGGGCATGACCCGCTTCACGGCCGAATCGATGCGCTGGTGTGCAGTCGAGTCGGAGTCCGCAGTAAGTGCAGTTGTAGGGATCATCGACATGCTGCTACAGGATGCAAAGCGCATTGCAAATCTCTCCGAAGAGGCGCTCGATGCGGTTCATGAATTCAGGCAGAAGATTCTCTCCCTGCAGAACGGCGCTGACCTGGACAAGGATATGGAGAGTGAGTTGAATGTTGCCCAGCAGCTGCTCAGTGAGCTTGGCAGATTGACCCATGAGCATGAGGAGATCAGCGAACTCGCCTCGCCCATCATCAGGGTACTGCAGTTCCAGGACCGGATCACCCAGAACATGCGCAACATGGTCTGCATGCTGAAAATCTGGCAGGAGCGGCGTCACCAGCTTGTCCAGGGGGGCCATTTTGATGCAGAGGAGAAGCGCGCGCTGGGTCAGAAGTTTTATGACTGCACCACAATGGAGGAGGAGAGGCCCCCACTGCGACGCCACTTTGATGGCCTGCCAAGCGGGCAAAACAGTGGTGGTGACGACATCCTCTTTTA
>CAYFMF010000082.1:0-3941 GCA_964344135.1 uncultured Piscirickettsiaceae bacterium
TTTACTTTTGCATAACGGGGATCATCCGTTATGCAAAAGTAAAGACCTGACCCCCTGCACTCTTTCCAGAGTGGGGTGCAGAGAGTAAAATGGGCCGTTTTCTGACTACTGCTTCATGACACTGCGGAGAGCTCCCCAAGGTCATCTAGGAAAAGGATATTCATGGCTGGACAGACGTTATATGACAAGCTCTGGAATGCGCATGTCGTTCGAGCGGAAGAGGATGGCAGCTCCCTCCTCTATATCGACCGACAACTGCTGCATGAGGTGACCTCGCCGCAGGCCTTTGAGGGGCTGAAACTGTCCAACCGCAAGCCGTGGCGCGTGGATGCCAATGTTGCAGTACCCGACCACAATGTACCAACCACCAATCGCGAGCAGGGGATTACCGATCCGGTTGCCCGTACCCAGGTGGAGACACTGGATCAGAATGCTGACTTCTTTGGCATCACCGAGTTCAAGATGGGGGATATTCGCCAGGGGATCGTCCATGTGATCGGGCCGGAGCAGGGGGCGACCCTGCCTGGAATGACCATCGTCTGTGGGGATTCCCATACATCCACTCACGGAGCACTGGGTGCCCTTGCCTTTGGTATCGGCACCTCTGAGGTGGAGCATGTATTGGCAACCCAGTGTCTGGTACAGAAGAAGTCCAGGAGCATGCTGGTGCGGATCAATGGCTCGGTTGGTCCGGGCGTGACCGGAAAGGATATTGTGCTGGCGGTGATCGGAAAAATCGGCACTGCGGGTGGAACCGGGTATGCGATCGAGTTTGCCGGGGAGGCGATTGAGGCGCTCTCCATCGAGGGGCGGATGACCGTCTGCAACATGGCGATCGAGGCGGGTGCCCGTGCCGGCATGGTGGCGGTGGATCGGAAGACAATCGAGTATGTGCAGGGACGCCCCTATGCACCCAGTGAGGTGCAGTGGTCACAGGCCGTAGAGGCCTGGCAGGAGCTGCACAGTGATCCGGATGCGGAGTTTGACCAGGTGGTTGAGCTGAATGGTGCCGAGATTGCACCCCAGGTCACCTGGGGCACCTCCCCGGAGATGGTGGTCTCCATCGAGGAGCGGGTTCCCGACCCTGCCGAGGAGGCCGATGAGGTGAAGCGGAGAGGAATGGAGAAGGCGCTGGCCTATATGGGGCTTGAGGCCGGAACTCCGGTTGATACCATCCCGGTTGACAAGGTCTTTGTCGGCTCCTGCACCAACTCCCGGATTGAGGATCTGCGTGCGGCGGCCGAGGTGGCCAGGGGGCGCAAGAAGGCGGAGAGCGTCAAGCAGGTTCTGATTGTTCCCGGCTCCGGCCTGATCAAGCAGCAGGCGGAAAAAGAGGGGCTGGACAAGATATTTGTTGAGGCCGGCTTTGAGTGGCGTGACCCTGGCTGCTCGATGTGTCTGGCGATGAATGCCGACCGCCTGGAGCCTGAGGAGCGTTGTGCCTCAACCTCCAATCGCAACTTCGAGAGCCGTCAGGGGTTCAACAGCCGCACCCATCTTGTGAGTCCGGCGATGGCGGTGGCAGCGGCAGTCACCGGCCACTTTGCCGATGTGCGCATGCTGACCAGGGAGGGCGAGTAATGGAGAAGTTCACACAGCATCGGGGGCTGGTGGTGCCGATGGATCGCCCCAATGTGGATACCGATGCGATCATCCCCAAGCAGTACCTGAAGTCGGTCAAGCGTGCCGGATTTGGCCCCAACCTGTTTGATGACTGGCGCTATCTTGATCCGGGTGATCCGGCAATCGACAACAGCACCCGTCGCCCCAATCCCGACTTCGTCCTTAACCAGCCGCAGTACCGGGGTGCCAGCGTACTGATTGGACGCGAGAACTTTGGCTGTGGCTCCTCACGGGAACATGCGGTCTGGGCGCTGACCGATTATGGTATTCGTGCGGTGATCGCCCCCAGCTTTGCCGATATCTTCTTCAATAACAGCTTCAAGAATGGACTGCTGCCAATCGCTCTGAGTGAGCAAGAGGTAGATCAGCTCTTCAATGAGGAGCAGGCGGGAGAGGGGTACCAGCTGGAGATTGATCTTGAGGCGCAGACGGTCACAACACCGGGGGGGACATCCTTCCCATTCGAGATTGATGCGTTCCGTAAATACCGCCTGCTGAATGGACTGGATGATATCGGCCTGACGCTACAGCACCGGGATGAGATTCGGGCCTATGAAGCGCGTCGCAAAGCTGAAGCCCCGTGGCTGTTTGTGGGTGGATAATGGAATTGCCTCACGCAAAGAGGCCGGGAACGCAAAGAAAAGCGTTGATCCATTAGCGTCTTGGCGTCTTTGCGTGAGAATAGCTTTTATTGAAAATTGATGAGATTAATTTGATGAGTAACAAGATTGCAGTATTGCCTGGTGACGGGATTGGACAGGAGATCGTTGCCGAGGCGGTCAAGGTGCTGGAGTGCCTGCAGAGTGACTTCGGGCTCTCCGTGGAGATGGAGCAGGGGCTAATTGGGGGTGCCGGATATGATGCCCATGGTACCCCGCTCCCCGATGTGACCATGGAGCTCGCCAGGGCATCCGATGCGGTACTGCTGGGTGCGGTGGGCGGTTACCAGTGGGAGTCACTCGATATCTCGGTCAGACCGGAGAAGGGGCTGCTGGGGATCCGGGCCGGACTGGAGCTCTTCTCCAACCTTCGTCCCGCGATCCTCTACCCGCAGCTGGCTGGCGCCTCCACCCTGAGAGAGGATGTGGTCTCAGGGCTCGATCTGATGATTGTGCGTGAACTGACCGGCGGTATCTACTTCGGCAAGCCGCGCGGGGTAAGAACCCTGGAGAGCGGGGAGCGAGAGGGTTTCAATACTCTGGTCTATGCCGAGCATGAGATTGAGCGTATCGGCCGCTCCGCCTTCGAGATTGCAATGAAGCGTGACAGACGCGTCACCTCGGTCGATAAGGCCAACGTACTGGAGTCCACCGAGTTGTGGCGTGAGGTGATGGAGCGGGTCGCCAGGGATTATCCCGAGGTCGATCTCTCCCACATGTATGTCGACAATGCAGCGATGCAGCTGGTGCGTGCCCCGAAACAGTTTGATGTAATGGTCACCACCAACATGTTTGGTGACATCCTCTCCGATTGTGCGGCGATGCTGACCGGCTCCATCGGCATGCTCCCATCCGCCTCGCTTGATGCAGACGGCAAGGGGATGTATGAGCCGATCCACGGCTCCGCCCCCGACATTGCCGGGCAGAATCTGGCCAACCCATTGGCCACCATCCTCTCGGTATCGATGATGCTGCGCTACAGCCTCGATGAAGAGGCGATGGCCGACAAGATCGATGCGGCGGTCAACCAGGTGCTGGACAACGGACTGCGTACCCGTGATATCCACTCCGAGGGGATGGAGGAGGTGAGCTGCTCCGCGATGGGGGATGCGGTGGTGGCAGCACTGCGTGGCTGAAACATTAACTGATGCCCAGCCACTGCAGGCAGAGGAGAGTGAGGCCTTTATTTGTGAGTGGTGAGAGAACTCGCGTTATTGATGTGCGACCTGGATACCACTGTTCTTGTCTCTGCGCTGACGCATGAATCCCGTACCATGGAGATGCAGTCATGGCTGGGGAAGTAGCCTGTTGATCAGCTTGCACTGAGTGTTGGGTCTTGAAAGGTGATGACTACTTTCAGCCCTTGAGGATCATGTTGATTCTCCATGTGGATGGTTGCGTGGTGCAGTTCCGCAATCTGTTGCACGATGGAGAGCCCCAGCCCTGATCCACTTGCTGAATGGCTGTTGCGATAGAAACGCTGAAAAATTTGCTGCTGTTTTTCGGCCGGAATTCCCGGCCCGTGATCACGTATGGTAAGCAGGACCTGCTGAGGTGAGCCGGACAGGGAGAGCTCTACGGTGCCGCTGCCTGCAGAGTAGCGAATTGCATTGTCAATCAGGTTTCTGACCAGAATCGAGAGCAGTTCCGGATTTCCAT
>CAYFMF010000083.1:152-3890 GCA_964344135.1 uncultured Piscirickettsiaceae bacterium
TTGACTGTGACCCCTTGTTGACTGTGACCCCTTGTTGACTGTGACCCCTTGTTGACTGTGACCCCTTGTTGATAGTGATCTTCATCGACGGCTCCGTATCTTCTTCAATAACCCAGCCGTTGAGCTGTCATGCTCCTCAGGTGAGTCGCCCCCCCCAAGAAGCTCCCGGTGCAGCCGCTCGGCAATCTGTTTGCCCAACTCCACCCCAAACTGGTCAAAGGGGTTGATCTCCCAGATCACGCTCTGGACAAAGACCTTGTGTTCGTAGAGTGCCACCAGCATCCCGAGCGTCCGTGGCAGCAGTGCATCCAGCAGAAAGGTGGTGCTGGGGCGATTCCCCTCATGGACGCGATGGGGCACCTCATTCTCCTGACCCACCATGAAGGCCCGACTCTGCGCCAGACAGTGGGCAACGGTCAGCTGGTACTGTTGCGGATCCGCGCCTGCCGGATCGATCGGAAGGATGAAGTCCATCGGTGCGAAGCGGGTCCCCTGGTGGAGCAGCTGATAGAAGGCGTGCTGTGCATTGGAGCCCACCCCACCCCAGACAATTGGCCCCGTATCGTAGTTGATCCGCTCTCCCGCCTGGGTGATCGACTTTCCAAGGCTCTCCATCTCCAGCTGCTCAAGGTAGGAGGAGAGGTGGTTGAGATGGGCTGCATAGGGGAGCACCACATGGCCCGGCATCCCCAGAAAGTTGCTGTTCCAGATCCCGATCAGCCCCATCAGCACCGGAATGTTCTGCTCCAGCGGTGCAGTCGCAAAGTGGCGGTCTGCCACGGATGCCCCCTCCAGCATCTCCTCAAAGGGCTCCATCCCGAGATAGAGGGCGATCGGCAGGCCAATCGAGGACCACATCGAATAGCGACCCCCAACCCACTCCCAGAACGGGAAGATATTCCCCTGCGGCAACCCCCAGGCCACCGCCTCGGCGGGGTCGGCCGTCGCCGCCACAAAGTGGAGCGGGATGGCACGGGCATCGCCGGATGCCAGCATCAGCCAGACCCGGGCCGCGGCCGCATTGGAGAGGGTGTCCGAGGTGGTAAAAGTCTTCGAGGAGACCACAAAGAGGGTCGTCTCCGGATTGAGCCGGGGCAGGATATCCGCCGCATGGGCCCCATCAATACTGGAGATAAAGTGAATATCAACCGTACTGTCTGCCTGGGCGCGCAGTGCGCGGCAGACCATCTTCGGGCCCAGATCGGACCCCCCCACCCCAATATTGACTACATCGGTGATCCGCTTTCCGGTAAAACCGCGCCAGTGGCCTTCACGGACCCGCCCCACAAAAGTGCGCATCCGTCCAAGTACAGAATGCACCGCCTCGACCACATCCTCACCGTCCACCATGATCGACTCATCCGGCCGGCTACGCAGTGCGGTATGAAGCGCAGCTCGCCCCTCGCTCCGGTTGAGCGCCGCCCCCTGCAACAGCTTCCGGATCTTTTCCGGCAGCTGTTGCTGCCGCGCCAGCGCGGTCAGCAGCTGGATGGTCTCATCAGTAATCCGCTGCTTGGAGTAGTCAAAGAGGAGCCCATCCAGCTGGATGGAGAGGTGGTCAAACCGATCAGACTGCTGCCGGAACAGATCACGCAGATGGAGCGACCCCATCCCGGAGGCGTGCTCCTGCAGAGCCTTCCAGCCGGTGCTCTCCGAGACCAGCCCCTCAGCCATCGGCATGCCCCTCAACCAGCTTCCGAACCGCCCCACAAATCTCCGGGTCCCTCAACGCATACTCCAGGTTGGCCCGGATATAGCCAAACTTGTAGCCGCAGTCATAACTAACCCCCTCAAAGGTGTAGGCATAGACCGGCTCCTCCTCTATCAGTGCTGCAATTGCATCGGTCAGCTGGATCTCGCCCCCCGCCCCGGCAGCCGTGCCCTCCAGCAGCTCCATCACCCGCGGGGTGAGGATATAGCGCCCCACCACCGAGAGCTGTGAGGGAGCCTTCTCCACCGAGGGCTTCTCCACCACGCCAACCATCTTTTGCAGCCTGCCCTCTTCACCCTCGGCGAGCGAGACAATGCCATATTTGTCCACCTCCTCGCGCGGCACCGTCTCCACCCCAATGATGCTGCCCCCCTTCTGCGCAAAGGCCCCGGCCATCTGCCGCATGCACCCCTGCGCCTCATGATAGATCAACACATCGGGCAGGATCACCCCAAAAGGCTCCTCTCCAACCACCTCTCGTGCACACAACACGGCATGGCCCAGCCCCAGCGGCTCGTGC
Organism: uncultured Piscirickettsiaceae bacterium; assembly: GCA_964344135.1. Lineage (GTDB taxonomy): Bacteria > Pseudomonadota > Gammaproteobacteria > Thiopontia. Next base: position 2,384 of record CAYFMF010000083.1, read on the forward strand.
TGATAGACAGCGGTTACCGTGACCCCGGCAGGGAGGATGGCGCGCACTTTCTGCAGCAACTCACGCTTCCCCCTCGCCTCCAGCGCCGACTCCAGCCTGCTGTCTGGGGCAAAGTGCTCCTCCAGCGCCCCCTTGTCGGGGTGGGTTACCAGCACAATCTCCTCGGCACCCGCCTCAACCGCCTCCTCCACCACATACTGGATCAGCGGGCGGTCAACAACGGTCAGCATCTCCTTGGGGATCGCCTTGGTGGCCGGCAGGAAACGGGTCCCGAGACCCGCGACCGGCAGAACGTATTTTCTGACTCTCATCTCTGGTTACTGTTCTTATGTATCAATCGGTCGACAGTAGCAACCACCCCCGCAAATCGCAACTGAAACAAGAAGCCCGAATCCGCATACAGAATCGTGTGTAATAGTACAACATATTGATTCGTAGAGTAAAGTTGCGACCGCGCGGCATACTTATCCTTAGAGGACCGCAAGCATCGCTTGCAGTGTTCTTGATATACCCAAGGAAGCAAGTATCGCTGTACGGATCAAGAGGTTGTGCTATCGCCGCGATCTCTATGTGCGGATTCGGGAGAAGGGGAGGCAAACCTCTACTGCTCACGCAGACGCAGGTAACGCGGAAAACGTGGCAGTCCATTGGCCGTAAGACCATTGAAACGGTAGGTAATCACACTTCCAATCGGTGGCGGGTTCTCCCGTTCTGCATCGCTGAATCCACTGCCGACCCGAAAACGCCGCCCATCTGTGGACACCACCTCCAACGCCCCCATCTTCCCGACAAGCCGTCCCTGACCCGGGAACTGGGCGACCACCTGCGCCTCGGCATCCTCATAACGCTTCAGCTTGAGCAGCACATCACTGCGACCGGTCAGATAGGGAGCATCAGCACGATGCAGCATCAAACCCTCACCACCCGCCTCGGTGACCTCAAGCAGCCTGGCCTGCAACCCGGAATGGTTCAAAATACGGAACTGTTCCACAGGCCGCAGCCAGGGCAGCTTCGCCATCTCGGTCAGACGAACCATCTCCCCGAACCGTGCCGTGAAGTCGCCACCAGCATTGGGCAGCTCAAAGAGGCGATACTCAATCTCTCGCCACTCCTCACTCCGGGGCTCACCACGACGCACTGTCGCAGAGGCCCGCTCGAACCTCCCACGCCCGGCCCACAGCTCACCATCGAGCTCAACCTCGGGAAACCCCTCGGTGAACCAGGCAGGTGCAGAGATAGGATGACCTGCACGTGTCCACAACTGCTTCCCATCCCAATAGGCACGTACACCATCAAGCTTCTCGCTCACCCAGTAATCGGCTGGATCAAACTGGTCACCCCAGCGTTTGGCAAGCAGCAACTCCTCCGTTGCGAACACCGGAGTCAGGAGACAAAAACCAAGAAGGAGAACAGTCAACCTACGGATCATGGGGTTGCTATAGCGATGCAGATACGAATCAGGGTCATGAATACTGGTCGAGGCAAGAAAATTGACTCCGCCTGGAAG
>CAYFMF010000084.1:0-3501 GCA_964344135.1 uncultured Piscirickettsiaceae bacterium
GCTGGAAATCTGATGGGTGGACAGGGTTACCACTCCTGTGACCTGCGGTCACGGTCCTAAGACCACCATGACCGCAGGTCATAGGAGTGGTGGTCTAGGGACCACTCCTGTGACCAGTGGTCACGGTCCTGAGACCACCATGACCGCAGGTCATAGGAGTGGTGGTCCAGGGAGGAGTCAGGAATTTCCTGGTAAGGAGCAGGAAGGATATGGTTGAGATCTTTACGGATGGGGGTTGTCGTGGAAACCCCGGGGTTGGTGGCTGGGGGGTGCTGTTGCGCTATGGTGAGACCGAGAAGGAGCTCTGGGGGGGAGAGATGCAAACCACCAACAATCGGATGGAGCTTACAGCGGTGATTCGTGCACTGGAGGCAATCAGGCGCCCGGTTCCACTGCGCATCACCACAGACTCAAAGTATGTAAAGGACGGCATCACCCAGTGGATACATAACTGGAAGCGAAATGGGTGGAAGACAGCAGCAAAAAAACCGGTCAAGAATGCAGATCTGTGGCAACAGCTGGATCAGCTGGTTCAGCAGCACCAGATCGAGTGGGGCTGGATCAAGGGGCACAGTGGACATCGAGAGAATGAGATCGCTGACGAGCTGGCCAACCGTGCAATGGACGAGGTGAGATCCTCTGGAGAAGAGCATCCAGAGTATCAGGCTGTGTTGGGGAGAGGGGAGGAGAAACAGTGAGACAGGTGGTACTGGATACGGAGACGACGGGTCTTGAGCCCAGGCAGGGGCACAGGATTATTGAGATCGGCTGTGTGGAGTTGATCAATCGCAGATTGACCGACAACCACTACCATCAGTATATCCAGCCTGACCGGGAGGTGGATGCCGGTGCAATGGAGGTGCATGGAATCAGCAACGAGTTTCTTGCAGACAAGCCCCGCTTTGCAGATATCGTTGATGACTTTATCCAGTATGTGAAGGGTGCTGAACTGATTATCCATAATGCCCCCTTTGACGTGGGGTTCATTGATCACGAGTTGAGGCTGCTGGGGCGTGAGGATCCTCCACTGGAGGAGATCTGTACGATTACGGACAGCCTGAAGATGGCACGCAAGCAGTACTCGGGGCAGAAGAACAGCCTCGATGCGCTCTGCCGTCGCCTGGAGATTGATAACTCGCAACGTACCCTGCACGGGGCCCTGCTGGATTCAGAGATTCTGGCTGAGGTCTATCTGGCAATGACCGGGGGGCAGACCGGGCTGGATCTGGATGGGCTGGGGGAGTTTGGTGGAGTGGAACCGGTTCGTCCATTTGCGAGTGATCGCCAGCGACTGCGGGTCATCACTCCCACAGCAGAAGAGCAGACAGCACACCAGGCCTGCCTGGAGAAAATTGGCAGTGAGCCCTGGTAGGTATCAATAGGTTCAAACTAGAGTCTGCGTTCCGAGTTTCTTGAGAGGCGCATTACCATCTCAAGCAGTTCACTCGCCAGATAGCCGGATGCCAAAAAGGCAAAACTGAGCAGAGTCCCACTTCCCAGAATCCATGCGACACTGCTCTGTTGCAGCAGGGGAGACAAAATCCTCTGCAGTTCAGGAAGCAGTATTCCGCTCTCCATTCCCACTGTCTGCAATACGGTGACTATGGTGATGGTGATGGTGGCCACAAATGAAAGCTCTCCCCCGAGCCGGGCCAAAACCGTAACGATCTCCGATACCGCATACCGTGGATCATAGAGGGAACGAATCTCTGCAGCACGCAGTAGCATCAGGTGAATCATGGCGTATCCTGCAACAACCACTGTCAGCTGCACCAGCATGGCGAGAAGGATCATTGATGAGTGTGTGGGCTCATCAGTAGCGAGCAGCAGTTGCCAGCTCTCGATTGCATCACCGATCAGGTAGATGGCCAGAACGATTGCGCCGGTCCGCAGGAGTCCCGAGAAACTTCTGCGGAAGAAACGCCCCTCAGTCAGTGCGCTGAGCCAGCTATAGACAAACAGAAACCTTTCCACCTCAAGTTTTTCCAATGGTAGCGAGCATTGAATGAATTGCGTCATTCGGATAATGGAGTAATCTACACTCTGGGGAGTGATAAAGATAGGGGGAGTAGTAACGTGTCAGACAAGAAAATCTTCCTGCACAGTGGTGCAGGAGCTGTTGACCCTGAGGCGGAGCAGGGGGGTGTTGAGTTGCCCGTTATTGAGGGGAGTTACGGTCCGGATGTGGTTGATGTGCAGCATCTCTACCAGGAGACAGGGATGTTTACCTATGATCCCGGATATCAGTCCACTGCCAGCTGTAGAAGCAGTATCACCTATATCGATGGTGACAAGGGTGAGCTCTTCTACAGGGGGTATGCAATTGAGGAGCTGGCAGAGAGCAGCAGCTACCTGGAGACCTGTTATCTGCTGCTCGATGGGGAGTTGCCAACGGCGCAACAGCTTGAGGAGTTTGAGAATACAATCAAGCAGCACACCATGGTCAACGAGGCAATTCGTCGTTTCTATGAGGGAATGCACTATGATGCACATCCGATGGCGATCACCCTTGGTGTCGTGGGTGCACTCTCGGCCTTCTACCATGACTCCATCGATATTCGGGATCCCCAGTGTCGCAAGATCTCTGCACACCGTCTGATTGCCAAGATGCCAACCATTGCAGCCTATAGCTACAAGTATTCGGTTGGGCAGCCGTTCATGTATCCGGACAACAGCCTCGGCTATGCCGAGAATTTTCTTCACATGATGTTTGCTGTGCCATCATCCGAATACAGGGTGAATCCCGTTGCGGCCAGGGCGATGGATCTGATCTTTATCCTCCATGCTGACCACGAACAGAATGCCAGTACCTCAACGGTGCGTCTGGCCGGCAGCTCTGGGACCAACCCCTTTGCCTCCATTGCAGCGGGAATTGCCTCGCTCTGGGGGCCGGCGCATGGTGGTGCCAATGAGGCAGTAATTTACATGCTGGAGGAGATTGGATCGATGTCTGCCATTCCCGCCTATGTTGAGCGGGCCAAATCGAGGGAGGACCCCTTTCGGTTGATGGGGTTTGGCCACCGGGTCTACAACCATTACGATCCACGTGCCCGCATTATTCGAGAGGTTTGCCATGACCTTCTGGACGAGCTGGATCAGAAGGGGGTCCCGCTGTTCGAAGCGGCACTGGAGCTGGAGCGCATCGCGCTGGAGGATGACTATTTTGTGGAGCGCAAACTCTATCCCAATGTGGACTTCTACTCCGGCCTGATTCTCAAGGCACTGGGTATTCCACTCAACATGTTCACCGTGATCTTTGCAATGGCCCGGACAGCCGGGTGGATTGCGCAGTGGAGTGAGATGCTGGACGATCCATCACAGCGTATTGGCCGGCCGCGCCAACTCTACTCCGGCCCCACCCCGCGTCCCTATGTTGATATAGGGAGGCGGTAGCGGAGAGACGGTTGTGCAGCCAATAAAAAACCCGCAACTGCGGGTTTTTTATTCTCAAAAGCTGTGGGCAGAGCCACAGCTCACAATAGCAGAGCAGGATTACACGGA
>CAYFMF010000085.1:0-3479 GCA_964344135.1 uncultured Piscirickettsiaceae bacterium
CAGCAGGAGAGGGATGAGGAATATCTGGAGCAGGTCAAGGCGGAGCTCTCCGAGGTGCTGGAGCACATCAAGCATATCAACCAGGGGGGTACCCACTGAACAGTCAGGGTGATTCATGGCCGCCCCTCCACTCCATGCGGCTGTCGTGGGTCGGCTCATGATTTCAGGGGAGGAGCGTGATGAACAGAGTAGCAGGAGAAACGATATGATGATAGAGAGAGGCAGGAGAGAGTGGTGGCTGTTCGGGGTGGTGGGGAGCTTGTTGGCCCTGCTTTTCCCGGCAGAGATCATGGCCGGTTATCAGTATCAGGAGGAGCGGGAGGGGTACAGCCTCCACTTCTCGCTGGATGGCGAGAGGTTGATGCAGGAGAGGAGCAGGCTCTCCATCCGGATCACGGACCCGGCGGGGGAGGCGGTCACCGGGCTCAAGCCGCGGGTAAGGTATGGAATGCCTCCGATCAAGGGGATGATGCCGATGAACCACAAGGCCAGGGTCTTGCAGGATGGGGACCACTATGTTGCGGAGATCACCCCCTCCATGCCGGGCCGATGGGTGGTTGATCTCTCGGTCCGGATCGGCAAGAAGCGGATCAAGCTGAAACTGCCCCCCTTTGTGGTTGGGGGCAGGATGGGGATGTAGGGATCTGTTTGCGGATCAGGGTGCTCTGTTGTCACTGCGCCCCGGGATGATATGCAGATTCGGGAATTGCTCAAGGAAGAGAGGTAGTCGAGATGGCACTGAGGTTGAGAGAGAGGTTGCTGGCGGGATTTTTCGGGATTGCATTTCTGGTGCTGTTGGCAGGGGGGAGCGGGATCCTGCTGATTGAGCGGGTATCGACCACCTCCAACCATGTGCTGGAAGAGAAGATTCCCCTTCAGGATACGGCCGCATTCCTGATGCTCTCGGTGGAGAAGTCGATTGCACTCTCCCGTGACTATGTGCTCAATCTCGATCTGGATGAGGCAGACGAGATCCTGGATGAACTGGATACGGAGGCAGCGAGTGTGGACAACCTGCTTCTCTTCATGGAGGGGGAGGTGTCTATTGCAGCGCAGCGTGACCGGGTTGCGGAACTCCATGTAACCTTCAGTGAGGCGGTTGAGAGGCTGGTTGCGGCCCATGATCGGCGGGTCCCCTACTGGTTCCTCTTTGATGGTCGCGAGACTGATCTCAAGACCTTTGTCCTGCAGCAGCGGATTGCACTCAATGACTGGCTGACCGCGCTTGGGGAGGCGGCAAGGTTTGACGCCCCATTTACCGGAAACCTCGATCTTGAGAAGAGTGATTATGAGCGCTGGTATCGTGGGTATGAGGTCGATGACCCAATGCTGGCCAGGCTGCTGAAAAAATATGCCAGCCTCAACAAGAAGATCTTCAGGTTTGCCAGCAAGGTCGAGAAGGCGAATGGCTCCATCAAGCTCTCCCATTTTCAGCGAGGGGAGTCCCGTCAGATCGGCAAGGCGAAACGGGGGCTGGATGCGATTGTCAACTACGTCACCCCGATTGTGGATCAGACGATTCGGGACGAGCGTGAGGCGGTTGAGGAGATGAACAGGATTGCTGCCGGGATCGAGATGGCCATTCATGAGCTGAGGCTGGCGGTTGAGAACGAGGTCAGGCTGTCACGCGACCAGGTGGCAGAGACCCAGAGTTTTGCCTGGACTTTTCTGCTCTCCAGCTCGGTGGCTGGTGTTGTGCTGGCGGTGCTGATTGCACTCTATATCGCCCGCAGCGTGGTCAATCCGGTCAATCGGCTCAGGAGCCTGATGAGTCGGGTCAGTGACGAGGGGGACTTTTCACATCGGATTGACGAGCTGGCTGATGATGAGGTTGGGGAGACCGCAGCGACACTCAATACCCTGCTCGACTCCCTGCAGGGGGCGATTGGGGAGATTGGCGGAGTGATGTCTGCATCTGCCGGGGGGGACTTCAGCCGCCGGGTGGAGTCAGAGCTCAGCGGTGAGCTGGATCAGCTGAAACAGTCGGTCAATGGCAGTGTGGAGCAGATACAGGATGCAATCAACCGGGTCAACGGGGTGATGCAGGCGGTTGAGAGTGGTGACTATGAGCTGCGCATTGAGGAGGCGTTTGACGGTGAGCTGCACACCTTTCGCAACGCCGTCAATGGCGCGCTGGACAGTCTACAGCAGATGACCGAGAATCTCAGTCTGGTGATGCTGGCGATTGTCAGTGGGGATTTCAGCCACCGGATGAGTGGTGCTGGCAGCGAGATTGAACAGAGTGTCAACAGGGCGATGGAGTCGATGGAGGGGGTTGTCGAGTCGATTGCCCGGGTGATGGAGCGTACTGCCGTTGGAGACCTGAGCCAGAGTGTCGAGGGGGTCTACCCGGGACAGTTGGCCGCTCTGACTGCCTCGATCAATGAGTCGCTGGAGAACCAGCGAAAGATCGTCGGTAATGTGCGCAGTGCGGCCAGACTCATCTCGCATGAGAGTTCAGAGATTGCCAGTGGCAACAATGACCTTTCACAACGTACCACAGAGCAGGCGACCAGCCTGGAAGAGACTGCAGCCAGCCTGGAGGAGATGGCCAGCACCGTGAAGATGAATGCCGGCAATGCAGCACAGGCAAACGAGCTGGCAACCAGTGCCCGCACCCAGGCCGAGGGGGGGGCGATCATTGTCAGTGATACCATTACCGCGATGGGGCGGATCAGCGATTCCAGCAGGAAGATCTCCGAGATTATCACCCTGATTGACGGGATCGCCTTCCAGACCAATCTGCTGGCGCTGAATGCAGCCGTGGAGGCGGCCCGTGCGGGAGAGCATGGGCGGGGTTTTGCGGTGGTTGCCGGAGAGGTCCGTACCCTGGCACAGCGCTCTGCCGATGCGGCGCGGGATATCAAGCAGCTGATTGAGGACAGTGCCAGCCGGGTCGAGGAGGGGAGTGATCTGGTGGAGCAGAGTGGAGAGGCACTGCAATCGATCCAGGAGTCGGTCAAGAGGGTGAACGATATTGTCAGTGATATTGCGGCAGCGAGCAAGGAGCAGTCGACCGGGGTGGATCTGGTCAACACCTCCATTGCCCGGATCGCGGGGGTCAATCAGCAGAACAGTGCCATGGTGGAGGAGGCGGCAGCGGCCAGTCAGGCGATGGATCAGCAGGCACGGGAGCTCGCCCGGATGGTCGAACTGTTTCAACTGGGGGAGGCAGAGGGTCACCATTCGCAGGGCGATGGTGCGGAGCCTCAACCCCCTGCAGAGGAAGAGGAGGGGGGCGGTGTGGAGGCCGCACCCCCGGCTGAAGAGAGAGCCAAACCCGCCCGCGGGGAGGGTCTGGCGCAGTTGGCAAGGCAAGGACGGGAGCTGGAGGCGGAGGGGGAGTGGCATGAATTTTGATTGTGGAGCCTTCTCTCCAGTCAGCAGGTTTGTGAGTTGTCCATTGTGAAGATCAACCAACCTGTTACCCGAATTGAGACCCCCGTTACGGATGGCGAGATCCTCGTATCGGCAACGGA
>CAYFMF010000086.1:0-3150 GCA_964344135.1 uncultured Piscirickettsiaceae bacterium
CCTAGTGTCTGAAATGTCTCATGCCGGTAAAGACCATTGCCATCCCGTGCTCGTTGGCAGCGGCAATCACCTCCTCGTCCCGCATCGATCCACCCGGCTGGATTACCGCGGTGATTCCCGCCTCATGGGCGGCATCAATTCCGTCCCGGAACGGGAAGAAGGCATCCGATGCCATTACCGATCCCGGCACCTCCAGCCCTGCATGTTCAGCCTTGATTCCTGCGATGCGTGCCGAGTTGATGCGGCTCATCTGTCCGGCCCCAACCCCGATGGTCATGTTGTTCCTGCCATAGACGATGGCGTTGGACTTGACGAACTTGGCTACCTTCCAGCTGAAGAGAAGATCATTCATCTCCTGTTCACTGGGCTCACGCCGGGTCACCACACGGGTCTCGTTGCTCAATAGAAGGTCGGCATCCTGTACCAGAAGCCCGCCGTTAACCCGTTTCATGTCAAGCCGCTCCTGGTCGGCCGGCCAGGAACCGGAGACCAGCAGTCGTACATTCTGTTTTGCACTGACTGCAGCAGCAGCCTCGTCAGAGACGGCGGGGGCAATAATGACCTCAACAAACTGGCGGTCGATAATGGCCTGTGCAGTGGCCTCATCGAGTGGCTGGTTGAAGGCGATGATGCCGCCAAAGGCAGACTCCGGGTCGGTAGAGTAGGCGCGGTCATAGGCCTCAAGCAGGCCCTCTCCATAGGCAACGCCACAGGGGTTGGCATGCTTGACGATGACGCAGGCGGGGCTGTCGTCAAACTGTTTGACACACTCCAGCGCGGCATCGGTATCACCGATATTGTTGTAGGAGAGCGCCTTGCCCTGAATCTGCTGGGCAGTTGCAATCGACCCCTCTGCCGCGTTGGCCTCAACAAAGAAGGCCGCTCTCTGGTGAGGGTTCTCACCGTAGCGCATCTCCTCGGTCTTGATGTACTGGCTGTTGAAGGTGCGGGGGAAGTTTGATTTCTCGCCCTCTGCCCCAATCCGCCCCAGATAGTTGGCAATGGCACCGTCATAGTGGGCGGTATGTTCATAGGTCCTGACCGCAAGGTCAAAACGGGTGGCATCGCTAACGGCGCCACCATTTGTCTCCATCTCCTGAAGTACGCGGCCATAGTCGGAGGCGTTGACCACGACGGTCACTGCCGCGTGGTTCTTGGCTGCTGCACGCAGCATGGTGGGACCGCCGATATCGATATTCTCGATGGCGGTTGCCAGGTCACAGTCGGGATTGGCCACCGTCTGCTCAAAGGGGTAGAGGTTGACCACAACCAGGTCGATGGGGGGAATTCCGTGTGCCTCCATCACGGCATCATCGGTGCCTCGGCGCCCCAGCAATCCACCATGTACCTTGGGGTGGAGGGTCTTGACCCGTCCATCCATCATCTCGGGAAAGCCGGTATAGTCGGAGACCTCGGTTACGTCAATCCCGTTTTCCGAAAGCAGTCTTGCGGTCCCGCCGGTCGACAGGATCTCGACCCCCTGTGCAGCAAGTTTCCGGGAAAATTCCACAATTCCGCTCTTGTCCGAGACGGAGATGAGTGCGCGTCTGATTTTCATCGATTCTTTCCTTGATCGTTGGGTAATGGGTGGTTATCTGCTCTTACAGTGTCAGTCCCCGTTGCTGATCTGGCGCTGATCCATCTTCTTCTTCAGGGTATTGCGGTTGATACCAAGCATCCTGGCTGCCTGGGACTGGTTGCCGTCACACTGCTGTAGCGTGAGCTCCAGCAGGGGGTGCTCAACCTCATGGAGGATCCTCTGGTAGAGGTCATGGGTCTCTGTGCCATCCAGATGGCTGAAAAAGTCCTCCAGGTTTCCACGGATGCAGGCACGCAGAGAGGCGCAACGGTCCTCGTCTCTCCCCCTCTCCTGACGACTCATGCAGCGATCCCCCGCTCAAACTGGATAACTTCCTCAAAGAAGTCGTGGATCATGCGAAGCTGCTCCCCGGTTGATTCGACACGGTTCACACGCTGGCGGAAGGCGGCCCCGTGGCGCTGCCCCTTGCTGTACCAGGAGATGTGTTTGCGGGCAACACGAACACCGGTATGTTCACCATAGAATTCATAGAGGTTTTTCAGGTGGCCAACCAGCAGGTCACGGATCTCTTCGGCTGTCGGTTCAGGCAGCAGCTCTCCGCGCTGAAGATAGTGGAGGATGGAGCGGAATATCCAGGGCCTCCCCTGTGCCGCCCGACCCACCATCAGCGCATCGGCGCCGGTCTTTTCAAGAACCTCGGCCGCCTTCTGTGGAGAGGTGATGTCCCCATTGGCAATGACCGGGATGGCAATCTGCTCCTTGATGGCCGCTATGGTGTTGTATTCGGCCTCTCCATGATATCCATCGGCACGGGTGCGGCCATGGACGGCGAGGGCCTGAATACCGGAGTTCTCGGCAATTTTTGCGATGGCCAGCCCATTTCTGCTCTCATGGTCCCAGCCGGTCCTGATTTTCAGGGTGACGGGAACCTCCACCGCGCTGACCACTGCATCCAGGATCTCCGCAACCAGGGGCTCATTCCTCATCAGTGCCGATCCGGCAGCAACATTGCAGACCTTCTTGGCCGGGCACCCCATATTGATGTCGATGATCTGGGCACCATTATCGGCATTGTATCTTGCGGCCTCTGCCATCATCTGCGGATCCGCACCCATGATCTGTACCGAACGGGGCTCCTCCTCACCGCTGTGGTCTGCGCGCCGACGGGTCTTCTCGCTTCCCCAGAGCAGTGAGTTGGAGGAGACCATCTCGGAGACGGCCATCCCCGCCCCCAGGGAGCGGCAGAGCTGACGGAACGGGCGATCGGTAACACCCGCCATTGGGGCGAGAATCAGATTGTTCTTTAGCTTGTAGGGGCCGATCTGCATGGCTTTGTGAAGTAGATGGAGGTCACGGGTTGCCTAAAAAGGAGGCAAATCATACGCCGGTTTGGTGTCGGAGTCGATAGCCTTTCGTGTGGCAGTTCACAGAACAGTGCCAGTAATACAAGGATTTTGGTGTCCAGCTTCAGAGGTGTTGGCGGCATGGATGCCGCCGTCAAGCCCCCATGGATGGGTTTACGGCGTCCTCTGAAGCTGGACACCGAAAGCCGTCCTGCCAAGTTAACGACATTGGGGGCAATTCCATGTAGTGGCGTGGTGGTTGGGGGG
>CAYFMF010000087.1:0-2976 GCA_964344135.1 uncultured Piscirickettsiaceae bacterium
TACAGCAGTGCACTTGCCATCTTGCGGCGCCATGGGCCGGCAATGGCCGGGTTATCGATGGACTCCAGTATTGCCAGCATCCCCTTGCGGGCGCCATCATCCCCATACTCCCGGTCACGCATCATCAGGGTGAGCAGTTCGCCCAGTGCCCCTTCAGTGTCACCACTGACCATCAGTTGGGCGGCAAGCTGGTAGCGCGCCTCACTCTCCCCCGGATTCTCTTCAATGGTGTTGCGCAGGGTCTCCATGTCCGCTGCATCGGCTGCCGCGCGGGCAAAGAGCAGGCGGTTTTCAAGCTCCTTGATCTCCGGATTCTCCCGCTCATCCATTGGGAGTGCACGCACCGCCTGTTCAACATTCTCGTAATCTCCCTTCATGAAGAGTGCACCAATCAGGTCCAGCCTGACCCGTGGGTTCTCCGGATCCTCCTGGTTGGCCTGTTGCAGCAGCTCAATCGCCTCATCGACCTTGCCCTGCTGGACCAGCTCACCCGCCCGGGATCTTAACTGGTCCGATTCACGATCAATATGGTTGTCCAGTACCCTGCGTACATTGCTCTCCGGTTGAGCCCCCATGAACTCATCCACAACCTCCCCATTGCGGAATATCTTTACGGTGGGGACGCTGCGGGCGTTGTACTGTGCAGCCAGCTGCTGGTTCTCATCAACATTGACCTTGGCCAGGATGAACTTTCCACCAAACTCCTCCGCCAGCTTGGTAACCACCGGCATCAGCATCTTGCAGGGGTTGCACCAGGGGGCCCAGAAATCGACCATGACCGGTGCATTGAATGATGCCTGCAGAACGGCATCCTGGAAATTGCCCTCGTCTACATCGACAATATGTTCAGACTGCTGGTTTTCATCACTCATGTTCTCATCCCCTGAAGTAGTGGGCGGTGAGTATACCGGGGTTGCCAGCTATTTACCCCACCGTTTGAAGCGCTTTTTGCAATAGCTTAGCAACGCGTCATAGCTGGTGTAGTGGCGCTTGAAGTGCTTCTCGGCCGGTTCATCATATTCGCACCAGTCGTTCTCATATTCACGACAGATTGTGGGGCGCTGCTGATAGATGCCGCAGCCCCCATCCTTCTGGATAAACTGGCAGCGATTGTTGATCAGCAGAAACCAGCCATCCTCATCCTGATAGATCTCGATCTCCTGGTGGGCGATCTGCCAGAGCAGGGTCTGGAAGTCATCCTTGCTGCGAGGGGTGTCAATCTGCTGGGTGAAGTAGCTGCAGCAGCGGGTTCCGGTGCAGAAGCTGCACTTGTTTTCGCTGGTGATCTTGATCTTTTTGGGCATGTTGCTTTGGGTCAGGGTGGGGCAGGGTTCGTCCCTTATTGAATAAATTGTGGAATAATATCCTACAGATTTACTCAATAAATAGAGGTGCCCCTGATGGCGCCGACAATAATACCAAACCAAAGGAGTTGAGGGATGAGAAGAGCTGTATCAACCACGGTTGGGGCCGCCTTGCTGGCATTGGTCACACTGGGCGCAGTAGCAGGGGAGGCGGTGCGTGACTACCCGTTTGAACAGGTTGCAGAGAACACCTGGGTGATCCATGGCCCGTTGGGCCACCCCAATGTGGAGAATCAGGGGTTCATGAATAATCCCGGGGTGGTGTTGACCAGCGCGGGGGCTGTGGTTGTCGATCCTGGCTCCAGCGTGCAGGCAGGGGAGATGGTGTTGCGTATGCTCTCGAAGGTGACGGATGCCCCTGTCGTTGCCACCTTCAATACCCATGTCCATGGTGACCACTGGCTGGGGAACCAGGCGATCCGGGCGGCCTACCCCACGGCACCAATCTATGGCCATCCAACCATGATCAAGGAGGTGGAGGAGTGGGCTGGAGCACACTGGGTCTCCCTGATGGAGCAGCTGACGGAGGGGTTTACCCAGGGGACCCATGTCGAGAATGCCAACCATGCAGTGAACCATGGGGATGAGATTGTGGTGGGGGACAAGACCTTCCGAATCCACCACTACGGACAGGCCCATACCATCACCGACATCATGGTTGAGGTGGTAGAGGATGGGGTGGTCTTCCTCGGGGACAATGTGACTGCGAAGCGTATTCCCAATCTGGCCGATGGAACCTTTCAGGGGAACATCCACTCCCTGGAGGAGGTACTGAAGAGCGGGGCGAAAACCTGGATTCCCGGCCACGGGCCAACCGGAGGAGCCTCAACCGTTACGATCTACAAAGATTACCTCTCAGCCATCTACCAGACCGCTGCTGATGCCTTTGAGGAGATGCTGGAGATTGATGAGGTCAAGGCGAATGCCATTGAGCAGACCGCCTTTGTCAGTGACTGGGTCGGGTATGAGGGGGAGATCGGGCGCCACGCCAGCCAGGCCTATCTGGAGGTAGAGGCGAGTAGCTTTTAGTATATAATCCCCAGCTCAACCACTCAGGTGCCCTGTTGCCACTCCGGCAGGAGGGAGAATCGGGAAAGCGGTGAAAATCCGCTGCGTGCCCAACGCTGTGATGGGGATTCCCTGGTCGTAACCCACTGACACTGTTGTCGGGAAGGGGGCCGAGGAAGATGAACCAGAGCCAGAAGACCGGCCTGAGAGGATAATGGGGTGGCCGTGGAGAGGTCTACCCCCATGTTTTTCACAAGGGGAATAGAATGGAAAAACATATCTTTTCGGAGGCCGAACGCTCGGCTGTCTACAAGGCAATCTTCAACCGTCGTGATGTCAGGGGGGAGTTTCTGCCCGATTCCGTTCCGGATGAGGTGCTGGCACGGGTACTGAATGCAGCCCACCACGCCCCCTCGGTTGGGTTTATGCAGCCGTGGGATTTTATGGTGATCCGTTCCGGTGAGGTGCGTGAGGAGATTCACGGGCTCTTCAACAAGGCCCATGCCGAGGCGGCAGAGATGTTTCCGCAGGAGAAGCGGGAGACCTACCGCAACCTCAAGCTGGAGGGGATCATGGAGTCTCCGCTCAATGTGGTGATTACCTG
>CAYFMF010000088.1:0-2571 GCA_964344135.1 uncultured Piscirickettsiaceae bacterium
GGCCGTCATTGGCCCCAATGGTTCAGGAAAAACCACACTGGCACGGCTACTGATGGGTGTCATCGATCCATCACGCGGGCAGATCATGGTGGATGGGCTGGACCTGCAGCAGATTGCGCTGCCGTGGTGGAGGATGCAGGTCAGCTACCTTCCGCAGGAGCCGATGTTTGTAACCGGAACCCTGAGTGAAAATATTGCACTGGCCAACCCGAAGATTACCCCGGAGCGGTTGAACGAGGTGATCCGCATGGCCGGGCTGCGCCCCTTTATTGACAGTAGCCAGGATGGGTTGTCGATGGTGGTTCGGGAGGGGGGCAGACATCTGGCACTGGGAATTCGCCGCCGTCTGGCGCTGGCGCGGGCGCTGGCCACGGATGGGAATCTTGTGGTTGCCGATGAGCCGACCGAGGGGCTCGATGCGGAGGGGCGGCGTGCGGTCTATGCCGTGTTCCAGCAGCTGCGGAGCGAGGGCAAGACCATTGTGGTGGTCTCGCATGATCAGGAGTTCCTGAAGATCGCGGACTATCTGATGGACCTCGGCATCAAGCCTGTACCGAGGGTACAGGCCAGACAGGGTAGTGGCGCTGCAGAACAGAACCAGGGTATGGCTGCAGCGGGGCAGGGGGGAGCAGGGTAGTGGCGGAGCAGCGGAACAGCCCGCAGGAGAGAGAGAGCAGCGGTTCTGCAACCGCCCTGCTTCTCCTGTTGATGGCACTGGTCGCCTCTGCCGGAGCGTGGATGTATCTGGCCGAGCTCGACATGGTCAGTGTGGCAGAGGGGGAGGTGATCCCCAGTACCAATGTGAAGTATGTGCAGCACCTGGAGGGGGGGATTCTCAGCAGGATTCTGGTCAAGGAGGGGGAGCAGGTAAACGCGGAGCAGCCACTGTTCGAGCTGGAGGCGACAGCCAGCATGGCCGATGTGGAGGAGCTGGAGGTGCGGCTCAACGGGCTCAGTGTGGATCTGTTTCGGCTGGAGGCCGAGTCCAATGGGGTGGAGTCCCCCCAGTATCCGGCCGAATTCGAGTCGCTCCATCCCGCACTGGTTGCCCGATCACGCATGCTGTTTGAGCAGCGGCGCTCGCGCTACCGGAGTGAGCGGGTGACCCAGCAGGAGCAGATCCGGCAGAAGGAGCAGGAGATCGGCAAGATCAGGGCCCGGATTGCCAGTCTGCGCCCCAGCCTGGAATTGATTGGTGAACAGATCAGCATCAGTGAGGATCTGCTCAAGGATGAACTCACCAACCGCTACAACCACCTCTCCCTGCTGCGCGAGGAGCAGACCATGCAGGGGCAGCTGGAGGAGGATCTGGCAGCACTCAGCGGGGCGGAGTCCGCACTGCTGGAGGCGCAACAGAAGTATGAGCAGATCCGCTATCTGTTTGAGGAGGAGGCACGCAAGGAGCTGGAGGAGTCACGGCGTCAGCACAGCGAGCTCTCCAAGCGGATGAACAAGCTTCGGGACAGCCTGCAGCGTACCACCCTGCGCTCTCCGGTTGACGGGGTGGTCAAGACCCTCAATATCTACACCGTTGGGGGGGTGGTCAAGGCGGGTGAGGTGTTGGCGGAGGTGGTGCCTGCCGGGGACCAGCTGATTGTGGAGGCCCGCCTGCTGCCGCAGGATGTCGGCTATGTGGAGGTGGATCAGCCGGCACAGGTACGGTTGCAGTCGAGTGATGCCTCGCGTCTGGGGAAGCTGGATGGACGGGTGATCTTTATCAGCCCCGATACCATGGTGCCGCAGGAGGGGGATCCCTACTATCGGGTGCGGGTGGAGACCGAGCACAGCTATTTTGAGCGTGGAGATCTGCGCTACCACCTGCTGCCGGGGATGCAGGTCACCACCAGTATCATTACCGGTAAACGGACAGTGTTGGACTATCTGCTCTCGCCATTTCTGGACTCCATGGAGGAGTCGATGCGAGAGCGTTAATCATTTGTAATTGTTGAGCAATAAGGGTTGTTTTTGTATATGGATGTGTAATACTAAAACGCGTAGCTGGATAAATCTTGGTGAGGTGATTGCTATGAAAGGGGATATGATGAAGAAGGTAATTTTTGGACTAATGGTAACAGCAGCGGCACTCTCCGGGAGTGCTGTCGCACAGCAGCAGGCGACAGAGGCCGCACAGCCACAGCAGGGGCCCAGACTGCAGGTACTGGGTGTGGGTCAGGTCACATGCAAGGCGGTAGCCGAGCAGACCGAAAAAAATCAGCAGGCCTCGGCCATGACCTATGGGGGGTGGGTACACGGATATCTGAGCGCGATGAATCAGGTCGCAATGGCACAGCGTGGACCACAGCTCAATATCACGGCAAACCAGGCCTGGGGTGCGATGGTAAACCACTGCAAAAACAATCCGGATGACACGCTGGTGGGCGGTGCAAACAGGCTAAGGATGGCGGTGATGCAGGCTCAGGCCCAGGCCAGACAGAAGGCCGCAGCAGCTGCAAAGGCGGCGGCAGAGAAAAAATAGGATAGAGTCTTCACCTGGCAACAAACCCACCCTCGCGGTGGGTTTTTCAATCCAGAGACCTTTATGTTGATGGGGTATCCGGTTTTTGGGGCATC
>CAYFMF010000089.1:0-2173 GCA_964344135.1 uncultured Piscirickettsiaceae bacterium
CCCAGCACATCCTGCATATCGAAGAGGCCGGACTGCTTGTTTTGCAGCCAGCCGGCGGCACGTACCGCCCCCTTGGCGAAGGTGAGTCGACTGGAGGCCTTGTGGGTGATCTCGACCCGCTCCCCGATATCGGCAAACAGAACCGTATGGTCCCCAACGATATCCCCGGCGCGGATCGTCTCGAAGCCGATGGTTCCGCGGTCACGCTCGCCAGTATTCCCCTCGCGCCCATAGACCGCACACTCGCCGAGGTCACGCCCAAGGGCATCGGCCACCACCTCTCCCATCCGCAGCGCCGTCCCGGAGGGGGCGTCAATCTTGTGGCGGTGGTGGGCCTCGATCACCTCGATATCCACCTCGT
Organism: uncultured Piscirickettsiaceae bacterium; assembly: GCA_964344135.1. GTDB lineage: Bacteria > Pseudomonadota > Gammaproteobacteria > Thiopontia. Next base: position 362 of record CAYFMF010000089.1, read on the forward strand.
TGCCCATCACCCGGGCCGCCATATCAAGCAGCTTGAAGCAGAGGTTGACCCCAACACTCATGTTGGGGGCGAAGACGATTGCAATCTCCCGGGATGCCGCCTCAATGAGTGCCTTCTCCTCCTCACTGAAACCGGTGGTGCCGATCACCATCCGGGTTCCCCGGCTGCGGCACTGCTCGATATTGGTCAGGGTTACCGCGGGACGGGTAAAGTCGATCAGCACATCGGCATCCTCCAGTGCAGCGCCCAGGTCGGAACCGATGGCCACACCAACCCTGCCAATACCGGCCAGCTCCCCGGCATCCACCCCCAGGTAACTGCTCTCCCCATGCTCGATCGCTGAGCACAGAGATGCAGCGTGCTCCTCCTGAACCGCCTCGATCAGAGCCCGACCCATGCGGCCACCGGCACCGGTGACCGAGATTGAAACACCATTTTCCATTGCTATTCCTTTCTCAATATTCTTGTACAACCAGGAGGGCGGCAATTATCAACCATTTCAACAGAGATTGGCAGCTCCCCTATTGATTACTCTCCCCGCCCCACCCCGTAGTAGGTGATCCCCAGGGATCTCATCCGCTCCGGTGCGTAGAGGTTGCGCCCATCAAAGATAACCGGCGTCTTCATGCGCTCCAGCAAGAGCTCAAAGTCGGGGGACCAGAATCTCTTCCACTCGGTCACCACCATCAGCGCATCGGCACCCTGCAGCACCTCGTCTCGCCCAGCTCCGTACTGGATCATCTCACTCTCGCCAAAGTGGCTGCGGGCACTCTCCAGCGCCTCCGGATCGTAGAGCTGGACCGATGCCCCCTGCTCCAGCAGCGCCTCAATCAGGTGGATGCCAGGGGCGTTGCGAATATCGGAGCTCCCTGGCTTGTAGGAGATCCCCCAGATCGCAAATCGTCTGCCACTCAGATCCATCCCAAAGTGGCGCCACGCCTTGCGGAAGAGCACCTCCTTCTGCTGCTCGTTGATCTCCAGCACCGCATCCAGCAGCTGACCGGCAGAGCCGGCGGCACGGATGGTCTCCGCCAGTGTGGCCACATCCTTGGCAAAGTTGGGTCCCCCAAAACCGGTCCCCGGATAGAGATAGTCATAGCCGATCCGGCGGTCCGACCCCATCCCCTGCCTCACCTCCTCAATATCGGCCCCCACATCCTCCGCCACATCGGCCATCTCGTTCATGAAGCTGATGCGGGTTGCCAGCATGGCGTTGGAGGCGAACTTGGTCAGCTCCGCAGAGCGGGGCGACATCACCATCACCACATCCCGATTGCGGTTATAGGGGGCGTAGAGCTCACGCATCACCTCAACCCCGTGCGCCGATTCGCTTCCCAACAGGATGCGGTCGGGACGGCGAAAGTTCTGAATCATCCGTCCCTCCGTCATGAAGTCCGGCTCCACAACCAGATGAGAGCGGTGGGGGGAACCACGCCTCTCAAGCGCCTCCTCCACCAGCCGGTGGAGCCGGTCCGAGCTCCCCAGAGGAAATGTGGTGCGGTTCACCAGAATCCGCTCCCCATCCATCACTGCCCCGATCTGACGGGCAATTTCGGCAGCCCGCTCCAGCTCATCCGAATGGAGGAGCAGGTAGTGGATCGCTCCATACTCGGCCCCCACCTCCAGGGCGTTTGAGAGCGTCAGCTGTCCACTATCCAGCTGCTGCTGCAGCAGCTTTTTCAGTCCCGGTTCAGCGATCTGGAGCCCCTCCAGACGATCCGGATCCGGCAGATCCGCTGAGACCAGAAGCACCCTGTTGCCGATATCGGACAGGCAGGCGGCAGTGACCCATGCAGAGGGGGTCGAACCATA
>CAYFMF010000090.1:0-2088 GCA_964344135.1 uncultured Piscirickettsiaceae bacterium
TGTAAGTATGGGGTCAGGTCTTGTTTTTTGCATACTATGCAAAAAACAAGACCTGACCCCCTGTTCCTGTATTGCTGAACAGTTATCATCCATCTTTGGTTAAACAGTGAAAGAGAGAGGAGATGTTGTGTCCAGGATAGAAACCGGCCGAGGCCAATTCCCAGAGGTGCGGATGCGCAGAATGCGGCGGGATGACTTTTCCCGACGGATGATGCGGGAGAACCAGTTGACTCCGGATGATCTGATCTACCCGATGTTTGTGATCGAGGGGAAGGATCGCCGCCAGAAGGTGAAATCGATGCCGGGGGTGGAGCGGGTCACCATCGACCAGCTGCTGAAGGAGGCCAGAGAGCTGGTGAATCTGGGGATCCCCACCATCGCCCTCTTCCCCGTTGTGCCCAGGAACAAGAAGTCCCTGCTGGCCGAAGAGGCCTGGAATCCGGATGGGTTGGCGCAGCGCGCAGTGCGGGCACTGAAGAAGAAATTTCCGCAGCTGGGGGTGATGACCGATGTGGCGCTGGACCCATTCACCACCCATGGTCAGGATGGGATCATTGATGACTCCGGCTATGTGCTGAATGATGAGACGGTTGAGGTGCTGATGCAGCAGGCGCTCTCCCATGCCGAGGCGGGTGCCGATATTGTCGCCCCCTCCGACATGATGGATGGACGGATTGGGGATATCCGCTTTGCACTGGAGGAGGAGGGGCATATCCATACCAGGATCATGGCCTACTCCGCCAAGTATGCCTCCAGCTTCTATGGCCCGTTCCGCGATGCGGTGGGCTCTGCGGCCAATCTGGGGTCGGGAGACAAGTCGACCTACCAGATGGATCCGGCCAACAGCAATGAGGCGCTCTGGGAGGTGGGGCTTGATCTGGACGAGGGGGCCGACATGGTGATGGTCAAGCCGGGGATGCCCTATCTCGACATTGTCCGCAGGGTCAAGGATCAGTATGGAGCCCCCACCTTTGTCTACCATGTCAGCGGCGAGTACAGCATGCTCAAGGCGGCGGCGATGAAAGGGTGGCTCAATGAACAGGCGGTGGTGCTGGAGGCGCTACTGGGCTGCAAGCGAGCCGGTGCCGATGGCATTCTCACCTACTATGCCAAGGATGTGGCACGCTGGTTGAAAGAGCAGCAGTGACCGACCGTTACATGGTGGTGGGTAACCCGATCGCCCACAGCAAATCCCCGCAGATCCACACCCAGTTTGCAGAGCAGACCGGGCAGGATCTGCTCTACGACAAGCAGAAGGTGGAGGCCGGTACCTTCCTGCAGGTGCTGGATGCCTTCCAGCAGCTACAGGGGAGGGGGATGAATGTCACCGTCCCCTACAAGCATGAGGCGTGGGAGGCGGTGGATAAGCGCTCCCCTCGTGCCGAGCGGGCCGGTGCAGTCAATACCATCCAGATTCGTGAGGATGGAACCCGTTATGGCGACAACACCGATGGAGTGGGGTTGCTGCGTGACCTGATCGAGAATAACGGGGTTGAGCTCAAGGGAAAGAAGATCCTGCTGCTCGGTGCCGGTGGTGCGATCCGGGGCATACTCGAGCCGATCCTCAACGAGGGGCCAACACAGGTCACCATCGCCAACCGGACGGCAGAGCGTGCCGAGGCCCTGGCCGAGGAGTTCGCTGACCTTGGAAGGGTCGAGGGGGGTGGCTTTGATGAGCTCGATGGCCAGCACTTTGACCTGGTGATCAATGGCACCGCAGCCAGCCTGCAGGGGGAGCTTCCCCCGCTGCCGTTTGATCTGCTGGCCCCCGATGCGGTCTGTTACGACCTGATGTACTCAACCGAGCCGACCCCATTCATGGAGTGGGGGGAGGAGTTTGGTGCCTCCAGGGTGCTGGATGGACTGGGGATGCTGGTGGAGCAGGCGGCCGAATCCTTCCTGCTGTGGCGAGGGGTACGACCGGATACGGCGCCGGTGATTGAGGCGCTGCGTAGAGGGTAGTCTGGAATTACGGTGACGGTTAACTAAATACACAAAACTTCATCCGCCTCTCTTTGGCCCATGTTGCTGTCTCCTCAGGCGATTGTCTCGCTGGGTTACATGGTGAGAATGTTCGGGAGCTACAAT
>CAYFMF010000091.1:0-1896 GCA_964344135.1 uncultured Piscirickettsiaceae bacterium
TCTACCTCGGTCTCAAACAGGGACTCGGTTACCCAGCTCTCGTCATCAAAGCGTGTCATCAGCAAGACCGTCTTGACGCCGCCATTCTCAACAATGGCCAAGAGTCGGCCACCGGTATTGACAATATCCTTCAGCCTCTCCGGGACCCTTGTAACCGCACCGGTTAGCACCACCACATCGTAGTTGCTGTTGAATCCCCAGCGCTCTGAGAGAGCGTCCCCACTCTCCAGGATGAAGTTGCCGATTCCCTCTCTGGTGAGGCGCTCCTTCGCCTTCTCCATAAGGCCCTCATGGAGCTCGATGCTGCGTACCGATGTACCCAGCTTGCAGAGCAGTGCGGTGAGATAACCACTCCCGGTACCGATCTCCAGTACCGTCTCGTTCTTCTGCAGATCCAGTGATTGTACAATCCGGGCCTCCAGGCGGGGCTCCATCATCGACTGCCCCTCACCAATCGGGAGTGCAAGATCCATGTAGGCGAGCGTCTGCTGGGACTCCGCAACAAAGTGGTGTCTCGGGGTATCCTCAACGGCCTGCAGCACTCTCTCATCCATCACGTTCCAGGGTCGGATCTGCTGCTCTACCATGTTGAATTGGGCCTGCTCCAGGTTCATCACTCTCTCCACATCAAATGCTACAAAATAGGGTTACCAAACAGCCCTATGATATAGTGAGCGGATTCGAACTGCTAGGGGTGCCCGTTATGTTACTGCTTCGGGCTGAGAACAGACCCTTGGGAGCTGTAGCAGTATGACCCAGAGACCTGAACCGGCTCATGTCGGCCCCAAGAGAGCGGGGAAGGAAAGCAAAGGAAAGATCGATGAATGCCAGACCCGAAGATGTCCATGCGCGGATTCACCAGGCCGGTGATATTGCCGTAGAGCCCTTCCCCCAATCACAGAAGATCCATGTGGAGGGGAGCCGCCCCGATATCCGGGTGCCGATGCGGGAGATCACCCTGACGACCGATGAGAAGATCCACGTTTATGACACCTCTGGCCCCTTCTCCGATCCGGCGATCAAGGTGGATCTGCGTCAGGGGCTGGACCCCATTCGCAGCGGCTGGATTGAGGATCGTAACGATACCGAAGAGTTGAGTGGTCTCTCATCCCGGTATGGGCAGCAGCGTGCCGCTGATCCCGAGCTGGCCCACCTCCGTTTTCACGAGTCGCGTAAGCCGCGCCGTGCCAGGAGCGGTCAGAATGTCAGCCAGATGCACTATGCCCGCAGGGGGATCATCACCCCGGAGATGGAGTTTGTGGCGATCCGCGAGAACCAGAAGCTGGAGGCGGTCCAGGACGCCGGGCTGTTACAGCAGCATCAGGGGGAACACTTTGGTGCCTCAATCCCGGAGCGGATCACCCCCGAATTTGTGCGCGATGAGGTGGCGCGCGGGCGGGCAATCATCCCGGCCAACATCAACCACCCGGAACTGGAGCCGATGATCATCGGTCGCAACTTCCTTACCAAGATTAACGCCAATATCGGCAACTCCGCCCTCGGCTCCTCGATTGAGGAGGAGGTGGAGAAGATGGCCTGGTCGATCCGTTGGGGTGGCGATACGGTGATGGATCTCTCCACCGGCAAGAACATCCATGAGACCCGTGAGTGGATTGTGCGCAACTCACCGGTGCCGATCGGCACCGTGCCGATCTATCAGGCGCTGGAGAAGGTGGAGGGTATTGCCGAGGACCTTACCTGGGAGATCATGCGTGATACCCTGATCGAGCAGGCGGAGCAGGGGGTCGACTACTTCACCATCCACGCCGGGCTGCTGCTGCGTCACGTACCGATGACTGCCGACCGTGTCACCGGCATCGTCTCTCGCGGCGGATCGATCATGGCCAAGTGGTGCCTGGCGCACCATGAAGAGAGTTTCCTTTACACTCACTTTGA